>NZ_JACHDI010000037.1:0-58736 GCF_014201025.1 Paraburkholderia sp. MM5384-R2
GTCCTTGAATGCTTGTCCGTATTTTGCCAATTCGTTTTCTCATAATCGCCCCCGGTTCATCGATTCTATCGGGGCGACAAGTATTCTGACGCGAGGGGCCGCCGAATCAGCGGAGCATGTCTGAACCTTGCGCGAGCATACGTTCCGGCAACCCCACGGCGCATTGCTTTTTCATTGAACCGATAATGACCACCTTTCTGTTCGATCTGCTATCGAACCTCACCTTGTTCGCCATCGTATCGATGGCCTGTCGACTGTATAACCGGTTCGGGTCGGGTGCCGCGCTGAGCGGCCCTGCGATTTTCATCGTGATCGCGCTGGCCGCGTGCGTGCTCGACGGCTTGTTGACGTTTGTCGTGTTCGCCGACGCGCAGAACCGCTATGGACAATTCGCCCTGCCGACGTCGTTTCTTCAGCGTGCTGGCGCGTATGCGCTCGCGATCGTGATCGCGTTCACGTGGCATCGGATATCGAGGCGCCGGCGCGCCGTGAAAAGCGACCCGGACAACGCGGTTGTCATCCAGACGTCACCGTACTCCGAATCGCGGCTGCGCATGTGAGCCCGGCATGCCCCGACCGGCTTTTCACGTACGCCCCGCCATGTTTCATCTCTGTATTGCCGCCGCGAGCAGGGCAGGAACGGTCCTTGCGCAGGCGGGCGCCGTCGGCTATAACTCCCGAAGACCGCGCGTTGTGGGTCATGGCACCACCGTCGTTCAATCCGTTGATGGCAACCTATAACGAGGAAACATCTTGGATATCGAAACCGTACGTGCATTCGTCATGACCCGTGGCATCGACATCGGCACCAAGGTCATCGGCGCAATCGTGCTGTGGATCGTCGGCCGCTGGATCATCGGGCTGATCTCCAACCTGTCGCGCAAGCTGCTCGCACGCAACGGCCGGGTCGACCCGACACTGGCCCGCTACCTCGCGTCGATTCTCGCCGGGTTGCTGAACCTGCTGCTCGTCCTCGCGATCCTGGAAATCTTCGGGGTGCAGACGACGTCGTTCGCCGCGTTGCTCGCCGGCCTCGGCCTCGCGATCGGTACTGCGTGGGGCGGCCTGCTCGCGCACTTCGCGGCCGGCGTGTTCATGCAGGTGCTGCGGCCGTTCAAGGTCGGCGATTTCGTCATGGCCGCGGGCGTCACCGGCACCGTCACGGAGTTGGGCCTGTTCGGCACCACGATTGTGACGCCGGACAACGTGACGACCATCATCGGCAACAACAAGATCTTCTCCGACACGATCTCGAACTACAGCGTGCTGCCGTTCCGGCGCGTCGAGCTGACCGCGAAGATCGCCAATGGCGTCGATCCGACCGATGCGATCGCGCGTTTGAAAGCCGCCGTCGCGAAGATTCCGAACGTGGCCGAAAACCCCGCGCCGGATATCGAGGTCTTGAGCTTCACGCCGGAAGGACCGCTGCTGTGCGTGCGCCCTTACTCGTCCAACCAGAACTACTGGCAGGTCTACTTCGACACCAATCGCGCGATCGTTCAGACCTTCAAGGAAGCCGGCTATCCGACGCCGGAAACGCCACTCGCACCGCGAGCGATCACGCGCGATTGATCTGATCGAGCCTCCGCGCGCACCCGACCTGGGCCGTCGGCATGGCGGCATGAAAACGGGCGTCGCGAGATTCGCGACGCCTTTCGTGTTTTTCAAGGCCCGAAATACCGCAAACAACTCGTCGTCAACGGGTACTCGCGTTCGCGCCATTCTTGCGCAGCATCTTCCACAGCGCGCCGAGCACGATCGGTACGATCGCCGCGCCGATACCGACCAGCACGATCACGTTCAGATACTGACGGATGAACGGGATGTTGCCGAAGAAATAACCGAGCAGTGTCAGCAGCAGCACCCACAACAGCGCGCCGACGACGTTGAACATCTGGAAGCGGCTCCACGTCATCGACGACGCGCCTGCGACGAATGGCGCAAACGTCCGCACGACAGGGATGAAACGCGCAAGCACGATCGTCTTGCCGCCGTGTTTCTCATAGAAGTTGTGCGTCTTCTGCAGCGCGGCGCGATCGAGAAAGCGCTCGAGCACCGGAATGTGCGTATTGAACACGCGCGGTCCGATCGCGCGGCCGATCAGATAGTTGGTCGTATTGCCCGAGACCGCCGCCACCAGCAGCAACAGGATCAGCAGTCCGAGATGCATCTGCCCGGTCGCGCAGAACGCGCCGCCGATGAACAGCAGCGAATCGCCCGGCAGAAACGGCAGCACCACGAGCCCCGTTTCAGCGAACACGATCACGAACAGCACCGCGTAGACCCAGGCACCGTACACCTGAATGAAGTCTCCGAGAAACTTGTCGATGTGCAGGACAAGATTGGCGAAATGTAGCAGCGTATCCAAGGAACGTCCTTTTAAACCAGTGTATGCGTAGAGGGAAAACGGCCACCGCGCGACCCTGCAACAGGCGCAGCGAGCGGCGGGCCGACCGCTGCGAATTGACCGCGATATGATACCGAAAGTGCCTCGGGTCGAATGAAAATCTGCTGGTTGGGCGTCTGCGCGGGCGGCGTGCGCCGAGTCGCTATAATTTCGCCATGTCCGAATTCTCCGAAACGCCTGCGGGCACCGCGGCCGCGGCCGCACCTTCCGACGCCTCCCGCGCGGCGCCCGTGCCGCGTCCGTTGCGCGCCATCCAGCCGCTCCCCGATCAATTGATCAGCCAGATCGCCGCAGGCGAAGTGGTCGAGCGGCCGGCGTCGGTAGTCAAAGAGCTGCTCGAGAATGCGCTCGACGCGGGCGCGCAGACGCTGCGCATCCTGCTCGACGAAGGCGGCGTCAAACGCATCTCGATCACCGACGACGGCTGCGGCATCCCCGAGAACGAACTCGTGCTCGCCCTGACGCGCCATGCGACCAGCAAGATCCGCTCGCTTGCCGAGCTCGAAGCGGTCGCGACGCTCGGGTTCCGCGGCGAAGCGCTGGCGTCGATCGCGTCGGTCGCGCAGATGAGCATCACGAGCCGCACCGCAGATGTGCCGCACGCGGTGCGCATCGACGCGGAAACCGGCGTGCTGAGTCCCGCCGCCGGCACCCAGGGCACGACGATCGAAGTCCGCGAGCTGTACTTCAACACCCCGGCACGCCGCAAATTCCTGAAAAGCGAACAGACCGAACTCGGCCACTGTCTTGAACAGATCCGCCGCGCCGCGCTCGCGCGGCCGGACGTCGCGATCTCGGTGCTGCACAACGGCAAGGCCGTCGAGCACTGGAACGCGAGCGAGCCGCCCGCGCGGGTTGCGAAGATTCTCGGCGAGACGTTCGCGACCGCCCATCTGCCGCTCGACGAATCCGCCGGTCCGCTTGCGATCTACGGCTGCGCCGGTCTGCCGACCGCGAGCCGCGGTCGCGCCGATCAACAGTATTTCTTCGTCAACGGCCGCTTCGTGCGTGACAAGCTGCTCACGCACGCGGTGCGCGCCGCGTATGAAGACGTGCTGCACGGTGAGCGTTATCCGTCGTACGTGCTGTTCCTCGATTTGCCGCCAGAAGGCGTCGACGTGAACGTACATCCGTCGAAAATCGAGGTGCGTTTCCGCGATTCGCGCTCGATCCACCAGTTCGTGTTCCATGCGGTGCAGCGCGCGCTCGCTCGGCACGCGGGCGCGTCGCCTGAAACGACGGCGGGCGGGCATGCGGCGCACCTGGAACCGTCGGCCGGTGGACCGGCTTCATCTGGTTCGACGCCGCTGGGGGTCACAAGCGGCGTAGCCGACGGCATTGGCGCGGGCGCCGGTCTTTCGAGCGGCGCGGGCTTCGGCGCGGGAAGCCGCGGCGGCCTTGGCGGCGGCAGCGGCTTCAGCAGCTTCGGCGCCCCGGGCGCCTCGCAGCCTGGCAACACGTGGATGCGCCAGGCACGCATGACGCAAGGCACGCTGCCGGTCGCGCAACCGCTCGCCGGTTACGACGCGCTGTTCGGCCGCAAGGATCCGCTTGCAGGCCGGGTCGAAGGCGCGTCGCTGTTCGAAGCGCGCGACTCCGCAACCGACGCGACGTCGCCATACGACGCAGCGCCGTTCGCGCCGCGCCCGGCTTCCCCCGCATTCGACGCCACCGACGACCAGCCGCTCGGCTTCGCGCTCGGCCAGATCCACGGCATCTACGTGCTCGCGCAGAACCGCCACGGGCTCGTAATCGTCGACATGCATGCGGCACACGAGCGCATCCTGTACGAGCAGTTCAAGAGCGCGCTCGCCGACCGCGCGATCGCCGTGCAGCCGCTGCTGATCCCGCAGACGATGCAGGCCGATCCGGTCGAAATCGGCACGGTCGAGGAAGAGCGCGATACGCTCGATGCGCTCGGCTTCGACCTCGCGGTGCTGTCGCCGACCACGCTCGCGATCCGCGCGGTCCCAGCGTTGCTGAAGGACGCCGACCTGCAGGCGCTGGCGCGCGCTGTGCTGTCCGACCTGCATGCATTCGGCGGCTCGCGCGTGCTGACCGAGCGTCAGCACGAACTGCTCGGCACGCTCGCGTGCCATCACGCGGTGCGCGCGAACCGGCGTCTGACGCTCGACGAAATGAACGCGCTGTTGCGCCAGATGGAAGCGACCGAGCGCGCCGATCAGTGCAACCACGGGCGTCCGACCTGGTATCAGCTGACGCTGGCCGATCTCGATCGGCTGTTCATGCGCGGGCAGTAACGGCGCTGCGTTTCGATCACACCGTTGCGCCGCGCGCCCGCTTACCCATGACGTCACACCCTACCCCCATCCCGTGCCTGCTCGGGCCGACCGCGTCCGGCAAGACCGCCGCCGCGCTCGCGCTCGCCGCGCGGCGGCCGGTCGAAATCATCAGCGTCGACTCGGCGCTCGTCTATCGCGAGATGGACATCGGCACCGCGAAGCCGACCGCGGAAGAACGCGCGGTCGCGCCGCATCATCTGATCGATATCGTCGATCCGGCCGACTCGTACTCGGCCGCGCAGTTTCGCGCCGATACGCTGCGGCTCGTCGGAGAAATTCATGCGCGCGGGCGGCTGCCGCTGCTGGTCGGCGGCACGATGCTTTACTACAAGGCGCTCACGCAGGGGCTCAACGACCTGCCCGCCGCCGATGCCGAAGTACGCGCGAGGCTCGACGCCGACGCCGCCCGCGACGGCTGGCCGGCGCTTCACGCGCGGCTCGCCGCGTTCGATCCGGTCACGGCCGCGCGTCTCGCGCCGAACGATTCGCAGCGCATCCAGCGCGCGCTGGAAGTGTTCATGCTGACCGGCCAGCCGATGTCGACGCTGCTCGCCGCGCCCGCGCGCACCGACGACGCCGCATCGGCACGCTTCGTGCCGGTCGCGCTGGAGCCGTCCGAGCGTGGCGTGCTGCACGCGCGCATCGAGCAGCGCTTCGATTCGATGCTCGCGCACGGTTTCGTCGATGAAGTGGTGAAGCTGCGCGCGCGCGGCGACCTGCTGCCCGAGATGCCGTCGATGCGCTGCGTCGGGTATCGGCAGGTGTGGGAATACCTCGATGGCGCGGTCGACTATCGGACCATGCGCGACAAGAGCGTCTTCGCGACGCGGCAACTCTGCAAGCGGCAGCTCACGTGGCTGCGCAGCATGCCGGAAAGACGGGTGGTGGATTGCTGCGATCCGCACGCGACGGCGCGGGTGGTGGAGTTGATCGAAACGCTGGTTTGAGGCGCCGATCAGCGTAGGGGAATGGGAGGGACGTAAAGCGGGAGTTTGAAGCGGGAAACGTGAAGCAAAGGATTCGAAGCCCGCGCGGCGCACCATTGCGGCACGCCACGCGAGCCCTCGTCAATCTTTAGACCACGACCGTCTGCGCTTCACCCGCTGCGCTTTCACGGACCGTGCCGATCTTCCAGACCTGCTCGCCCGCCGCGGACAGCAGACCGATCGCCGCTTCGGCATCCGCGGCCGACACGATCACCGCCATACCGATACCGCAGTTGAACACGCGGTGCATTTCCGCATCGGCGACGCCGCCGTGCTTCTGCAGCCACGAGAACAGCGGCGGCAGCGGCCACGCGCGATGGTCAAGCTCGGCCGTCAGGCCTTCGCGCAGCACGCGCGGAATGTTCTCGACGAGGCCGCCGCCCGTGATGTGCGCCATACCCTTGACCTCGATCTGCTGCATCAGCGCGAGCAGCGGCTTCACGTAGATGCGCGTCGGCGCCATCAGCGCGTCGGCGAGCGTGCGGCCGTCGAAGTCCGCGTTCAGATCGGGATTGGCACGCTCGATGATCTTGCGCACGAGCGAAAAGCCGTTCGAATGGATGCCGCTCGACGCGAGCCCGAGCACCACGTCGCCCGACGCGATCTTGCTGCCGTCGATGATCTTGCTCTTTTCCACCGCGCCGACCGCGAAACCAGCCAGGTCGTATTCGCCGTCCGGGTACATGCCCGGCATTTCCGCGGTTTCGCCGCCGATCAACGCGCAGCCCGACAGCTCGCAGCCGTGCGCAATGCCCTTCACGACGGTCGCCGCCGTGCCGACGTCGAGCTTGCCGCAGGCGAAATAGTCGAGGAAGAACAGCGGCTCGGCGCCCTGCACGAGGATGTCGTTGACGCTCATCGCGACCAGATCCTGGCCGACCGTGTCGTGCTTGTTCAGCTGGAACGCGAGACGCAGCTTGGTGCCGACGCCGTCGGTGCCGGACACGAGCACCGGTTCCTTGTACTTCTTCGGCACTTCGAACAACGCGCCGAATCCACCGATGCCGCCCAGCACGCCGTCGCGCAGGGTCTTCTTGGCAAACGGCTTGATGGCGTCGACGAGGGCGTCACCCGCATCGATGTCCACGCCGGCGTCGCGATACGACAAACCTTGGGCCGAATCGGTTGAATGCTCGGCGGATTTCGGTTGATTCATGGGGAAAAGCTCGAAGGTCGGTAAAATGCGATTTTACCCGATGCTGGCCGCCTGGCTGGAATTCACGCGTTCCGACGATATCCTGGAAACGACATTGCAACACGACACCCCGATTCCGGCGCCGCCGACCCGCGCAATTGCGCCAGCCGTGCTTCGCGACGCGCGGCCTCACGACCCGGCGAACACGCTTCACGACAACTGAGCGCCTGGCAACCTTCCAGGCCCCGAGGTCCGGGCCACTCGCGGCCTGAGCCTCATTTTCGGCATTAACCTACTGTGCTTCGTCAACTGACGCTCGATCTCGGCACCCCGCCGCCATCGACATTCGACAATTTCTTCGCCGGCGCGAACGCCGAGCTGGTCACGCGCCTGCGTGAGCTCGACGACGCGCTCGCCTGCGGACCGGTCGCCGATCGCACCTTCTACATCTGGGGCGAAGCCGGCAGCGGCCGCACGCACCTGCTGCAGGCGCTCGTGCACGAAGCACCGCCGGGGCATGCGCGCTTCGCCGGGCCGCAAAGCAGCCTCGCCGCCTTCGGCTTCGATCCGCGCGTCGCGCTCTATGCAATCGACGACTGCGACGCGCTGTCGGCCGCGCAGCAGATCGCCGTGTTCAACCTGTTCAACGAAGTGCGCGCGCATCCGACCAGCGCGCTCGTCGCCGCGGGCAACGCGGCGCCGATCGGCATGACGGTGCGCGAAGATTTGCGCACGCGCCTCGGCTGGGGACTGGTGTTTCACCTCGCGCCGTTGCCCGACGACGCGAAGGCCGCGGTGTTGAAACGCGCGGCGCGCGAGCGCGGCATCATGCTCGCCGACGACGTGCCGGCCTACCTGCTCACGCACTTTCGCCGCGACATGCCGAGCCTGATGGCGCTGCTCGACGCGCTCGACCGCTTCTCGCTCGAACAGAAACGCGCGGTCACGCTGCCGCTGTTGCGCACGATGCTCGCGTCGCTCGACCCCGCCGCCGCGCCGGGTTCACACGCCGCTCTTCCCGCTTCAAGTAAAATAGGCGCCCATGGCTAACCTTGCACTCTTCGATCTCGACCACACGCTCATTCCCACCGACAGCGACCACGAATGGGGCCGCTTCATGGTGAAAAAAGGCATGGTCGACGCCGTAAATTTCGCCCGTGAAAACGATCGCTTTTACGCCGACTACAAGGCCGGCAAGCTCGACATTCACGCTTATCTGATCGCCATGCTGACGCCGCTCGCGAAGTACACACGCGCGCAGCTCGCTGACTTTCACGCGCAGTACATGCACGAGGTCATCACGCCGGCCATCCAGCCGGTGGCGCTCGAACTCGTGAAACAGCATCGTGAAGCGGGCGACCTGTGCTGCGTCGTCACCGCGACCAACGAGTTCATCACGCGGCCGATCGCGCAGGCGTTCGGCGTCGACACGCTGATCGCGTGCGAGGCCGAGACCGTCGGCGGGGAGCCGCACGGCGCCTACACCGGTCGCCCGACCGGCATGCCGAGCTACAAGGAAGGCAAGATCGTGCGCACCGAAATGTGGCTCGCGTCGCTCGGCAAGAGCTGGAGCGACTTCGAGCACAGCTATTTCTATAGCGATTCGCACAACGACATCCCGCTGCTCGCAAAAGTCACCGATCCCATCGCGACCAATCCGGACGACACGTTGCGCGCCCATGCGCAAGCCAAAGGCTGGCGCATCCTCGAACTCTTCCAACCCTCGTGATCAAGAAACTCATCCGCAAGCTATTCGGCCAGGACACGGCGACCGCTGACGACACGCTCTCCGCCGCCGCCAGCGTCGACGGCAATGCCAATGGCAAGCCGCCGGCGCGCGGCAAGTCCGTATCCGGCACGACCGCTTCCGGCACGGCCGCGCGGCCGCGCCGCAAGTCCGCAGGTGCCGCTGCTGCCGCGCAAGCGCCGCGCGAGCCGGACGTACCCGTCATCATTCCGCACGACGTGCACGGCATCGACCCCACGCTGATCTCGCGCAATGCGATCCGCGTGACCGAGGGCCTGCAACAGGCGGGCTTCCGTGCCTTCATCGTCGGCGGCGCGGTGCGCGATCTGCTGCTCGGCGTCAAGCCGAAAGACTTCGACGTCGCGACCGACGCGACCCCCGAGCAGGTGCAGAAGCTGTTCCGCCGCGCGCGCATCATCGGCCGGCGCTTCCAGATCGTGCACGTGCAGTTCGGCCAGGAAATCATCGAGACCTCGACGTTCCGCGCGCTGGTCGATCCGCCCGCGGCCGACGCGCCGCCGCCGAAGCGTCTGAAGCGCGACGAACTCGACCGCCGCACCCACGCGGTCGATGCGAGCGGCCGCGTGCTGCGCGACAACGTGTGGGGCGAGCAGCACGAGGACGCCACGCGCCGCGACTTCACGATCAACGCGATGTACTACGATCCGGCCACGCAAACCGTGCTGGACTACCACAACGGCATGGCCGACATGCGCGCGCGCCTGTTGCGCATGATCGGCGACCCGGCCACGCGCTATCGCGAGGATCCGGTGCGCATGCTGCGCGTCGTGCGCTTCGCCGCCAAGCTCGACTTCGATATCGACGACGCCACGCGCGCGCCGATCGAGAAGATGGCCGATCTGATCAACAACGTGCCCGCCGCGCGTCTGTTCGACGAAATGCTGAAGCTGATGCTGTCGGGTCACGCGCTCGCGTGCCTGAAGTGGCTGCGCCAGGAAGGCCTGCATCACGGGCTGTTGCCGCTGCTCGACGTCGTGCTCGAGCAGCCGACCGGCGAAAAATTCATTTCTCTGGCACTCTCTAACACAGATGCACGCGTGCTCGCCGGCAAGCCGGTGTCGCCGGGCTTCCTGTTCGCGACGCTGTTGTGGCACGACGTGCAGCAGCGCTGGCAGAAGTTCGAGGCCGAAGGCGAGTATCCGGTGCCCGCGCTGCATCGCGCGATGGACGAAGTGCTCGACATGCAGACCGAAAAGCTCGCGATCCACAAGCGCTTCTCGGCCGACATGCGCGAGATCTGGGGCCTGCAGTTGCGCCTCGAAAAACGCTCGGGACGCAGCGCGCTGAAGCTGCTCGAACACCAAAGATTTAGAGCGGGGTATGATTTCCTCCTGCTGCGCTGCGCATCGGGCGAACTCGACGAGTCGGTCGGTGCGTGGTGGACGGAGTTCATCGAAGGAGACGTCGCCGCGCGCGAGACATTGCTCACGCAAGGCGGGAAGGACCGGAGCCCAAGAAAACGACGGCGGCGCGGTGGCGCCAGAAGCCGCAAATCAGGTGACGGAGTGGAGGGCGGCTCGTCCGCCGAACGCACGGACAACGACGCGGGCCTCGAAGGCTCGCACGAAGACTGACGCGGCGTTCGCGGAAAAGCCGTCAAAACGATAGTTGCAGGAAGATATGCCATGACGGTTGCTTATCTTGGCCTCGGCGCGAATCTCGGGGACGCGCGCCAGACCCTGAAAGACGCGGTGGTGTGCCTCGCACAACAGCACACCATCACCGTGCTCGCCAAATCGAGCCTGTATCGTACTGCCCCGATCGACGCGGGCGGCGACGACTATTTCAACTGCGTCGTGAAGCTGGAAACGACGCTCCCCGTACGGCATCTGCTCGCGCTGTGCCACAAGATCGAGCATCAGTTCGGCCGTGAGCGGCCGTTCCGCAATGCGCCGCGCACGCTCGATCTCGACATCCTGCTGTATGGCGATCAATCGATCGACGAAGCCGATCTGATCGTGCCGCACCCACGCCTCGTCGAGCGCGCGTTTGCGCTGGTGCCGCTCGTCGAGATCGACGCGGCGATCGTCATTCCGCTGCATGGCCGGGCCGCCGCGCTGCTCGACAGCGTGAGCGATCAGCGCATCGAGAAAGTAAAGTCGCCCTGCCAGTGCCCGATGCTCAATGCGCTGACCGGCAATTCCGCCGAGAAAGGCCGCTGCGAATGAGTTCGCCGCCGCTCACGGTCACCGCGCCGCAGCTGCGCCCGCCGTTCGGCTATATCGCGATCGAAGGGCCGATCGGCGTCGGCAAAACCTCACTCGCGCGGCGCCTCGCCCAACGCTGGTCGATGCACGAACTGTTCGAACGCTCGCAAGACAATCCGTTTCTTGAACGCTTTTATCGCGACACCACGCGCTATGCGCTACCGGTGCAGTTGCACTTCGCACTGCAACGCGCGCAGCAGGCGCAGGAAGTCGGCGCCGCGCAGGCGAGCGGCACGCCGCTGATCGCCGACTTCATCACGCAGCGAAACGACATCTTCGCGCGTCTGACCTTGCAGGAAGACGAGTGGCAGTTGTACCGCGCGCTTGCCGTGCGGCTCGACGTCAGCGCGCCGGAGCCGGACTTCGTCGTTTATCTGCAGGCGAGCCCAGAGGTGCTGTTCGCGCGCATCCAGAAGCGCGCGGTGCCGATGGAGCTGCAGATTTCCGATGCCTATCTGCGCGCGCTATGCGACGCGTACAACGAATTCTTCTACCACTACGACCGCACGCCCGTGCTGACGGTCAACGCCGAACACCTGAATCCGCTCGACTCCGACGCGGACCTTGCGCTGCTCGCCGAACGCATCGAGACGATGCGCGGCCGCAAGGAATTCTTTGTCAAAGCCACGTCGCTGTAAGCGGCGCGGCTAGTTCATTTTTTTCACTGGATTGACCATGACTTATTTGCAGGAAGCGAGCCGGAGCGCGATCACCGTGCCGAAACTGCAGGCAATGCGCGACGCTGGCGAAAAGATCGCCATGCTCACCTGTTACGACGCGAGCTTCGCCGCGCTGCTCGATCGCGCGGGCGTCGACGTGCTGCTGATCGGCGACTCGCTCGGCAACGTCCTGCAAGGCCAGGCGACCACGCTGCCGGTGTCGCTTGCCGACATCGCGTATCACACGGCGAGCGTCGCGCGCGCGCGGCCGTCGGCGCTGATCGTCGCGGACCTGCCGTTCGGCACCTACGGCACGCGCGAAGACGCATTCAGGAGCTCGGTCGAACTGATGCGCGCGGGCGCGCAGATGGTCAAGCTCGAAGGCGGCGAATGGCTCGCCGACACGGTGCGGTTTCTGGTCGAGCGCTCGATTCCGGTGTGCGCGCATGTGGGTCTCACGCCGCAGTCGGTGCATGCGTTCGGCGGCTTCAAGGTGCAAGGCAAGACCGAAGCGGGCGCGAGCCAGCTGCTGCGCGACTCGCTCGCCGTGCAGGAAGCCGGCGCACAATTGATCGTGATGGAAGCGATCCCGTCGCAACTCGCGGACGAGGTCACGCAGCTGCTGCGCATTCCGACGATTGGTATCGGCGCGGGCCTCGGCTGCTCGGGTCAGGTGCTCGTGCTGCACGACATGCTCGGGATTTTTCCTGGCAAGCGGCCGCGCTTCGTGAAGGATTTCATGCAGGGACAGCCAAATATTCAGGCGGCCGTCGAGGCGTATGTGCGGGCGGTAAAGGACGGCACGTTTCCCGGCGCCGAGCACACGTTCTGATCTTCATTGCCGCGCGAGCGCGCGGCATTCCCGTATTTTTCAGTGCTCTAACCAACAAGCCGTGCCGGCACCGCGCCGCGCAACGCGTTGCACACGAGCAGCGCTTCGGCGTTCAGCACATCCGCCCGCGTCAGCACTTTTTCACCTGCCCGCAAGCCCGACGCGTCGTCGAGCAACACGCTTCGCATTACACCTGGCAGCACGCCTGACGCGAGCGGCGGCGTCCACCATTGTCCCGCGAGCTTCACGAACACGTTCGACCTGCCGCCTTCGGTCAGTTCGCCCCGTTCGTTGAAAAACAGCGTATCGAAGGCGCCCTTCGCTTCGGCTTCGCGCCAGCCGCGGTCGTAGTCTGCCCGGCGCGTGGTCTTGTGGCGCAGCAGCGGATCGGCGGCGTGGGTCGGCGCGAACTGCGCTCCGGGGCCGAGCAGAACACCAACGATCGCATCCGCCAACGGCGCAAGTATCGCGGCCGAGATCTGGGTCACCCCGCTCTTGCTCAAAGCAAGCCGCATTCGATGCGGCATCTGCGCCGGGAGCGTGGCGCACCGCACTGAAATCTCCCCGCGAATGCGCGCTTCGTCGAACCCGAAGCCAAGCGTCGCGGCGCTCGACGACAAGCGCCGCAGATGCCGCTCGACGTGCCGCACGCCGTCTTCCCGCGTGGCGTACATCGTTTCGAACAGTTCGAAACCCGGCTCGGCGCCCATCAGAAAACGTGCTTTCAATCGACACTCCTCGTGCTCGTCGGCGGCCACGCTGTCGAGCACGATGCCCGCGCCGATGCCCATGCTGCCGCGCAGACCGTTCGTGCCACCGTCTGACGCCGATGACGCAGTCAACGTCAACGTGCGAATCGCGACCGACATGCAAAAGTCGCCGCAATCGTGATCATCGCCCGGCGCATCGAGCCAGCCGATCGCGC
The DNA here is from genome assembly GCF_014201025.1 of Paraburkholderia sp. MM5384-R2. Classification (NCBI taxonomy): domain Bacteria; kingdom Pseudomonadati; phylum Pseudomonadota; class Betaproteobacteria; order Burkholderiales; family Burkholderiaceae; genus Paraburkholderia; species Paraburkholderia sp. MM5384-R2. The sequence continues at coordinate 13,223 of NZ_JACHDI010000037.1, forward strand.
CGGTATAGAGCCCGCGCGGCGTGCTTTCCAGTTCGTCGATCAACTGCATCGTGCGATGCTTCGGCGCACCGGTAATCGAGCCGCACGGGAACAGCGCGCGCAGGATCGTCGCGAACGAGGTGCCGTCGAGCAACGTCGCCTCGACAGTCGACGTCATCTGCCACACCGACGCATACGGCTCGACCGAAAACAACGCCGGCACGCTGACCGAGCCGATCCGCGCGACTCGCGACAGATCGTTGCGCAACAGATCGACGATCATGACGTTCTCGGCGCGGTTCTTCGGATCGGTCGCGAGGAACTCGGCGTTACCCCGGTCGACGGCAGGATCTTGCGAGCGCGGCGCCGTGCCCTTCATCGGCCGCGCGCGCAACGTCGCGCCGTGCTTTTCGACGAACAGTTCGGGCGAACACGACAGCACCCACGCATCGTCCGGCAACGCGATCAGCGCGCCGAACGACACGGGCTGGCGCGCGCGCAACCGCCGATAGAACGCGAGCGGCGAGCCGAACACGTCGAAGCCGAGGCGGTACGTGTAGTTGACCTGATAGGAATCGCCCGCGCGCAGGGCGGCGTGAATCGCGTCGATCGCCGCGTCGAACTCGGCGCGATCGACGCTCTCGCGCACGTTCGCGATGCCCGCGACCGACGGCTCGAAAGCGCCGTAGTCCCGCGCCGTCAGCCACGCGTCGACCTCGTCGCGCGAAAGCTTCGCACAACGTTCGAACAATAAAAAACGCAGCGTGGCATTGCCACGCTGCGTTTCAGAAGACCGGCGCGCATCGAAACCCATCAGCGCGCGGCCAAATTCATAATCGGCGAGCACGACAGCGTGCAAACCGCTCCGGGTATCCGCCGCGACGCTGTCGCACACGCCTTCGAGCTGCGCCGCCTCCGTGCAGACCCGCTCGCGCACGAAACCCGTGTACAAGCGGCTCGACGGAAGCGCCGCCGTTGCACCGCAATCGTCGAGCAGCGCGAACGCCGCGCCGCGACTGTCCACCGTCATACTGACCGCCGAATCAAATCAATCGAAAAAGCTCTTTACGCGATCGAACCAGCTCTTGCTTTGCGGACTATGCCGCGAACCGCCTTCCACGAGCGCCTTTTCGAACTGCTTGAGCAGATCGCGCTGCGCTTCGGTGAGCTTGACCGGCGTTTCAACCTGCACGTGTACGTACAGATCGCCGGCGATGCTCGAACGCAGCCCCTTGATGCCCTTGCCGCGCAAACGGAACGTCTTGCCGGACTGCGTGCCTTCCGGCACCGTGAAGCTGGCGCGACCGGCGAGCGTCGGCACCTCGATATCGCCGCCGAGCGCCGCGGTAGTGAACGGGATCGGCATCTGGCAATGCAGATCGTCGCCGTCACGCTCGAACACCGAGTGCTGCTTGATATGAATCTCGACGTACAGATCGCCCGACGGACCGCCGTTGATGCCCGGCTCGCCGTTGCCGGCCGAGCGGATGCGCATGCCGTCGTCGATACCGGCCGGGATCTTCACTTCGAGCGTCTTGGTTTCCTTCACCTTACCCGCGCCGTGGCAGTGATTGCACGGCTCGGGGATGTAGGTACCGGTGCCGTGGCACTTCGGGCAAGTCTGCTGGATGCTGAAGAAGCCCTGCGACATGCGCACCGAACCCGAGCCGCTACAGGTCGGGCAGGTTTCCGGCTTGGTGCCCGGCTTCGCGCCCGAGCCATGGCAGACTTCGCACGAAACCCAGCTCGGCACGCGAATCTGCGTGTCGTAGCCGTGTGCGGCCTGCTCGAGCGTGATTTCCATGCTGTAGCGCAGATCGGCGCCGCGATACACCTGCGGGCCCGCACGGCCGCCTCCGCGTGCGCCGCCGCCGGCCGCCTGGCCGAAGATGTCGCCGAAGATGTCGCCGAATGCATCGGCAAAGCCGCCGAAACCTTGCGCGCCGGCCCCACCCATGTTCGGATCGACGCCCGCGTGACCGTACTGATCGTACGCGGCGCGCTTTTGCGAATCCGACAGCATTTCATAGGCTTCCTTCACCTCCTTGAAATGCTCTTCCGCATCCTTGTGACCCGGATTGCGGTCGGGGTGGTGCTTCATCGCGAGCTTGCGATAAGCCTTCTTGATTTCGTCGTCGCTCGCGTTCTTTGCGACGCCCAGAACCTCGTAGTAATCCCGTTTCGCCATATCGGTTCAACGCCGCCGCGCAAAGCGACGCGGTAGCTCCTTGTGAATGCTGTGGAGTCTCACGACTCGTCCGGCCGCTGTCTGCGCCGCGCCAGCGCACGGTTCAAAACAACGCCCTCCATAAAACGAACGTGCCCGGAGAGCCCCAAAAAGGCTCGCCAGGCGCGAAAACCGCTCTTGCACTTTGGGCGCCCGCGGGGGCGCCGTTCTCGTGCAGCCGGGCCGCGCACATTGCTGTGCACGGCTTTACGGTCGGATGCCGACCTGGCTTTAGTCTTTCTTCACTTCCTTGAACTCAGCGTCGACCACATCGTCGGCCTGCTGGCTCGCACCCGCCGATGCACCGGCACCGCCCGCCGCGCCCGCCGCCGCTTCGGCACCTTGCGCAGCCTGCATGTCGGCGTACATCTTCTCGCCCATCTTCTGCGAGGCCGTGGCCACCACTTCGATCTTCGCTTCGATCGCGGCTTTGTCGCTCGAGTTGCTCTTCAGCGTGTCTTCGAGGTCCTTCAACGCGGCTTCGATCTTGTCCTTCTCGCCAGCTTCGAGCTTGTCGCCGTACTCGGTCAGCGCCTTCTTCGTGCTGTGGACGAGGGCGTCACCCTGGTTGCGGGCGTCGGCCAGCTCACGCAGCTTGTGATCTTCTTCCGCGTTCGCTTCGGCGTCCTTCACCATCTTCTCGATTTCGGCTTCGGACAGACCCGAGTTCGCCTTGATCGTGATGCGGTTCTCCTTGCCGGTCGCCTTGTCCTTCGCGCCGACGTGCAGAATGCCGTTCGCGTCGATGTCGAAGCTCACTTCGATCTGCGGCACGCCGCGCGGTGCCGGCGGAATGCCTTCGAGGTTGAACTCGCCGAGCAGCTTGTTGCCCGCTGCCATTTCGCGTTCGCCCTGGAACACCTTGATCGTCACGGCGCCTTGATTGTCATCAGCCGTCGAGTAGACCTGCGCGTGCTTGGTCGGGATCGTCGTGTTCTTGTTGATCATCTTCGTCATCACGCCGCCGAGCGTTTCGATGCCGAGCGACAACGGGGTCACGTCGAGCAGCAGCACGTCCTTGCGGTCGCCCGACAGAACCTGGCCCTGGATCGCGGCACCAACGGCCACGGCTTCGTCCGGGTTCACGTCACGGCGCGGATCCTTGCCGAAGAACTCCTTCACCTTTTCCTGCACCTTCGGCATACGGGTCATACCGCCGACCAGGATCACGTCGTCGACTTCGCCGACCTTCACGCCCGCATCCTTGATCGCGACGCGGCACGGCTCGATGGTGCGTTCGATCAGGTCTTCGACCAGCGCTTCCAGCTTGGCGCGCGTGATCTTCAGGTTCAGGTGCTTCGGACCCGATGCGTCCGCCGTGATGTACGGCAGGTTGATTTCGGTCTGCTGGCTCGACGACAGCTCGATCTTGGCCTTTTCAGCCGATTCCTTCAGGCGCTGCAGCGCGAGCACGTCTTTCGACAGATCGACGCCCTGCTCCTTCTTGAACTCGCCGATGATGTAGTCGATGATGCGCTGATCGAAGTCTTCGCCGCCGAGGAACGTATCGCCGTTCGTGGATAGCACTTCGAACTGCATTTCACCGTCGACGTCCGCGATTTCGATGATCGACACGTCGAACGTACCGCCGCCCAGGTCGTACACCGCGATCTTGCGATCGCCCTTTTCGGCTTTGTCCAGACCGAACGCGAGAGCCGCGGCGGTCGGTTCGTTGATGATCCGCTTGACTTCCAGACCGGCGATGCGGCCGGCGTCCTTGGTTGCCTGACGCTGGCTGTCGTTGAAGTACGCCGGCACCGTGATCACGGCTTCCGTGACGGTCTCGCCAAGGTAGTCCTCAGCAGTCTTCTTCATCTTGCGCAGGACTTCGGCGGAGATTTGCGGCGGCGCGAGCTTCTGGTCGCGCACTTCGACCCACGCGTCACCGTTGTCGGCCTTGATGATCTTGTAGGGCATCAGGCCGATGTCCTTCTGCACTTCCTTCTCTTCGAAGCGGCGGCCGATCAGGCGCTTGACCGCGAACAGCGTGTTCTTCGGGTTCGTGACCGACTGACGCTTGGCCGGCGCGCCGACCAGGATCTCGCTGTCATCCATGTAAGCGATGATCGACGGCGTGGTGCGCGCGCCTTCCGAGTTCTCGATAACCTTGACCGAGTTGCCTTCCATGATCGCCACGCACGAGTTGGTCGTGCCGAGGTCGATACCGATGATTTTGCCCATTTTTACAAATCTCCTGACTTTGATCGCTGCGGAAAGCGCCCGATTGACCCATCTGGCGGCGGGACGATCCGCTCTCAATTCATACCTGCACTCAAAATAAGTGCGGCCACATCGTTTTCAAGACCTCTTTTGCGATGCGGTCTTTAATTTTTTTCAATCACGGGGCGAGACGCCTGAATCTTCGCTGCGAGCCCGCTCCGTCAGTCTGCGCGGCGCCCCCGGCGTGGTTCGCCGGAAGTGCCTGAATCGATGCGATCTTTGCGGCACGTAGCGATGCGAAGCGACGCAGCAGACGCCACCGGCGCAAACGCCCGGAGCGAGTGTCGACGTGATTACTTCGGCGCCGCGACGGTCACGAGCGCGGGACGCAGCACGCGATCCGCGATCACAAAGCCTTTTTGCAGCACCGCGACGACGGTGTTCGGCTCCTGGTCGGCCGGCACCATCGAAATGGCCTGATGGCGATGCGGATCGAACTTTTCGCCGACCGGATTGATCGCCACGACGCGACCCTTCTCGAGCGCGCCGCTCAACTGCCGCAGCGTGAGCTCGACGCCTTCGCGGACCTTCTGCAAGTCGTCGGACGAATGGGCGACGGCCGCCTCGAGACTGTCGACCACCGGCAGCAGATGCTCGGCGAAGCTCTCGATCGCATACTTGTGCGCCCTGGCGACGTCTTCCTGAGCGCGCCGGCGCACATTTTCGGTTTCGGCCTTCGCGCGCAGGAAGCTTTCCTGCAACTCGGCGATCTTCGCCTGAGCGTCGGCCAGCGCCTGCTCGGCGGCACCCTGGGCCGGTTCCGCGGGGGCGCCGGTGTCCGGCTGTTGAGTAGCGGCCCCAGCCGCCTCGGCGGCCTGGCGCGCGGCTTCGTCGGCGGGCGTGGGATTCTGGCTCGTCGGGTTCTCTTGCGTGTTTTCCATGTCGCTGAAAGTCGTTAAAAAGTAAAAGCCAAAGGCGGTTCGAGCCGTTCCGACACAGTACGATTCATGCTTTGCAAAATCGCGACACGCGTCTTCGCGCCGATCCGCCAGACCGGACCCCAGATGGGGCCTGAAAAAGCCGTTTCAAGCGGGTCGAGGGTTTTTTCGCACCACCGACGTGCAGGCGAAATGCGCCGTAACAAGCCTCAACGTGGCGCAATCAGATAGAGATTGAGTGCAGCCCGCAACTGACCTATTCTCCAGTCAGGGAGCGGCAACGCCACGTTAACCCTAATCTGACGTAAGCGTTACCGACACCTGACAGTCGTTCCGATAGCCTGTTTCAGCCCATCAAGGGGAGTACCGTGAAACTGACCTTTGCAATCGGCGTGGTCGCACTGGTACTGATCGCGGGCACCACGACCATCTGCATGTCCGGTGCGGTCAACGACCACACCACCGAGTACGGCGGCGCACACGCCACCGTGGAGCAGTTTCTCAATCCCCACCTGAAAATCTGTCGATAGTGCGCCGGTCGCGTTTGGTCGGTCGGCCGTGCAGCGCGGCGGCCGGCTCGTGGTAGACCTTGCGCCGTTCCTGCTCGACCTGCCGCTTCGCCTTGCTCTGCGCGGTTTCCAAATAAAGCGTCTGCGCGACGCTCGCCGGACCGCGTACGTCGCATACGCCCAGCACCTCCACCTGCCACACGTAGCGCTCGATCTCGATTTCGACCAGATCGCCGACACGCACGTCCTTCGCCGGCTTCACGGCGACGCCGCCGATACGCACCCGCCCCTTGTCGACCGCCTCCGCGGCCAGCGAGCGCGTCTTGAAGAAGCGCGCGGCCCACAGCCATTTGTCGATGCGCAGTTTCGCGCCCGGTTCGGTTGAAATGCGGTAGTTCATCTGCGTATTCAAGCTCCTGTCGTGTGCGGCACCGGCACCGCCTGCACGGGCCAGCCCTGCAGATGCTGCGCAACGATTTCGCCAAGCGCGGCAACCCACGGCTGCGACGCGTTCAGACAGGCGATCCGGTGAAACTCCTTGCCACCCGCCTGCAGAAATTCGCCGCGCACTTCCATGCCGATTTCCTCGATCGTTTCGAGGCAGTCGGCGGTGAAACCCGGGCAAAACACGTCAGCACGCCGCACGCCTGCCGCGCCGAGCTCCTTCAACGTCGGCGCCGTGTAGGGCTGCAGCCATTCGGCCTTGCCGAAGCGCGACTGGAACGTGATGCGGCATTCGACCGACGTCAAATCGAGCGCCTGCATCAGCAGCGCGCCGGTCTGCTGGCATTGCTCGTGGTACGGGTCGCCGAGGTCGAGCGTGCGCTTGGGCACGCCGTGGAAACTGAGCACGAGCTTGTCGCCCGCCGCGAAATCGGGGCGGCCGTGCAGATGCCAGTAGTGGTGCACCTGTGCGGCGAGCGCCGCGATGTACGCCGGGTGATCGGCGTACTGGCGCACGGTGCGGACTTCCGGCTGGTTGCGCATGCGCTTGAGCGCGGAAAAGGCTTCGTCGAACGCGGTCGCAGTGGTCGACGCCGAATACTGCGGATACATCGGCATCAGCAACACGCGCTCGGCGCCCGCGAGCTTCAGCTGGTTCAGCATTGCCGGAATGCCGGGCGTGCCGTAGCGCATCGCGTAGTCGACCAGCACCGTGTAGTCGTTCAGTTGCAGCAGATGGCGCAGGCCCTCGACCTGCTTTTCGGTGTGGACGCGCAGCGGCGAGCCCTCGGGCATCCACACCGCCGCATACTTCTTCGCAGAACTGCGGCCGCGCAACGGCAGAATCAGCAGACGCAGAACGAGCTGCCACGGCAGCGCCGGAATTTCGACCACGCGAGGATCGGACAGGAACTGCGCGAGGTAGCGGCGCACCGCGCGCGGCGTCGGCGCGTCGGGCGTGCCGAGATTGATCAGCAACACGGCGACGCGATGCGACGTGGCGTTCTGTGAAGGCCGCTCGAGGTCGAAGCGCATAGGTAGCAGAAATCACCGCATTTTGCGGCGAGTCGATTCAATGGAGATTCATTATAGCGGCGCGGGTTCTGCCCGGCGCCGCCAGAGACCCCTGGCCATTCGGACGATTGGCAGACACCGCGCGTTCGCGCATCATGATCGCCACGGACTGCGATGACGACAGTTCCGCGGAGCCCGAGGACTACTGCTGGCTGAGCGTCATGGACAACAGCCGCGCGGTTATGTCCACGATCGGAATCACGCGGTTGTAGGCCATGCGGGTCGGTCCGATCACACCGAGCGTGCCGACGATCTTGCCGTTCACCTCGTACGGCGCGGTGACGACGCTCATTTCCTCGATCGGTACCAGATTCGATTCGCCGCCAATGAATATTTGCACGCCCGCCGCGTGACTCGACACGTCGAGCAACTGAAGGAGGCTGGTCTTCTGGTCGAACACATCGAACAGCTTGCGCAGGCGCGCCATGTCCGACGAAAGATCGGCGACTTCGAGCAGATTGCGCTCGCCCGAGATCAACACGGTCTCGCCGGTGTCGGATTCGTCGGTGCTGGCGGTGACGGCCGCATGCATCAGCGAGGTCATGTCGCCACGCAGCTCGTCGATTTCCCCGCGCAGGCGGCGGCGCACCTCGTCGAACGAGAGGCCCGCGAAGTGCGCGTTGATGTAATTGGAGGCTTCCACCAGCTGCGAAGGCGAAAAGTCGCGCTGGGTGGCGAGGATGCGGTTTTGCACGTCGCCTTCGGGCGTCACGATGATCAGCAGAATGCGCTGGTCGGACAGGCGCATGAATTCGATCTGCTTGAACACGTGGCTGCGACGCGGCGTGAGCACGACGCCGGCGAACTGCGACAGATTTGACAGCACGCTCGCCGCCGCGGCGACGATCTTCTGCGGCTCGCCCACCTGCAGCGTGGTCTTGACGGTGCGCGTCACCGCCTCCTCGTCGGCGGCGGATTCGACGGTCAGCATCGTGTCGACGAACAGGCGGTAGCCGCGTGGCGTCGGAATGCGCCCTGCCGACGTATGCGGACTGATCACGAGCCCCAGATCCTCGAGGTCCGACATCACGTTGCGGATCGTGGCCGGACTCAGTTCGAGGCCCGAATAACGTGACAGCGTGCGCGAGCCGACCGGCTGACCTTCGGCGATGTAGCGCTCAATCAGCGTTTTGAGGAGGGTTTGTGCGCGAGGATCTAGCATGACGAAAAATTTTAGCTCAATGGCATCGCAGCCGTGAGCGCCCGCGGCGCCCGCTCCCGGCGAATGCATCGCCGTCGGCGGGCTCGCATGTCATCGGGTCTTCACCATTCTAACGATAATCGCGACATACGCAGACGCCCTGCGTGCGCCGCCCCACAACCGGGTCGGTCTGCGGTTCTTTTCAGGCCCTACCTATGGTGTAATGCCGGCATGCAAGTGACCAGCCAGTTCAAGACCGTCGCGCTCGTCGGGCGCAGCAATACGCCAGGCATCGGCGAGCCGCTGACCGCGCTCGCCGCCTGCATCGCGAAGCTCGGCCTGGAAGTCGTGTTCGAAGCAGACACCGCCGCCGAAATCGGCGTGACCGACTATCCGGCGCTGCGTCTCGCCGAGATCGGCGCGCGCGCCGACGTCGCCGTGGTGCTCGGCGGCGACGGCACGATGCTCGGCATCGGCCGCCAGCTCGCGCCGTATCGCACGCCCTTGATCGGCATCAACCACGGGCGGCTCGGCTTCATCACGGACATTCCGATCTCCGACATGCGCGAGATCGTGCCGCAGATGCTGTCCGGCAATTTCGAGCGCGAGGAGCGCGTGCTGCTCGAAGCGCGCATCGTGCGCGACGGCACGCCGATCTACCACGCGCTCGCGTTCAACGACGTGGTGGTCAACCGCAGCGGCTTCTCGGGCATGGCGGAGTTGCGCGTGTCGGTCGACGGCCGCTTCATGTACAACCAGCGCTCGGACGGCCTGATCGTCGCGACGCCGACCGGCTCGACCGCGTACGCGCTGTCCTCGCAGGGGCCGATCCTGCATCCGCAACTACAGGGCATCGTGCTCGTACCGATCGCGCCGCACGCGCTGTCGAACCGGCCGATCGTGCTGCCGGACGAATCGAAGGTCAGCATCCAGATCGTTTCCGGGCGCGAGGTGAACGTCAATTTCGACATGCAGTCGTTCACGTCGCTGGAGCTCGGTGACACGATCGAGGTGCGCCGTTCGCGTCACACGGTGCCGATGCTGCATCCGGTCGGCTACAGCTACTATGCGACGCTACGCAAGAAGCTGCACTGGCACGAGTACCCGTCGCACGAAGAAGACCCGAGGCCGTAAGCGGCACTTTGATTTCGCACGCCGCCGCGGCCGCCACCCGAATCCCAAGCTCACCCGACCACCTCCATGCTTCGCCACCTCTCGATACGCGACTTCGTCATCGTCGCCGCGCTCGACCTCGAATTCGACAGCGGCTTTACCGTTTTCTCGGGCGAAACCGGCGCCGGCAAATCGATCCTGATCGACGCGCTCGCGCTGGCACTAGGCGCGCGCGCCGAGGCGAGCGTCGTGCGCACCGGCGAGAGCCGCGCCGACATCACCGCGGAGTTCGAGACGCACGCACAGGTCGATCAATGGCTCGACACGCAGGCGCTCGGCGCGGCCGACGACGGCCAGCACGGCGGCACCGTGATGCTGCGGCGGGTGGTCGACGCGAACGGCCGCTCGCGCGCGTTCATCAACGGTACGGCGGCCACGCTCGCGCAGCTGCGCGAGGTCGGCGAGATGCTCGTCGATATTCACGGCCAGCACGCGCACCAGTTGCTGATGCGCCCGGACGCGCAGCGCGAGCTGTTCGACACGCACGCGGGCCTGTCCGACCTGGCCGCCGCCGTCATGCACGCGTGGCGCACGTGGCGCGACAAGGCGCAGGTCGTCGAGCACGCGCAAACGCGCGATCGCGAGCTGCAACTCGAACGCGAGCGACTCGCGTGGCAACTCACCGAACTCGACAAGCTCGCGCCACAGCCGGGCGAATGGGAAGAAGTCAACACCGAGCATCGGCGGCTGTCGCATTCCGCGAATCTGATCGACGGCGTGCAGGGAGCGCTCGGCGCGCTGTCCGAATCGGACGACGCGATGATCACGCATCTCGGCTCGATCGTGTCGAAGGTGCGCGACCTCGCGGAGATCGACCCCGCGCTGAACGACGTGCTCGCCGCGCTCGAACCGGCCGAAATCCAGTTGCAGGAAGCCGCGTATTCGCTGAGCCACTACGCGCAGAAGCTCGAGCTCGATCCGGAGCGGCTCGCGCAGGTCGAAAAGCGCCTCGACGCGCTGCACTCGGCCGCGCGCAAGTTCCGCCTGCGGCCTGAGACGCTGCCGGAAGAACACGCAGAGCGGCGCAAGCAATTGGCCGCGCTCGACGCCGCCGCCGACCTCGACGGCCTGCGCGCCGCCGAGGCGCAAGCGAAGGAAGTGTTCGTCGCCGAGGCGAAAAAGCTGTCGAAGGCACGCGCGAAAGCGGGCAAGGCGCTCGGTGAGGCGGTCACGACCGGCATGCAGGAACTGTCGATGAAAGGCGGCAGCTTCGAGGTCGCGCTGGTGCCGCTGCCCGAAGGCGGCGCGCACGGGCTCGAGCAGATCGAGTTCCGCGTCGCCGGTCATGCCGGCGTGCCGCTGCGGCCGCTCGCGAAGGTTGCGTCAGGCGGCGAACTCGCGCGTATCAGTCTCGCGCTCGCAGTGATCGCGAGCGCGGCCAGCCCGACACCGACCCTGATCTTCGACGAAGTGGATACGGGCATCGGCGGCGGCGTGGCCGAAGTGGTCGGACGGCTATTGCATCAGCTCGGCGAGGCGCGCCAGGTGCTGTGCGTGACCCATCTGCCGCAGGTCGCCGCGCGCGGCGATCATCATTTCCAGGTCGCAAAGATGAGCAACGGCACCGGCGGCACGCTCAGCAGCGTGAGCTCGCTCGACAAGGCGAGCCGCATCGAGGAAGTCGCGCGAATGCTCGGCGGCCTCGAAATCACGGCGACCACGCGCAAGCACGCGAAGGAAATGCTGGCCGCCTGAAATTGCGCCGCGCATAGGCGGCCGCACAAGGCTGAGTCGGCCTGGCCGGGACGTCACACCGATCCCGGCCGCGCATGATGCGCTACGCGAAGTGCGTGAGCGCCCTTACCCAAACACCCTCTTCCACAACGCCAGCACCGCCTCGCGCTCGGCCGCGACCAGCGCCGGATCGACCCGCGCCTTCTCCATCCCATCGAGCCGCAGCGTGTGCTGCAGCTTGCGATAGCGCCGATAGGCGGCGCCGACCGTCTCCGCTTCCGCTTCGCTCATCAGCCCGAAACGCGACACCTCACGCAGCAGCGCGATATTGCCGGTATTGCGGATCAGCTCGGGATCGCGCGCCGCATGCAGCAGCACCCAGTACTGCACGGTGAACTCGATATCGACCATGCCGCCGCGGTCGTGCTTCAGGTCGAACAGCGCCGGCGTATGGTTCGGGTGTCCCGCCTCGACACGCGCGCGCATCTCGACGATCTCTTTCGCGAGCGGCGCCGCTTCGCGCGGCGTCGTCAGCACCTGTTCGCGGATCGCCTCGAACTTCGCGCCGATCTCCGGATCGCCCGCGCAGTAGCGCGCACGCGTCAGCGCCTGATGCTCCCACACCCACGCGGTATTCGCCGCGTCGCCCTCGCGCAGCTGGTAGCGACGGAACGCATCGAGGTCGGTGACGAGCAGGCCAGACTCGCCGTTGGGCCGCAGCCGCAGGTCGATGTCGAACAATGTGCCGGCGCCGGTCGCGGTGGTCAGCCATGTGATCAGACGCCGTGTGTAGGTTGCGTAGACGTCGGCGGCGGCATCGTCGGGATCGTCGTACAGGAAGATCACGTCGAGGTCCGACGCGTAGCCGAGCTCCTTGCCGCCGAGCTTGCCGTAGGCGATCACCGCGAAGCGCGGCACATCCCGATGACGTTTGGCCAACTGCTTCCACACGGCTTCGATCGTCACGTCGAGCACTGCGTCGGCGAGCTCGGACAGCCGGTCGCTGACGTGCTCGACGGACAGCTTGCCGGCAAGATCGATCAGCAGAATGCGGAACACCTCGGCCTGATGCGCGTGACGCAGCAGATCCATCTGCTGCTCGACGCCATCGGCGGCGGCGAGCCGCAAACGCAACGTACGCTTGAATTCAGCCCAGTCGAACGGACTGTTGATCGCCTCGACGTCGAGCAGCTCGTCGAGCAGCTGCGGATGGCGGATCAGATAGCCGGCCGCCCAGCGCGAGCCGCCCAGCACCGACAGCACCTGGTGCAGCGCCTGCGGATACTCGGTCAGAAGCGCCAGATACGCGCCGCGCCGGCTCACCGCTTCGAGCAGATCGAACAGGCGCGCGACCGTATCGCCGCGCCGCCCGGCCGGCTCCAGCGTGCGCGCGGCTTCGAGCGCGCGCTGCGCGACGATGTCGAAACGCTGCCGGCTGCGCTCGTTCAGGCCCGTGTAGCGCGACGAGCGCCACACCGCCTGCAGCCTGGCGAGCAGCTCACCGGGCTCGGCCACCCCCAGTTCGACGAGGCGCGCGCGCAGTGCGTCGTCGGCGCTATCGTCGGCGAGCGCGCTGCTCCACACCCACGCGGCCGCGCCGTCCTCGGGCGCGCCGCAACCGTCGCGGCCGCCCACCTTGTCGGCGAAAATCTGGTCGAACTGCTGTTCGACGAACTCGCGATGCGCGTCGAGCTTCGTCATCAATTGCGGGTAGTCGTTGCAGCCCATCACGCGCGCGAGCGCCATGCGGTCTTCGGCATCGACGGGCATCGCGTGGGTCTGCGCGTCGTTGCGATATTGCAAACGATGCTCGAGCTCCCGCAGAAAGCGATACGCCTGCGACAGCTTCACGCACACCGACGGATCCATCAACCCATTCGTGGCCGCGTGGCGCAGCACGGCGAGCGTCGGCCGCACGCGAAAGCCGGCGTCCTGGCCGCCGCGGATCAGCTGGAACACCTGCGCGCTGAATTCGATTTCACGGATGCCGCCACGGCCGAGCTTGATGTCGTCGGCCTTGTCGGGGCGCATCGACGCGCGGCGCTGCGCCTCCTGGCGGATCTGCAGATGCAGCGCGCGAATCGCGCTGATCACGCCGAAATCCAGATAGCGTCGATAGACGAACGGCGTGACGATCGCCCCGAGCTGCTTCTGCAGCCGCTGCGCCGAGGCGCTCGCGCCCTCGGACACGAGCCGGCCCTTGATCCACGCGTAGCGCTCCCACTCGCGGCCCTGCACATAAAAATACTCTTCGAGCATGCCGAGGCTGCATACGAGCGGCCCCGAATCGCCGTTCGGCCGCAGACGCATATCGACGCGAAACACGTAGCCGTCGGCGGTGACTTCGGCAAGCGCGCCGATCAGCCGCTTGCCGAGCCGCGTGAAGAACTCCTGGGTCGCGAGCGGCGGGCGCTGGCCGCCGGCGGTCTCGCCGTCGTCCTCATAGACGAAGATCAGGTCGATATCCGACGACACGTTCAGCTCGCGCCCGCCGAGCTTGCCCATACCGACCACGCCGAGCGTGAGCCTTTCGCCCTGCTGGTCGCGCGGCTCGCCATACAGCGCTTCGAGCTCGGCGCTCAGCACCGTCAGTGCACGCTGGATCGTCGTTTCCGCGAGATCGGTCATCGCGCCGGTGACTTCGGCGATATCGGCCTCGCCGGCCAGGTCGCGCTCCATCACCGCGCAGAATACTTCGGTGCGCAGCTGGCGCAGCGCGCGCTTCAGCGCATCTTCGTTGACCGGCGCACCGGCTGGGCCCGCCGCCTCGGCGCACAGTGCGTCGAGACGCGCGTCGATGCGCTCGCGCGTCAGCAGTTCGTCGGCCAGCGCGCCGACATGCGCGACCAGTTGCGGGCGGGCCGCGGCGGCGCGCGCGGCATAGTGCGAATAGCTGGAACTCAGGAGGGTGGCGTCAGTCATCAAAAATCTGGCTCGCTCGTTGCTTGATCGAATTTGTCCGGCGGTATTCTGACGGTGCCCGGGTGTCGTTGCGGGGTCGTTGTCGTGTCGTTCCGTCGTGCCATCGGCACGCGGCGACAAGCGTGCCGGACTCCGTGCCGGACGGCCTCGCCAATCGCCGTCACGGGCCGTCGGACAGGGTTTGCAGGAGGTCCGCCGACGCTTTCCCGTGTGATACATTTCGTCGTTAACACGCAAAACTACCATACGCCCAGCCGCCGCAGCATGTCCGAGCGAAACGAATCCGCCGACCCGCAAGCCCCACCGCAGGTCCCGCATGTGAGCGGAAGCGACCACATCGTGCTGCGTCGGACGTTGCGCGTGCTCGCCGCGCTCGCGCTCGTCCTCTATTTCATCGCGGGCGGACTGTTTCTGGGTTTGCGCTACGTGGTGCTGCCGCGCGCCGACATGTTCCGGCCGCGCATCGAAGCCGCGGTCTCCGACAAGCTGCGCACCCAATTCACGATCGGCCGGCTCGCGCCGCACTGGAGCGGCTTCCAGCCAGGGCTCGATGTCACGAATCTCGTCATCCGCGATCACGACGGCCAACCCGCGCTGACGATTCCGCACGCCACCGCGTCGGTGTCCTGGCGCTCGCTGTGGGAGTTTCATCTGGCGCTGTCGAGCCTGATCGTCGATCAGCCGGACGTGCTGGTGTCGCGCAGCGAGGACGGCGTGCTGTCGGTCGCGGGCGTGCCGGTGCCGACGCGCCACAGCGGCAACGACGCGCTGTCCACCTGGTTGTTGCGTCAGCAGGCGATCGTCGTGCGCGGCGGCGTGCTGCGCTGGCGCGACGCGACGCGCAACGAACCCGAACTGGCGCTGCGCGACATCCGCATCGCGATCCTCAATGACGGCCGCGACCACCGCATGGCGCTGCAGGCGCCACCCGACGGCCAGGTGCTGAAAGGCCCGCTCGACTTCCGCACGCACTTCCGCCACGCGCCGCTCTCGGCGCTCGGCAAGCCGATCAACTGGAGCGGGCAGGTGTACATGTCGACGGGCCCGGTCGATCTGCCGACGCTCGCGCGCTACATCCAGTTCCCGATCGAGACGTTCGCCGGCCGCATCGACAATGCAATCTGGATCGACTTCAGCGAAGGCCGCATGACTCAGGCGACCGGCCAGTTGAGCGGTTACGACGTCGCGATGCGCGTGCGCCCGACCCAGCCAAGGCTGCTCGTGCCGATCACCCACTTTCTGTGGCGCGTCGAGGCAAACGAAGGCGAGTACCGGCTGCAGCTGTCGGACCTGCGTGCCGAGCTCGGCCAGCCGCCGCTCGAAGACGGCACGCCGCTCGCGCGCATCCTGCGCTTCCGGACCCTCGACAGCCGCTACCGGATGGCCTCGCAGCAGCATGGGCAGCTTTTGAGCGTCAGCGGCGATCGCGTCGATCTCGGCATCCTCGCCGAATTCAGCCGCGCGCTGCCGCTGCCGCGGCACTTTCTCAATGAACTCGTGCGCATCAATCCGCGCGGGCGCGTCGCGAACTACGTGATCGAGCTCGAGCGCGGCAAGCCGGAATCCGGAGAAGTGGGCAGCGACCATCGGCCGACGGGTGTTGAACCGATCGAGCGTTATCGCTTCAGGGGCGATTTGCAGGGCATCAGCTTTGCCGCCCAGGAGCCGGGGCCGGGCCTGACGCCGCGCGGCCACCCGCGCGCCGGCGTTCCCGGCATCGAAAACCTGTGGGGCAACGTCGACGCCGATGAAAAAGGCGGCCACGCGAACTTCGATACGACCAACGTGGCGATCACGCTGCCGGGCGTGTTCGACGATCCGCGTCTCACGCTTGCGCGTCTGCACGGCCGCGCCGACTGGACGATGGGCACGAAGGCACCGGGCGACACGCGTCCCGCGTTCGCGGTCAAGCTCAACGATTTCAGCGTATCGAACCCTGACGTCGAGGCGAGCGCGACTGCGAGCTACAGCAATCCCGGCCACGGCCGCGGCTCGCTCGACCTGAAAGCCGACTTCCAGCGCGCGCAGGTGACGCACATCGCCCGCTATCTGCCGACCGCGGTCAGCGAAAAGCTGCGCATTTACCTCGGCCACGGCTTGCAGGCTGGCGTGTCGCGTGGCGGCACGATCGAAGTGCACGGCGACCTGACCAAGTTCCCCTACGCGCGCGACCCCGACGCCGGCATCTTCCACATCGTCGCGCCGTTCACCGGCGGCAAGTTCGATCCGACGCCGTTCCCGCCGCGCAACATGCGCAACGGCACGCCAAACGTTTGGCCGCCGCTCGACGGCATCGACGGCGTGTTCGAGCTCAAGCAGAACGTGCTGCGCTTCGACATCGACCGCGGCCGTTACAAGCGCGTCGCGCTGACCGGCGTGAACGGCCGCATCGACGACCTCGGCACCAAAGGCTCGAACCTCACCATAGAGGGCAACGCCCGCGGCCCGCTCGCCGATATGCTCGACTACGTGAACGGCAGCTCGCTCGGCATCATGGCGCGGCACCAGACCGAAAAGATTCGCGCGGAAGGGCCCGCGTCGCTCGCGCTGAAGCTGACGATCCCGCGTACGCCGAAGCCGCATATCGGCGTGGAGGGTGCGCTCGGCTTCCAGAACAATCGCCTGAGCGTGAGCAATGCGCCGTCGCTGTCGCAGCTGAACGGCCGGGTGCGCTTCACCGAACGCACGGCCGAGGTCGAGCGGCTCTCCGGCCAGTTCCTCGGCGGTGACGTGCATGCGAACGGCGGCTTGCGGCAAGACGGCACGTATGCGCTCGCGCTCAACGGCCACATCGCCGTCGATGCCGCGCGCGAACTGCATCTGCATGGCCCGGCCGCACAGGTGCTCACGCATATGAGCGGCAGCGCGCCTTATGCATTGCGCGTCACCGGCGCGAAGGGCCGCCTGCCGGAGGTCAGCGCCAACTCTGATCTGAGCGGCCTCGGGCTCGATTTTCCAGCGCCGTTCAAAAAGACTGCCGGCACACCGATGCCGCTGCACTTCTCGGTCAATCCGTCGACGCTGCCGGGCGAAGCCGGCCTCGAACGCGCCGACCTGACGTTGGGGCCGGTCGCCGCCGCGTATCTGCTGCGCTATCGGCCGAACGCGCAGCCGCGTACGTCACCGACCGTCGTGCGCGGCGCGATCGGCGTGAACCGGCCGGTCGACCTGCCGTCCGAGGGCGTGGTCGCCGCGGTGGACATCAAGGAGTTCAATGCCGACGCCTGGCGCGCGCTCGCCGCGCAGCTGCGCGCGGGCGGGGCGAATGGCGTGAACGGCGCTGCGAACGGCGGCAATACCGCCAGCAGCGCGGCCACAGCCGCGGCCGCGCCTACGGCCGTGCCGAATCCCATGCTCACGCAGTTCCTGCCGAACCGCTTCGCGCTGCATATCGACCTGCTTACGCTGCTCAAGCGTCACTGGGACAACGTGATCGTCGGCGCGTCGCACACGGACCGCACGTGGCAGGCGAACGTCGCGTCGAATCAGGTGTCGGGCCACGTGTCGTGGCTGCCGGGAGCGACCCGCGAATCGCCGGGCGAACTGCAGGCGCGCTTCGCGCGCGTCGTGATTCCGTCGGTCGCGGACAAGGACCTGCTCGGTCCGGCGATGTCGGCGCCCGCGCTGAACATGCCGTCGATCGATCTGGTCGTCGACGAGCTGATCGTGCACGATCGCAACGTCGGCCGGCTCGAGGTCGACGCGCACAACTTCGAAGAAAAAGGCGTGCCGGTCTGGCAGCTCGACAAGCTCGACGTGACGAACCCCACCGCGACGCTGACCGCGACCGCGAACTGGCGTACCTCGACCGAACTGCCCACCTCGGCCGACGAAGCCATGCCGCGCCGCACCGTGTTCGATTTCAAGCTCGACATCAAGGATGCCGGCGCGATGCTCGAGCGCTTCGGTCTGCCGAGGACGCTCCGGGGCGGCACCGGCTCGATTCAGGGCAAGGCCGTGTGGCAGGGCGGCCCGACCACGATCGACTATTCGACGCTGAACGGCAACCTCGCGCTGGATCTACGCCACGGTCAGATCCTGAAGGTCGATCCGGGCGTCGCGACGCTGCTCGGCGTGCTGAGCCTGCAAAGCCTCGCGCGCATCGCCACACTCAATTTCCACGATGTGATCGGCGAGGGCCTGCCGTTCTCGAGCGTGACGGGTACCGCGCAGATTCATGACGGCATCGCCCGCACCGACAACTTCAGGATGGTGACCGCGCCGGCCCGCGCCGAGATGGTGGGCTCGGTCGACATCGCGCAGAAGAGCCAGGACCTGCACCTGCACGTAGTGCCGACCGTCAGCGCCGGCTCCGCGGTGATCGCCGCGACGGTCATCAATCCGCTGATCGGCCTCGGCGCGCTGATCGCCGATATCGCGTTCACGCATGGGGTGTCGCACGTATTCGCGCGCGACTACGCGATCACCGGCTCGTGGTCGAAACCGCACATCGAGCGGGTGACGGGCGAACGGGGTAAGATTGACGCTCCGGCTTCGACCGTGCAAGCGCACTGAGCTCCGGTTTCCCTGGCGCCGCCGTCTCGAACCACGCGGCCGCTCGGTCCGCTCTATCGACTCAATGCGCCAACGGGGCCGAGCCAGCCCAGAACCATGCGTGCGGCGCCCGCGCTTCACACCGCCGCCCGCCGGGAGTCTTTCGACACGCTCATGAGCGAAACACACGTCACTTCATCCGCATCCGCCGCAACCTCCAGCGGCCTTGTAGCCAGCCCCTTCCGGGTCGCCGCGCTGCAGATGGTCAGCTCGCCGGATCGCGATCGCAATCTCGCCGACGCAGAGCGCCTGATCGCCGAAGCCGCCGCCGACGGCGCGAAACTCGTGCTGCTCCCCGAGTATTTCTGTTTCATGGGCTTCAAGGACACCGACAAGCTCGCCGTGCGCGAGCCACATCAGGACGGCCCGATCCAACGCTTTCTCGCCGACGCCGCGCGCCGCCACCAGATCTGGGTGATCGGCGGCACCCTGCCGCTGAACGCACCGGAGCCGTCGCGCGTACTGAACACGACGCTGGTGTTCGACCCGAACGGCAACGAGGCCGCGCGCTACGACAAGATCCACCTGTTCAACTTCGAAAAGGGCGAAGAATCGTTCGACGAAGCGCGCACGATTCGACCCGGCACCTCGGTGCAAAGCTTCGAGGCGCCATTCGGCCGGGTCGGCCTGTCGGTCTGCTACGATCTGCGCTTTCCCGAGCTGTACCGGCGCATGGGCGACTGCGCGCTGATCGTGGTGCCGTCGGCGTTTACCTACACGACCGGCCGCGCGCATTGGGAGCTGCTGCTGCGCACTCGCGCGATCGAAAACCAGTGCTACGTGCTCGCCGCGGCGCAAGGCGGCAAACATGAAAACGACCGCCGCACCTGGGGCCACAGCATGCTGATCGACCCGTGGGGCGAGATCGTCGCGGTGCGCGACGAGGGCGCCGGCGTGGTCGCGGGCAACCTCGAACGCGCGCGCATCGACGAAGTGCGGCAGAGCCTGCCGGCATGGCGTCATCGCGTGCTGACCTGAAACCGACATTGAAACTGCGGCGCCTGCCACGCATATAGCGACCAGGCGCTCCCCGACCCCTTCGTATCGAGCAGAACATACTTCGCATGAACATCATCGAACCCGGTATCCGTAATCTCGCCGCCGCCAAGGACATCCTCCTCACGCCCTATGGTCTCGACGAATCGCTGCTCACGCGCACGCTCGCCGAAATCTTCACGCACCGCGTCGACTACGCGGATCTGTACTTCCAGACCACCCGCAGCGAAGCGTGGAGTCTCGAGGAAGGCATCGTGAAGTCGGGCAGCTTCAGCATCGATCAGGGTGTCGGCGTGCGCGCCGTGTCGGGCGAGCGCACCGCGTTCGCCTACTCGGACGACCTGTCGCCCGAAGCGATCCGCCAGGCGGCCATCGCCACGCGCGCGATCGCCAAGGCAGGCGGCGGCAAGCAGAAGATCCAGGTGGCGTCGTCGCTGACCGGCATCGCCGGGCGCGATCTGTACCTGCCGTCCGACCCGCTGCATTCGCTCGACGCCACCGCCAAGGTCAAGCTGCTCGAGCGCATCGAGCAGATGGCGCGCGGCCGCGACCCGCGCATCCAGCAGGTGATGGCGGGCCTCGCCGGCGAATACGACGTGGTGCTGGTCGCGCGCAGCGACGGCGGCTTCGCGGCCGACATCCGGCCGCTCGTGCGTGTCTCGGTGACGGTGATCGCCGAGCAGAACGGTCGCCGCGAAATCGGCAGCGGCGGCGGCGGCGGGCGTTTCGACTACGGCTATTTCACCGATGAAGTGCTGTCGCGCTATGTCGACGATGCGGTGCACGCCGCTCTCGTCAATCTCGACGCGCGTCCGGCGCCGGCCGGCGCGATGACCGTCGTGCTCGGGCCGGGCTGGCCCGGCGTGCTGCTGCACGAGGCGATCGGCCATGGGCTCGAGGGCGACTTCAACCGCAAAGGGTCGTCGGCATTCGCGGGACGCATCGGCGAGCAGGTCGCCGCGAAGGGCGTCACCGTGGTCGACGACGGCACGCTGCCGAATCGTCGCGGCTCGCTCAATATCGACGACGAAGGTAATCCGACCCAGTGCACGACGCTGATCGAGGACGGCATCCTGAAGGGCTACATCCAGGACACGCTGAACGCGCGTCTGATGAAGATGCCGGTCACCGGCAACGCACGGCGCGAATCGTACGCGGCGCTGCCGATGCCGCGCATGACCAACACGTACATGCTGAACGGTGACAAGGACCCGCAAGAAATCCTCGCGTCCGTGAAGAACGGCCTGTATGCGGTGAACTTCGGCGGCGGTCAGGTCGACATCACGAACGGCAAATTCGTGTTCTCGGCCTCCGAGGCGTACATGATCGAGAACGGCAAGATCACGTATCCGGTCAAGGGCGCGACGCTGATCGGCAGCGGACCGGAATCGCTGAAGTACGTCACGATGATCGGCAACGACATGAAGCTCGATTCGGGCGTGGGCGTGTGCGGCAAGGAAGGCCAGAGCGTGCCGGTGGGCGTCGGTCAACCGACGCTGCGCATCGAGCGGATGACGGTCGGCGGCACGGCCTGATTTCGTCGCGGATGCACGCTTCGCGCACGCAAGGCTCGAAGTGTGCGGGTTTTCCGCATTTTTCGACACCCCAGCTTGTCAGCCGAGCCTGTACCGGGTTATAAACTCACTCACCCTTTTTGACCAGCGACGCATTCACTTCGCCATGTCCGCCAAGTTTTATTTTTACTTTTTTTGGTATCTCAGACCGCTGGCGGATCGAGAGGGGTGTTAGTGCACGCAGGACACCGAGAATTCCCGAAAAACCGCCAGCCAGCCTGGCGGTTTTTTTTCGTCTCACGCTTTTCGATACCTGACTGACATTTTGTCGTTGACCATTTTTTGATTGTCGTCCGCTCTGGCCTCGCTGTTTGATCACCGACTGATCGCCCCCGTTGCCCGCGCGAACACGCTACGAACCGATTCAGGAGAACAACATGCCCCCGCACAATACCGATGATGTCCGCATTCGCGAATTGAAGGAACTCACGCCGCCCGCTCACCTGATCCGCGAATTTGCCTGCGACGAGACGGTTTCCAACGTGATCTACGACTCGCGCACCGCGATGCATCGCATTCTGCACGGCATGGACGATCGTCTGATTGTCGTGATCGGCCCGTGCTCGATTCACGATCCGAAGGCCGCGATCGAATACGCGGGGCGTCTGATCGAGCAGCGCAAGCGCTTTGCCGGCGAACTCGAAGTCGTGATGCGCGTGTACTTCGAAAAGCCGCGTACGACGGTGGGCTGGAAGGGTCTCATCAACGACCCGCATATGGACAACAGCTTCAAGATCAACGAAGGTCTGCGCACCGCGCGCGAGCTGCTTCTGCGCATCAACGAGCTCGGCCTGCCGGCCGGCACCGAGTACCTCGACATGATCAGCCCGCAGTACATCGCGGATCTGATCTCCTGGGGTGCCATCGGCGCGCGCACGACCGAATCGCAGGTGCACCGGGAGCTGGCTTCGGGACTGTCGTGCCCGGTCGGCTTCAAGAACGGCACGGACGGCAACGTGAAGATCGCCGTCGACGCGATCAAGGCCGCCTCGCAGCCGCACCATTTCCTGTCGGTCACGAAGGGCGGCCACTCGGCGATCGTATCGACCGCCGGCAACGAGGACTGCCACGTGATTCTGCGCGGCGGCAAAACGCCGAACTACGACGCCGACAACGTCAACGCGGCCTGCGCGGACATCGGCAAGGCGGGTCTCGCCGCGCGTCTGATGATCGACGCGAGCCACGCGAACAGTTCGAAGAAGCACGAAAACCAGATTCCGGTGTGCGCGGACATCGGCCGTCAGATCGCCGCGGGTGACGAGCGGATCGTCGGCGTGATGGTGGAGTCGCACCTCGTCGCGGGTCGCCAGGATCTGCAGGAAGGCTGCGAGCTCACGTACGGCCAGAGCATTACCGATGCGTGTATCGGCTGGGACGAAAGCGTCGCGGTGCTCGAAGGCCTTGCCGAAGCGGTCAGGCAGCGCCGCGTCGCGCGCGGCAGCGGCAACTGAACGCCTGCCCCGCCGCCACTGCGGGGGCTTGTCGGCAGTCGTCCGTAGAAGAAACCCGGTTCAATATCGAACCGGGTTTTTTTATTGGCCATTCGGACGAATGGTACTGAGCCTGCTGCCTCGATATCGTCATAGCTCGTTGCCTGGTCGATTGCACGCTTGACCAGGCTGGAGAATGCGTATAATATTTTATACATGAGGTGGCGATGGAGCAGGAAAAAGAAATTCGCTGGTTAGGCTCCAGCTACCGTGATTTGCTCGCTTTTCCCAACGAAGCGCGTCGTCTCGCAGGGTTTCAGCTTCACAAGATTCAGTCAGGACTCGACCCTGACGACTGGAAACCGTTCGAGTCTATCGGCGCGGGAACGCGCGAAATTCGCATCAGAGACGAGGACGGCATTTTTCGCGTGATGTACGTCACCAAATACGCCGAAGCGCTGTACGTGCTGCATTGCTTTCAGAAGAAAACGCAGAGGCTCGGACCGCACGACAGAAGAATTGCCGAAACGCGCTACCGCGCCATCACCCATTACAGGACCACCCAGCCATGACGATCGACACCAACATTCGTCACGTAACGCGAGCCGGCGCGAACGTGTTCCTCGAACTCGGTTTTTCCGCCGATGAAGCGAAGCGCCTTCACGCGGCGTCGCAAAAGCAGATCAACGACACGCGGCTGCTCAAGGAACAGCTGATGACCGAGCTGTCCACGTGGATCGAACAGCATCATCTGAAGCAGGCCGAGGCGGCCGAAATCCTGATGGTGTCGCGCCCGCGCGTGTCCGACGTCGTCAACAAGAAAACCACCAAGTTCACGATCGACACGCTCGTGGAAATGCTGAGCCGCATCGGCAAGCCGGTCACGCTCGCCGTCGGTTGAGCGTCGGCTCGTGCGAAGCACCGTGCGTGTCCATGCGCACATGTGCGTCGCCATTCAAGGCGCGCCGCGATCGTGCTGCCACAGCACGTCGGTGCCGCCGTCCGCGCGATTGAGCACGCGCGCCAGCACGAACAGCAGATCGGACAGCCGGTTCACGTACTGACGTGGCGCCGCGTTCAGCGCCTCGTGTTCGCCAAGCGCGACGATCGCCCGCTCCGCGCGGCGGCAAACGGTACGGCACACATGCGCGAGCGCGGCCGCGCGCGAACCGCCCGGCAGAATGAATTCCTTCAGCGGCGGCAGCGTGGCGTTGTAGTCGGCGAGCCAGCCGTCGAGCTGCGCGAGATGCTGTTCGGTAATCATCGTGTGACCGGGAATGCACAGCTCGCCGCCCAGATCGAACAGGTCGTGCTGGATTGCGACCAGCGCCGCGCGTACGTTCTCGGGCAGGTTCTCGCACAACAGCACGCCGAGATTCGAATTGAGTTCGTCGACGTCGCCAATCGCGGCGATACGCGCGCTGTCCTTGCGCACGCGGCGGCCGTCGCCGAGACCGGTGGTGCCGTCGTCGCCGGTGCGAGTGGCGATCTTGCTGAGGCGATTGCCCATGACGTCTCCCATGTATTAGTGACGATGCTGCCAGCTGGTTTGTCCATATTGCACGCATCGCGAAATCGCCGCCATTATATGAGCGGAAGCCGTCCCAGCGCTGCCTGGCGGGCGAACGGCGTAAAATGAAACACTTGCTGCAAACAGACCGTTATCTAAAGAAACTTTCATGGGACCGGAGCAAGCGCTGTAGCGCTAACTCCGGTCGACACAGGAGACATGCGTGAACCATCCCGTGCCGCCGGCGCCGCTACGCCGGCCGTTTCCCGCCGAATTGCTGAGCCAGCTCAAAGCCGCTTTCGGCGATCGGGTTTCCGTTGCCGAAGCCGTGCGTGCGCACCACGGCCGCGACGAATCACCGTTCGATCCGCAACTGCCTGACGCCGTCGTGTTCGCGCGTACAAGCGAAGACGTGCAAACCGCCGTCAAGCTGTGCGGCCAGTACGACGTGCCGATCATTCCGTACGGCAATGGCTCGTCGCTCGAAGGACATCTGCTTGCCGTGCAAGGCGGCGTGTCGATCGATCTGTCGGAAATGAACCGGGTGTTGTCGATCAACGCCGAAGACCTGACCGTCACCGTCGAGCCCGGCATCTCGCGCAAGCAACTGAACGAAGCGCTGCGCGACACCGGCCTGTTCTTCCCGATCGACCCCGGCGCGGACGCGAGCATCGGCGGGATGTCGGCAACCCGCGCGTCGGGTACCAACGCCGTGCGCTACGGCACGATGCGCGAGAACGTGCTCGGCCTGACGGTCGTGCTCGCCGATGGCCGCGTGATCAAGACCGGCTCGCGCGCGCGCAAATCGTCGGCGGGGTACGACCTCACGCGCCTGTTCGTCGGCTCGGAAGGCACGCTCGGCGTGATAACGGAAATCACGCTGCGCCTCTATCCGCAGCCGGAGGCGGTGTCGGCCGCGGTGTGCACGTTCCCGTCGATGGGCGATGCGGTGCGCGCGGTCATCGAGACGATCCAGATCGGCGTGCCGATCGCGCGTGTCGAGTTCGTCGATTCACTTGCGATCCGCTCGATCAATCGCCATTCGAATCTGACACTGCGCGAAGCGCCCACATTGTTCTTCGAATTTCACGGCACCGAGGCCGGCGTCAAGGAACAGGCCGAACTCGTGCAGGAAATCGCGGCACAGAATGCCGGTGAAGGCTTCGAATGGGCGACGCGCCCCGAAGACCGCAGCCGTCTGTGGACCGCGCGTCACAACGCCTATTTCGCGATGCTGCAACTGAAGCCCGGCTCGCGCGCGGTCACCACCGACGTCTGCGTGCCGATCTCGCGTCTCGCGGAGTGTGTGGTCGAAACGGAGCAGGATCTGTTGGCGTCGCCGCTGCCCTGCCCGATCGTCGGCCATGTCGGCGACGGAAACTTCCACGTCGCGATCCTGATCGATCCGGACAAGCCCGAAGAGCTCGAGGAAGCCGAGCGCCTGAACCATCGCATCGTGCAGCGCGCGCTGCGGATGGACGGCACCTGCACCGGCGAGCATGGCATCGGCCTGCACAAGATGGGCTTTCTGCTCGAGGAGCACGGCGACGTCGCGGTCGACACGATGCGCTCCATCAAGCACGCGCTAGACCCTCGCAATCTGATGAACCCGGGCAAGATTTTCGCCTGGGCGGCGGCCTGATCGGCACTGCGCATGCCGGCCGCGGCAAACCGCTGACGCGCCCGGCGGCAACCGCGCCAGGCTGAACACGCAAGTGATGCGAAGCAGGCAGCACGAAACAGCCGGCTCGAACCAGCAAGCCGGACCGGCGCAAGCCACGAGGAGACAACTCACATGAACGCACCCGCTGAACTGTCGGCCGAAGTCCTCGCGCAGCGTCAGCGCGAAGTCGTGCAGGCGCTGATGGCCGTGTTGCCGACCCACTGTCTGCTGTATCGCGAAGAAGACACCGTCGCGTACGAATGCGACGGGCTCGCCGCGTACCGGCGTTTGCCGCTCGCGGTCGTGTTGCCGGAAACCGAATCGCAGGTGCAGCGCATCGTGCAGATCTGCCATCGCCTCGAGGTGCCCATCGTGCCGCGCGGCGCGGGCACCGGGCTGTCCGGCGGCGCGATGCCGATTCGGCACGGCGTGGTGGTATCGCTCGCGCGCTTTCGCAAGATCGTCGAAGTCGACTCGTACGCGCGCATCGCGACCGTCCAGCCGGGCGTGCGCAATCTGGCGATCTCCGAAGCCGCGGCGCCGTATGGTCTTTACTATGCGCCGGATCCGTCGTCGCAGATTGCCTGCACGATCGGTGGCAACGTGTCGGAGAATTCGGGCGGCGTGCATTGCCTGAAGTACGGCCTCACCGTGCACAACGTGCTGCGCGTGCGCGCGGTCACGATGGAAGGCGAGATCGTCGAATTCGGCTCGCTCGCGCCCGACGCGCCGGGGCTCGATCTGCTCGCGGTGCTGATTGGCAGCGAGGGCATGTTCGCGATCGTCACCGAGGTCACCGTCAAGCTGATCCCGAAGCCGCAAACGGCGCAGGTCATCATGGCCAGCTTCGACGACGTCGTCAAAGGCGGCGACGCCGTTGCGGGCATCATCGCGGCGGGCATCATTCCGGCCGGCCTCGAGATGATGGACAAGCCCGCCACGCGCGCGGTCGAGGAGTTCGTCAACGCCGGCTACGACCTCGACGCGGCGGCGATCCTGCTATGCGAATCGGACGGCACGCCCGAGGAAGTCGCGGCCGAGATCGTGCGCATGACCGCGGTGCTGCGCGAGCACGGCGCGACCCGTATCCAGATTTCACGCACGGAAGCCGAGCGCCTGCGCTTCTGGTCCGGGCGCAAGAACGCGTTTCCGGCCGCCGGCCGCATTTCGCCGGACTACTACTGCATGGACGGTACCGTGCCGCGCCGCAGTATCGGGCCGCTGCTGGCGCGCATCGAGGAGATGGAGAAGACCTACCAGTTGCGCTGCATCAACGTATTCCATGCCGGCGACGGCAACATGCACCCGCTGATCCTGTTCAACGGCAACGACCAGGACGAGTGGCATCGCGCCGAGTTGTTCGGTTGCGACATCCTCGAAGCTTGCGTCGAGCTGGGCGGCACGGTGACGGGCGAGCATGGCGTCGGCATCGAGAAGATCAATTCGATGTGCGTGCAGTTCTCGCCCGAAGAGCGCGACACGTTCCACGCGGTCAAGCGAGCATTCGACGCGCCCGGCCTGTTGAACCCCGACAAGGGCATCCCGACGCGGGCGCGCTGTGCCGAATACGGCAAGATGCACGTGCGCGGCGGGCTGCTACCTCATCCCGAGCTGCCGCGCTTCTAGCGGCAGGCGTTTGCAGCGCGCATCCACCGTTCGCCGCGCCCACGCTGATGCTGGCGCGGCCTGCGCGGCGCTTTGCGCCCTCCCCTCCAGACCGATGCCGCGCCCCGTCATGCGGGTGCGCTCCGGCTTGCCAGCGAGCCGCCGCCCGGTACAATCAAACGAAACACAACGAGCAGGACACCATGGAAGAGGACGACATCGTCGCCGTATGGTCCGAACGCGTGCGTTCGGCCAGCGCCGAGGGACGCGCGCTGCGCATCCGCGGCGGCGGCACCAAAGACTGGTATGGCCAGACGCTGGAAGGCGAGATCCTCGACACGCGCGCTTATCGCGGCATCATCGCGTACGATCCGGCCGAACTCGTGATCACCGCGCGCGCGGGAACACCGCTGCTGGAAATCGAAGCCGCGCTCGCCGAGCACAACCAGATGCTGCCGTTCGAGCCGCCGCACTTCGGGCCGCAGGCCACCTTCGGCGGCTGCATCGCCGCTGGCATTTCGGGGCCGCGCAGGCCGGCCGTCGGCGCCGCGCGCGACTTCGTGCTCGGCGCCGTCGTGATGAACGGCCAGGGGCAGGTGCTGCACTTCGGCGGCCAGGTCGTCAAGAACGTCGCGGGTTACGACGTGTCGCGGCTGCTCGCGGGCTCGCTCGGCACGCTCGGGCTGATCCTCGAGCTATCGGTCAAAGTGCTGCCGCGGCCGCAGGTCGAAGCCACGCTGAAGTTCGACATGAACGGCACCGACGCGGTACGCAAGCTCAACGAATGGGGCGGCCGGCCGCTGCCGATCACCGCGAGCGCATGGCGCAACGGCACGCTCGCGGTGCGCCTGGGCGGCGCGGAAGCCGCGGTCAAGGCAGCGCGCACCGGGCTCGGCGGCGAAGTCGTCGATGCGGTCGAAGCTGAACGCTTCTGGGCCGGCCTGCGCGAACAGACCGATTCGTTTTTCGCGGGCATTCCACCGAAGGCCGCGCTGTGGCGTCTCGCGCTACCGTCGATCACCGAGCCGCTGCAGCTGCCCGGCGCGCAACTGATGGAATGGGGCGGCGGCCAGCGCTGGTGGATCACCGACACCGACGCGCAAACCGTGCGCATCAGCGCGAAACAGGCCGGCGGCCACGCGACCATCTTCCGCAGCGGCCACGGCTACGACCGCAGCGCCGGCGTATTCACACCGCTGCCCGCGCCGCTGATGAAAATCCATCGCGGCCTCAAACATGCATTCGACCCGGCCCGCATCTTCAACCGCGGCCGTCTCTACTCCGACTTCTGAGCGACGCGATGCAAACCAACCTCGCGGACTTCATTCGTAATACGCCCGATGGCAACGAAGCGGACGCCATCCTGCACAAATGCGTGCATTGCGGTTTCTGCACGGCCACCTGTCCGACCTACCAACTGCTTGGCGACGAGCTCGACGGCCCGCGCGGGCGCATCTATCTGATCAAGCAGATGGTCGAAGGCGCGCCGGTCACGCGCAGCACGCAGGTTCACCTCGACCGCTGCCTGACCTGCCGCAATTGCGAATCGACCTGCCCGTCGGGCGTGCAATATGGGCGGCTCGTCGAAATCGGCCGCAAGCTCACCGAAGAGAAAGTCAAGCGTCCGCTCAATCAGCGGCTGATGCGGCGCCTGCTCGCGAGCGTGCTGCCGAACAGCGCGATCTTCACGCCGGCGATGCGGCTGGGTCAGCACGTGCGCGGCCTGCTGCCGAAGAAGCTGCGCGACAAGGTGCCCGCGCGCCAGCACCCGCTCGAATGGCCGAGCGCAAAACACGAACGCAAGGTGCTGATGCTGGCGGGCTGCGTGCAACCGTCGATGATGCCGAACGTCAACATCGCGACCGCGCGCGTGTTCGATGCGCTCGGCATCGAAACGGTGATCGCGCCCGACGCCGGCTGCTGCGGCGCGATCCGCCTGCACCTCGGCTACCACGACGAAGCGCTCGACGACCTGCGCGCGAACATCGACGCATGGTGGCCCTACGTCGAACAGGGCGTTGAAGCGATCGTGATGAACGCGTCGGGCTGCGGCGCGACGGTCAAGGAATACGCGCACCTGCTGCGCCTCGATCCGAACTATGCCGAGAAGGCGCGCCGCATCGTCGAATTGACGCGCGACGTCTCCGAGATCCTGGCCGAGTTCGAAGAACAGCTCGTCGCCATCACGCGCCGCCGCTCGGTACACACGGTCGCATTTCATCCACCCTGCACGCTGCAGCATGGCCAGCAGATCCGCGGCAAGGTCGAGCAACTGCTCGGCGCGCTCGGCGTCGAAGTGCGCCTGCCCGCCGACAGCCATCTGTGCTGCGGCTCGGCCGGCACCTACTCGCTGCTGCAGCCGCGCATGTCGTACGCGCTGCGCGACCAGAAGCTCGAGCGTTTGCAGGCGCAGGAGCCGCAGGTGATCGTGTCGGCGAACGTCGGTTGCATCGCGCATCTGCAAAGCGGTACGTCGACGCCCGTCGCGCACTGGATCGAATTGGTCGAGCACATGCTGTCCGTATAATCGGGGCATCGTCTTCGCTGAACACCGGTTCGTTCCATGTCCGATCTGCCTCACAATCTCGCCGACGTGCACGAGCGCATCGCCAGAGCCGCGCAAGCGGCCCACCGCGACGCGCAGTCCGTGACGCTGCTCGCGGTCTCCAAGACGTTTCCCGCCGATGCCGTGCGCGCCGCTCATGCGGCCGGTCAGCGCGCATTCGGCGAGAACTACGTGCAGGAAGCGCTCGACAAGATCCAGACACTTGCCGATCTGCGCGCGTCGCTCGAATGGCATTTCATCGGGCCGCTGCAATCGAACAAGACGCGGCCCGTCGCCGAGCATTTCGACTGGGTACATTCGGTCGATCGGCTGAAGATCGCGCAGCGGCTGTCGGAGCAGCGCCCGGACAACCTGCCGCCGCTCAACGTGTGCCTGCAGGTCAATGTCAGCGGTGAAGCGTCGAAGAGTGGCGTCGCCATCGCCGAGGCGGCCGCTATCGCGCAGCAGATCGCCGCGCTGCCGAAGCTGAAGCTGCGCGGACTGATGTCGATTCCCGAACCGGGCGGCGATCTCGCAGAACAACGCGCGCCGCATCGCCAATTGCGCGAGCTATTCGAGCGCTTGCGTAACGACGGGCTCGCGCTCGATACGCTGTCGATGGGCATGTCGGCCGATCTCGAAGCAGCCGTGCTCGAAGGCGCGACGATCGTGCGCGTCGGCACCGCGATCTTCGGCGCACGCGATTATTCGCGCTGAGCATTTCCACGGGCCTTGCGCGAACCTGGCTGCGCGAAGCCCTCACCGCATCTCATCTGAACCTACCCGGACCATCATGAAAATTGCGTTTATCGGCGGCGGCAACATGGCCGCGGCGTTGATCGGCGGCCTCATCAAGCGGGGCGTCGCGCCCGCGGACCTGTACGCGGTCGATCCGAACGAAGACGCGCGCCAGCGCAACGAGCAGCAATTCGGCATCCGCACCGGCGCGGCCGCCGACGTCACGCTCGCCGACTACGACGCGGTCGTGCTCGCGGTGAAACCGCAGATCCTGAAGAGCGTCGCCGGGACGCTGGCGCCGCATCTGCGCGCGTCGCAACTCGTCGTCAGCATCGTCGCGGGCATTCGGATCGGCGACATGTCGCGCTGGCTCGCTGGCCACAACCGCATCGTGCGCGTGATGCCGAATACGCCGGCGCTGATCGGCAGGGGCGTCACGGGTCTCGTCGCCAGCGGCAGCGTCGACGAAGCGGGCCGCGCGCTCGCGTCGCAGGTGCTCGGCGCGGTCGGCGAAACCGTCTGGTTCGACGACGAAGCGAAGATCGACGCGGTCACCGCGATCTCGGGCAGCGGGCCGGCCTACGTGTTCTATTTCATCGAAGCGCTGCAGGAAGCCGCGCGCCAGCTCGGTATGGACGAAGCGCAGGGTCGCGCGCTGGCGGTCGCGACCTTCACGGGCGCCGCGCAACTCGCGGCCAATTCCGACGAGCCGCCGAGCGTGCTGCGCGAGCGCGTGACATCCAAAGGCGGCACGACCGCGGCAGCACTCGCCTCGTTCGAAGCGAGCGGCATCAAGGACGCGATCGTGCGCGGCGCACTGGCCGCCGACGCGCGGGCGCGCGAGATGGGCGACGAGTTCGGCAAGCAGTAACGCGAACCGGCGTCGAAAAGAAACAGCGGAAACAGACACGCCGTAGCGCGACTGTCCTTCTTCTCATCAGGGCAGGCGCCTACGGCGTGTAGAAACGCAGCGGTCTGAAGCCAGAAAAGCGCTGACGCGAATTAAAACGAAGCCACCACGTAATGCGCGACGATCCCCGCGAACAACGCGCCGCCGAGCCAGTTGTTGTGACGGAACGCGGCAAAGCACGGCATGCGCTCGCGATGGCGGATCAGCGTGTAGTGATAGATCGCGCAACCCACCGCGACCGCCCAGCCGAGCCAGTACAGCGGACCAAACCCGAGCGTCACGCCGATGCCGACGTAAATCCCGAGCGTCACCGCATAGCACAGCATGACCGCGGCCACGTCGAAACGGCCGAACGTCAGCGCCGACGTCCGGATGCCGATCTTGATGTCGTCGTCGCGATCGACCATCGCGTATTCGGTGTCGTACGCAACCGCCCAGAAGATATTCGCGACCAGCATCGCCCACGCGAGCAGCGGCACGTGATCCTGCACAGCGGCGAACGCCATCGGAATGCCGAAGCCGAACGCGATGCCCAGATACGCCTGCGGAATCGCGAAGAAGCGCTTCATGAACGGATACGTGCCGGCGACGAACAGCGCGACCACCGACAACTCCCTGGTCAATGCATTGAGCGGCTGAATCAGTAGAAACGCGACCAGCGACAGCACGGTTGCCAACACGACCGCTTCCCACGCATTGATCTTGCCGGACGTGATCGGCCGGTTCTCGGTGCGCTTCACGTGACGGTCGAAATCGCGGTCCGCGTAGTCGTTGATCGCGCAGCCGGCCGAGCGCATCAGCACCGTGCCGAGCGTGAAGATCACCAGCAATTGCCACGACGGATGACCGCCGGACGCGATCCACAGTGCGTTGAGCGTCGGCCACAGCAGCAGCAGGCTGCCGATCGGCTTGTCCATGCGCACGAGGCGCAGATACAGGGGAAGTCGGGCGAACATGGGACGAATTCGGTGAAGTGCGAACACGGTGCGCCTATTTTACGGGAAGCGCACGGCGGCCCAGGATTCGCGCGGCCGCGTATCGAAGTGCCACGCGCTCGAATCTGTGCGTCATGCGGCAGCGACGCAAAAAACAAAGCCTCCCGTGCAGGGAGGCTTGTGCGTTTTTAGCACGGCGCGCGCGATGCCGGCGCCGGCATCGGACTCGACTCGACCGGCTCAGCTGCGCCAAATCAGGCGAGCAGCGAGCGCAGCATCCATGCGGTCTTTTCGTGTGTCTGCATGCGTTGCGTGAGCAGGTCGGCGGTCGGCTCGTCGTTGGCGGCTTCCGTCGACGGGAAAATCGCGCGCGCGGTGCGCACCACGGCTTCCTGACCTTCGACCAGCTGACGGATCATGTCTTCCGCGGCCGGCACGCCGTCCGCTTCGGGGATCGACGACAGCTTCGCGAAATCCTTGTAGCTGCCCGGCGCATGCACGCCCAAGGCACGGATGCGTTCGGCGATCGAGTCGACCGCGAGCGCGAGTTCGTTGTACTGCGTTTCGAACATCAGGTGCAGCGTATTGAACATCGGACCCGTGACGTTCCAGTGGAAGTTGTGGGTCTTCAGGTACAGCGTGTAGGTGTCGGCGAGCAGACGCGACAGCCCTTCGGCGATCTTCTTGCGATCCTTGTCGCTGATCCCGATGTTGACGTGCTGTACTGCTGCGGCGGCTTCTTTCCTGGCCATGATGACTCCTTTGAAGAGTGATACGAACCGGTCGGCAGATGACGGTCAGCGAAAACACGATTAAAACGTTCGACAGTGTAGCGTGTATGCCGCAAGGTTTGCGCAACGCGTGCCCGAGAGCCTTGCTGCGCAGCCATTCTGGCGGTACGGCGCTCAGCCGCCCAGCGCGTGTTGCAACGCCTGCGCGGCGATTACCGCAAAGCCGCTCGCGACGATCGCAAAGCCCAGCGCCTTGCGAAACATCAACGCCTGCCATTGCGCCTGAATGCTCGGCGCGGCGGCCCGACCGCCAATGCTCGCCATCATCATCCGAATCATGATCGTACTCCGGGTTCGTCTCGTGACGGACCGCAGCAATGCACCGCGCCGTCGATTGCTTTGCCACTGCTTTACCATCCATCGCGTATATGACGCCTAGCGGTTCCTGCCTTCCCGCAACGTGGCGAGCGCCGCTATCACACCTTCCGCGTAAGCCGGATCGGCGCGGCGGAAATGCTCGATCTGACGCGCGACGATCTCCTGCGGCACGCCGTCGATATGTCGCGCGATATTGCCGAACAGACGCTCACGTTGCGCGTCGTCGAACAGCGCGAACAACATGCGCGGCTGCGTGTAGTAGTCGTCGTCCTCGCGATGCTCGTAACGCGCGACCGCGCCCGCCGCGAGCGGCGGCTCGGACGCGTTCGCGTCCTGCACGAAGTCGCCGAAGCGATTCGGCTCGTAATTCACGTTGCCGCCGCGATTGCCGTCGGTGCGCAGCGCGCCATCGCGATGAAACGAATGCGGGTTCGGCACGCGCGGCGCATTCACCGGGATCTGGTGATGATTGATGCCGAGCCGGTAACGCTGCGTATCGCCGTACGAGAACAGCCGCCCCTGCAACAGACGGTCCGGCGAAAATCCGATGCCCGGCACCACGTTCGCCGGCGTGAACGCCGCCTGCTCGACGTCCGCGAAATAGTTCGCCGCGTTGCGATTCAGTTCGAGCGTGCCGACGTCGATCAACGGATAGTCCTTCTGCGACCACACCTTCGTGATGTCGAACGGATTGAAGCGGTAGTTTGCCGCATCCGGTTCCGGCATCACCTGAATCGCGAAGCGCCACTTCGGAAAGTTGCCCGCGTCGATGCTGTTCACCAGATCGCGCTGCGCGCTTTCGCGGTCATTGGCGACTACCTGCGCGGCATCCGCGTCGGTGAAGTTCTCGATGCCTTGCAGCGACTTGAAGTGGAACTTGACCCAGAAACGCTCGTTGCTCGCGTTGATGAACGAGTACGTGTGCGAGCCGAAGCCGTGCATCTGCCGGTAGTTCTTCGGAATGCCGCGATCGCTCATCAGAATCGTCACCTGATGCAGCGACTCCGGATGACTCGACCAGAAATCCCACGCGGCGACGTTGCTGCGCAGATTCGTGTACGGATCACGCTTCTGCGTATGAATGAAGTCCGGAAACTTGAGCGGATCGCGAATGAAGAACACCGGCGTGTTGTTGCCGACCACGTCCCAGTTGCCTTCCCCGGTGTAGAACTTGATCGAGAAGCCGCGCACGTCGCGCTCGGCGTCGGCCGCGCCACGCTCGCCGGCCACCGTCGAAAAGCGCATGAAAAGCGGCGTTTCCTGGCCGACCTGCGCGAATACCTTCGCCTTCGTGTAGCGCGAAATGTCGTGCGTCACCGTCAGCGTGCCGAACGCGCCCGAACCCTTCGCGTGAACGCGCCGCTCGGGAATCACTTCGCGATCGAAGTGCGCGAGCTTTTCGAGCAGCCAGACGTCCTGCAGCACCACGGGGCCACGCGGGCCGGCGGTCATCGAGTTCTGGTTATCGGCGACGGGCGCGCCGGCGGCATTGGTGAGCTTACGTTCGGACATGGGCACTCCTGCGTGGTTTCTATCGAATCGGGGGAAAAGCATGCGGCATCCGTGCGCGACGGACGCCGTCACGGGTAGGCACGTCAGGCGGCCAGCACCCGGTCGGCCAGCAACGACACGGCGATCGTACGGACACTCGGCGCGGCGGCCGTCGTGGCCGGTTGCGCGGGAAAAGCGTAGATGGGCTGTGAAAGCGCTTGCATGGTGTTTTCCTCCTGAGTTGTCTCGCGCCCCGACTCGGGGTCTGGGCGCTGAGCCTTATCGAATAAGGGAATCGGGCGATCCGTGGAGGAAACTATAGCAACATCTATCGAATATTCGTATTTGATTAATTTAATCTATTCGATAGGGCTTGCGCCCTTTTTGCGGCAGGCCGCACCGGGGTCCGGCGCGGCTGCGGATGATGGCGAGTCAGTTGACGGCGGCGGGCAGATCGAGCTTTTTGACGCCCGGCAGGTCGCACGCGGCGATTGCGTCGCAGATCGCGTCGATCGCGGGCATGCGCGTGAAGCTCTTGCGCCATGCCAGCACGACGCGGCGATCGGGCACCGGCTCGTCGAACGCGACATAGCTGAGCAGGCCCGCGTCGATACCGCCCGCATGTGGCTTGACCTCGTGCACCGACATGCGCGGCAGCACGGTAATGCCGACGCCGCTTGCGACCATATGACGAATGGTTTCGAGCGACGAGCCCTCGAAGGTCTTCTGGATGCCGTCGGCGTTCTGCGAAAAGCGCATCAGCTCGGGACACACGCCGAGCACGTGATCGCGGAAGCAGTGGCCGCTGCCGAGCAGCAGCATGGTTTCCTGCTTCAGGTCGTCGGGGTCGATCTTCGGGCGGCTTTCCCATGCGTGGCCGGACGGCAGCGCGACGACGAACGGCTCGTCGTACAGCGGACGCAGCATCAGCCCGGTTTCGGGAAACGGCAGCGCCATGATCGCCACGTCGATTTCGCCCTGCTTGAGCAGCTCGATCAGCTTCAGCGTGTAGTTTTCCTGCAGCATCAGCGGCATTTGCGGCACGCGCCGGATCATCTGCTTGACGAGCGTCGGCAGCAGGTACGGTCCGATCGTGTAGATCACGCCGAGGCGCAGCGGACCGAGCAGCGGGTCCTTGCCCTGCTTGGCGATTTCCTTGATCGCGAGCGTCTGCTCGAGCACGCGTTGCGCCTGCGTAACGATCTGTTCGCCGATCGGCGTCACGCTGACCTCGCTGGTTCCGCGCTCGAAAATCTGCACGTTCAGCTCGTCTTCGAGCTTCTTGATGGCGACGGACAGCGTGGGCTGGCTGACGAAACACGCTTCGGCGGCACGGCCGAAGTGCCGCTCGCGGGCCACCGCCACGATGTATTTCAATTCGGTGAGCGTCATTCGGGGATCAATCAGTCCGATGGATTCGATAGGTTCTAGTTATACACCTATAGGGTCGGTTCGCCAACTTTTTAGCCGTAGTGCTTGCGGCGGGGACGGCGCTCAGGCCTTCAGATACTGCTCGCGCGCGCCGAGCCAGCGCGCCAGATGCTGAATGACCACGTCCGGATATTGGTCGAGCAGCGTCGCGGCGGCTTCGCGCGCCGGCTCGATCAGGTGCTGATCGTTCTGCAGGTCGGCGAAACGCAGCATCGCGGCGCCTGACTGCCGCGCGCCGAGGAACTCGCCAGGCCCGCGGATTTCGAGGTCGCGGCGGGCGATCTCGAAGCCGTCGGTGGTTTCGCGCATCGTTTGCAGGCGCGCGCGGGCGGTCATCGACAGCGGTCCGGTGTAGAGCAGCACGCAGACCGACGCGGCGCTGCCGC
The DNA here is from genome assembly GCF_014201025.1 of Paraburkholderia sp. MM5384-R2. Classification (NCBI taxonomy): domain Bacteria; kingdom Pseudomonadati; phylum Pseudomonadota; class Betaproteobacteria; order Burkholderiales; family Burkholderiaceae; genus Paraburkholderia; species Paraburkholderia sp. MM5384-R2. The sequence goes on from NZ_JACHDI010000037.1 coordinate 50,341, forward strand.
GCCCCACGCGTCCGCGCAACTGATGCAGCTGCGCGAGACCGAAGCGCTCCGCATGCTCGATCACCATCAACGATGCGTTCGGCACGTCGACGCCGACTTCGATCACCGTGGTCGCGACCAGCAGCTGGATCTCGTTGCGCGAGAACCCGTCCATCACCGTGGCCTTTTCGGCGGGCGCGAGGCGCCCGTGCACCAGCCCGACCTTCAGCTCGGGCAGCGCGGCCACCAGCGTCTCGTAGGTCTCGACCGCGGTTTGCAACTGCAGGGTCTCGCTTTCCTCGATCAGCGGACACACCCAGTACACCTGGCGCCCCGTCAACGCCGCCTCGCGCACGCGGCCGATCACCTCTTCGCGGCGCGCGTCGGACACGAGCTTCGTGAGGATCGGGGTGCGGCCGGGCGGCAGTTCGTCGATCGTGGAGACGTCGAGGTCCGCGTAGTAGGTCATGGCGAGCGTGCGCGGAATCGGCGTCGCGGACATCATGAGTTGATGCGGCTGGAAGTCGGCCGCGCCGTCGGCGGCGCCCTGCGCCTTCGCGCGCAACGCGAGCCGTTGCGCGACGCCGAAGCGATGCTGCTCGTCGACGATCACGAGTCCGAGGCGCGCGAACTCGACCGCGTCCTGAATGATCGCGTGCGTGCCGATCACGAGCTGCGCGGTGCCGAGCGCGGCCGCTTCGATCGCGGCGCGCTTCTCTTTCGTCTTCAGACTGCCCGCGAGCCACGCGACATTCACGCCGAGCGGCTCGAGCCAGCCGCGCAATTTGCGCGCGTGCTGCTCGGCGAGAATTTCGGTCGGCGCCATCAGCGCGGCCTGGTAGCCGGCGTCGATCGCCTGCGCGGCGGCGAGCGCCGCGACGATCGTCTTGCCGCTGCCGACGTCGCCCTGCAACAGCCGCTGCATCGGATGCGGCTGCGTCAGGTCGAGCGCGATCTCGCCGCCGACGCGCTGCTGCGCGGCCGTCAGCGAAAACGGCAGCGCCTTCAACAGGCGCGCGACCAGCGCCGACTCGTCGCCGAGCTTGCGGCGCGGCATGGCCGGCGCGGCGCGCGTGCGCCGCTCGTCGTGCGCGCGCTTCAGCGACATCTGCTGCGCGAGCAGCTCCTCGAACTTGATGCGCACCCAGGCCGGATGCGTGCCGTCGATCAGCGCCGTTTCGTCCGACTGCGGGCCCGGATGATGCAGCGTGCGCACCGCGTCCATCAGCGCCGGCACACCGAGCGGTTCGAGAAACGCGCGCGCGACCGGCGCGGGCAGCAGCTCCGGCAGCGACGTGCGCGCGAGCGCGTTGTCGATCGCCTTGCGCAGATATGCCTGCGACACGCCCGCGGTGCTCGGATAGACCGGCGTCAGCGCCTGCGGCAGCGGCGTGTCTTCATCGACGACGCGCACAGTCGGATGCACCATCTCCATGCCGAAGAAGCCGCCGCGCACGTCGCCGCGCACGCGCAGGCGCGCGCCGGGCGCCATCTGCTTGACCTGCGAGCCGTAGAAATTCAGAAAGCGCAGCACGAGTTCGTCGCCGTCGGCGTCGCGCAGCTTCACGAGCAGCTGCCGGCGCGGGCGATAGGCGATCTCATTGTCGAACACCACGCCTTCGGTTTGCGCGATGCCGCCGGGCAGCAAGTGACCGATCGGCGTCAGCGAGGTTTCGTCTTCGTAGCGCATCGGCAGATGCAGCACGAGGTCGATGTCGCGTGTGAGGCCGAGTTTGGCGAGCTTGTCGGCGGTTTTGACCGGGGCTTTGGCGGCGGCTTTTGCCGCGCCTTTGGTTTTGGCGGCGGGTTTGTCGTCGCTCGCGTGGTCGGCGGCGAATTGATCCGGCGCGTCGCCCGCGTGGCCGCCGGGCTTGTCGCCGTCGCGCCCGGCATCGTGGCCAGCGGCCATCATGCCGCCTTGTGCGCCCGCTTGCGCCGCATCCCGCTCCCCCGCCTCCGCCCGCGCACCGCGGCGCCGCGGTTCGGCGCCCGCTTCGAGGGTGGCAACGGACGATCGGCGGTCGGACAAAGGCATAGGCTGCTTCGCAAGTACAATATCGGGTGCTGTCGAAAAGAAGTCGTGCCGCCCTTCGCGCGTCCAGCGTAGGCAGGATGCGGCACAAAGCGCGCGGGCCGCTTCGGCGTCCCGCCATCATAGCCGCCCGGCTCCGGCTTCGGCTCAATTCAGTCCCAAATCAGTCCCAACCCGCTTCCAGTCGTTCGCATGTTTACGCTTTCCGATTTCGATTTCGATCTGCCGCCCGAGCTGATCGCGCAAGTCGCGCTGCCCGAGCGCAGCGCAAGCCGTCTGCTCGACGTGGACGCCGCAGGCGCCGCCGACGGCGCCGCGCGCCTGATCGACCGCCGCTTCACCGAACTGCCCGAGTGCCTCGCGCCGGGCGATCTGCTCGTCTTCAACGATACCAAAGTGCTGAAGGCGCGCTTCTTCGGCCAGAAGTCGAGCGGCGGCAAGATCGAAGTGCTGGTCGAGCGCCTGACCGGCGAGCGCAGCGCGCTCGCGCAGATCCGGGCGAGCAAGAGCCCGCAGGCGGGCACGACGATCCGTCTCGCGGATGCGTTCGACGTCACCGTCGGCGAGCGCGTCGATCAGTTCTACACGCTGCATTTCCCCGACGACTGTCTGACGCTGATCGAGCAGTACGGCCGTCTGCCGCTGCCGCCGTACATCGAGCACGACCCCGACGCGACCGACGAAACCCGCTATCAGACCGTATTCGCGCAGAACCCGGGCGCGGTCGCCGCGCCGACCGCCGGCCTGCACTTCGACGACACGCTGCTCGCCCGCCTCGACGCCCTCGGCATCGACCGCGCGACGCTGACGCTGCACGTCGGCGCGGGCACGTTTCAGCCGGTGCGCGTCGAAAACATCGCCGATCACAAGATGCACAGCGAGTGGTATCACCTGCCGCAAGCGCTCGCGGACAAGATCGCCGCGACCAAAGCGCGCGGCAACCGCGTGATCGCGGTCGGCACGACGTCGCTGCGCGCGCTCGAAGCCGCCGCCCGCGACGCCGAAGCCGCCGGCCATCCGCTCGGCGCGGCGAGCGCGGAAACCGACATCTTCATCACGCCGGGCTACCGGTTCCGCGTAGTCGACCGGCTGGTCACGAACTTCCATTTGCCGAAATCTACGCTGCTGATGCTGGTGTCGGCGTTCGCGGGCGTCGAGACGATTCGCGCCGCGTACCGTCATGCGATCGACGAGCGCTATCGTTTTTTCAGCTACGGTGACGCGATGCTGCTCACGCGGCGCGATGCATGAGCCGGTTCGAGCACTGCTTCAGCGTATTGGCAGTCTTCCTAGCCGCCGCGATCCCTCGTGGCGGTTTTCATTGATTGCGCCGGACTGTTTTCCGGTCGCCCAGGAGTGATCCCCATGACCCTTGGTCATCCCTTGCAACAGCCTGCCCATGAGCGCCCGGAGAACGGCCTCAGATTCGAACTGCTCGGCACCGACGGCCTCGCGCGCCGCGGCCGCGTCACGCTCAATCACGGCGTGGTGGAGACGCCGATCTTCATGCCGGTCGGCACCTACGGCACCGTGAAGGCGGTCCAGCCGCGCGAGCTCGACGAAATGCACGCGCAGATCATCCTCGGCAATACGTTTCACCTGTGGCTGCGACCCGGCCTCGAAACCATCGAGGCGCACGGCGGCCTGCACGGCTTCATGGGCTGGAAGAAGCCGATCCTGACCGATTCGGGCGGCTTCCAGGTGTTCTCGCTCGGCGATCTGCGCAAGATCACCGAGGACGGCGTCACGTTCGCGTCGCCGATCAACGGCGACCGGCTGTTCCTGTCGCCGGAAGTGTCGATGCAGATCCAGAAGCTGCTGAACTCGGACATCGTGATGCAGTTCGACGAATGCACGCCGTACGCGACCGACAACATCCCGACCTCTCACAAGGAAGCCGCCGAATCGATGCGCATGTCGATGCGCTGGGCGCAACGCTCGATCGACGAATTCGAGCGCCTCGGCAATCCGAATGCACTATTCGGCATCGTGCAGGGCGGCATGTTCGAGGATCTGCGCGACGAGTCGCTCGCCGGCCTCGCGGAGAAGAACTTCCACGGCCTCGCGATCGGCGGTCTGTCGGTCGGCGAGCCGAAGGAAGACATGATGCGGATCCTGAACCACATCGGCCCGAAGCTGCCGGCCGACAAGCCGCACTACCTGATGGGCGTCGGCACGCCGGAAGATCTGGTGGCCGGCGTCGCGGCCGGCATCGACATGTTCGACTGCGTGATGCCCACGCGCAACGCGCGCAACGGCTGGCTCTTCACGCGTTTCGGCGACATCAAGATCCGCAACGCGACGCACAGGAACTCGCTGCGCCCGCTCGACGAGCAATGCGGCTGCTACACGTGCCGCAACTTCACGCGCGGCTATCTGCACCACCTGCATCGCGTCGGCGAAATTCTCGGCGCGCAGCTGAACACGATCCACAACCTGCATTACTACCTGGAACTGATGCAGGAAATGCGCGATGCGATCGAGGCGAAACTGTTCGACACTTTCCGCAAGCGTTTCCACGAAGACCGCGCGCGCGGCGTCGAACCGTCGTCCTGACGGCCCGCCACATGGATTGCGCATGCCGCACGCGGACAACTTACAATTTACTTTCGCCGGCCGCTGAATTTGCCCCGAATCGGACCTTTAAACGGTTGATCGCAAAGCCGATTCGCCGCGCCGGCGCGCGTGTGGCCGGTGGTAGAATAATCGGCTGATTTTTTTGATCGTTTGACTGATAACGGAGAGACCAACGTGTCGTTCATTTCCAATGCCTTCGCGCAAGGCGCAGCAGCAGGTGGTATCGAATCGAACCTGATGAGCTTCCTGCCGCTGATCCTGATGTTCGGCGTGCTGTACTTCATCATGATTCGCCCGCAAATGAAGCGTCAGAAGGAACATCGCAACATGCTCGCAGCGATGGCCAGGGGCGATGAAGTCGTGACGAACGGCGGCATCGTCGGCAAGGTGACGAAGGTGGGCGAAGCCTACGTCGGCATCGAAATCTCGGAAGGCACGGAAGTCACCGTGCAAAAGGCGTCGGTCACGACAATTCTCCCGAAGGGCACGATCAAGTCGCTGTAAGGCCTGCACTCCCCGCGTCCGGTGCGGCCTCGCCGGCGGTTCAGGCAGTTCGCTGAACGGCCCGCGCTCATCGCCGGACGCATCGCAGCCAAGCCAACCTTCCCGTTGGACCACTCATGAATCGCTACCCCCTCTGGAAATACGCCGTGATGCTGGTGGCTCTGGTCATCGGCCTCGTGTACACGCTGCCCAATCTGTACGGCGAAGCGCCGGCGGTGCAGGTGTCGAGCGGCAAGGCCACGGTCAGACTCGACGCCGCCACGCTAGCGTCGATCGAAGCCGCGCTCGCGGCCAATCACATCAAGCCGACCGCAATCACGTTCGACAACTCGCAGATCAACGCGAACATCCGCGTGCGCCTGACGGACACGGACACGCAGCTGCGCGTGAAAGACCTGCTGCAGAAGTCGCTCAATAGCGACCCGAACGATCCGCAGTACGTCGTCGCACTGAACCTGCAAAGCGCGTCGCCGACCTGGATGACCGCGCTGCGCGCGCTGCCGATGTACCTCGGTCTCGACCTGCGCGGCGGTGTGCACTTCCTGCTGCAGGTCGACATGGCCGGCGCGCTGAACAAGAAGCTCGACTCGGACGCCTCGGACGTGCGCACGCTGCTGCGCGACAACAACGTGCGCGACGGCGGCGTGAATCGCGTGAACCAGTCGGTGGTCGTGAATCTGGCCGACCAGGCCACGGCGGACGCGGCACTCAAGCTGCTCGGCCGCAGCGTCAGCGAACTTCAGTGGGCGTCGCAGCCGAACACCGGCGCGGACGGCGGCGTGCAGCTCGTCGGCACCTTTACGCCGGCCGTGCAGCGCGAGGTGCAGGACGCCGCGCTCAAGCAGAACATCACGACGCTGCATAACCGCGTGAACGAACTCGGCGTGGCCGAGCCGGTGATCCAGCAACAGGGCTCGGACCGCATCGTCGTCGAGCTGCCGGGCGTGCAGGACACCGCGAAGGCGAAGGACATCATCGGCCGTACGGCGACGCTCGAAGCGCGCCTCGCCGATCCGGTCAACACGCATCCGAACCCGAACGACCCGGTGCCGCCGGGCGATGAACTCTTCACGCAAGGCAACCAGACGCCGGTGCTGCTGCGCAAGCAGGTGATCTTCACCGGCGACCGCATCATCGACGCGTCGGCGGGCTTCGACGAGCATCAGCGTCCGTCGGTCAATATCCGTCTCGACTCGGCCGGCGGCCGCGCGGTGCGCGCGGTATCGCGTGACAACATCGGCAAGCCAATGGCGATGGTGCTGTTCGAGCACGGCAAGGGCGAAGTGCTGACCGTCGCGACGATTCAGTCGGAACTGGGCGACCGCTTCCAGATCACCGGCCAGCCGACCCCGCAAGCGGCCGCCGACCTCGCGCTGCTGCTGCGCGCCGGTTCGCTCGCCGCGCCGATGGAAATCATCGAGGAACGCACGATCGGCCCGAGCCTCGGCGCCGACAATATCAAGAAGGGCTTCCACTCGGTCGTGTGGGGCTTCGCGGCGATCGCCGTGTTCATGAGCGCGTACTACATGCTGTTCGGCGTGATCTCGATGGTCGGCCTGTCCGTGAACCTGCTGCTGCTGGTCGCGATGCTGTCGATGCTGCAGGCCACGCTCACGCTGCCGGGTATCGCCGCTATCGCGCTCGCGCTCGGTATGGCGATCGACGCTAACGTGCTGATCAACGAGCGCGTGCGCGAGGAACTGCGCCACGGCGCGCCGCCGCAACTGGCCATCCAGAACGGCTACGCGCATGCATGGGCGACGATTCTCGACTCGAACGTGACCACGCTGATCGCCGGCCTCGCGCTGCTCGCATTCGGCTCCGGTCCGGTGCGCGGCTTCGCGATCGTCCACTGTATCGGCATACTGACGTCGATGTTCTCGGCGGTGTTCTTCTCGCGCGGCCTGGTCAACTTCTGGTACGGCGGCAAGAAGAAGCTGAAGTCGCTGTCCATCGGCCAGGTGTGGCGTCCGCAAGCGGCGGCCGCCGGATCGGCTGCGTACGCCGGCGGCAACAGCCTCGGCGGCAGCGACGCCGCGACCGACACCGCGCAGGCCATCGCCACGGCGAAGGCGAGCGCGAAGGCAAGCTCGAAGGCACCGGCCGCGGCCGGCGCGAAGGGTCGCGCGAAGCCGACCGTGCGCCGCCGCAATGCGCCGGGCACGCCGACGTCGAATGACTCGACGCGGCAAAAACCGGGTTCATCCCGCTGAGTCCCGGAGAACAAGACCATGGAATTTTTCCGTTTCCGTAAAGACATTCCGTTCATGCGGCGCGCGTTGATCTTCAACGCGATCTCGCTGATCACCTTCCTCGCCGCCGTGTTCTTCCTCGTGCATCGCGGGCTGCATCTGTCGGTGGAATTTACCGGCGGTACCGTGATCGAGGTGCAGTATCCGGGCGCGGTGCCGCTCGACCCGGTGCGTAACACGCTCGGCAAGCTCGGCTATGCCGACGCGCAGGTGCAGAACTTCGGCTCCTCGCGCGACGTACTGATCCGTCTGCCGCTGAAGACGGGCTACACGTCCGCGCAGCAGAGCGACCAGGTGATGGGCGCGCTGAAGGCCGACACGCCGGAAGTGCAGTTGCAGCGCGTCGAGTTCGTCGGTCCACAGGTCGGCAAGGAGCTCGCCACCGACGGTCTGCTCGCGCTCGCCTGCGTGGTGGCCGGCATCGTGATCTACCTGTCGTTCCGCTTCGAATGGAAGTACGCGATCGCCGGCGTGATCGCCAACCTGCACGACGTCGTCATCATTCTCGGCTTCTTCGCGTTCTTTCAGTGGGAGTTCTCGCTGTCGGTGCTGGCCGCGGTGCTCGCGGTGCTCGGCTATTCGGTCAACGAGTCGGTCGTTATCTTCGACCGGATTCGCGAAACCTTCCGCCGCGAACGCAAGATGACCGTGATCGAAGTGATCAACCACGCAATCACCAGCACGATGTCGCGAACCGTCATCACGCACGGCTGTACGCAGATGATGGTGCTGTCGATGTTCCTGTTCGGCGGCCCGACGCTGCACTACTTCGCGCTCGCGCTGACGGTCGGTATTCTGTTCGGTATCTACTCGTCGGTGTTCGTCGCCGCGGCTCTTGCCATGTGGTTCGGCGTCAAGCGCGAAGACCTGATCAAGGACAAGAAGGAACGCGTCGATCCGGACGATCCGAACGCGGGCGCCCAGGTTTGACGCGCGCGTAACCGCTGAGGATGCGCGGATCGGGATAGGGGCAGGCCTCGCGGCCCGACCCCTCCCACACCACCGTGCGTACGGGTCCGTACACGGCGGTTCGGATCGGTTGATCGACTATG
>NZ_JACHDI010000038.1:0-52831 GCF_014201025.1 Paraburkholderia sp. MM5384-R2
TATGCGAGCGTGCCGCTGTCGCAGGCGAAAATCGCGCGAATCGGCAAGACGCCGAAGCTGCCCGCTGGCGAGAAGTTCCTGCTGGCGAGCGAGTTTCCGCGCGACCCGTCGATTGAAAGCCTGCGCCGAATCAGAACCGCGCTTCATTTTGCAATGCTTGAATCGGAATCGGGCGACAATCGCGTGCTGCTGACGGGGCCGACGGAACAGGTGGGCAAGTCGTTCCTTTCGGCGAATCTGGCGGCGGTCGTATCGGCGGCCGGCAAGCGGGTGTTGCTGATCGACGCGGACCTGCGCAAAGGTCATCTCGAGCAATACTTTGGTCTCGACTCGACCCCCGGCCTGGCTGACTATCTGACGTCGGACGTGACGTCCGACCCGGTGATCATGCGTGACGTGCGTCCGGGCCTCGACTTCGTTGCGCGCGGAGCGATACCGGAGAACCCGGCCGAGCTTCTGGTGAGCGAACGCATGCAGCAATTCCTCGCGAAGACGAGCGAATACGATATCGTGCTGATCGACACGCCGCCGGTGCTCGCCGTATCCGACGCGACCGCGCTTGCGGATAGCTGCGGCACCGTGTTGCTGGTGACCCGCTTCGAGACCACTTCCATTGCGCAGGTGGTGGAGGCCACCAAGCAGCTCAAGCAGGCGAATGCCCGGGTGAAGGGCGTGATCTTCAACGGGATCGATACGGATGTCTATCGCTATAGTTTGGGCGCGCGCGCCGGCCTCTATCGCAGTGCTTCCTATCTCGATGCACTGCCGGCCAGCGGAAAGACGCAGAAAGGCTAGCCTTCAGACGACAACCATCGTCGTGTAGAGCGATGAAAAATTCACCCGGACTTCGATGTAGATAAATTGTGAATATCAAACATTCGATCGTAAGTATCGCTGGAGTCGTACTGAGTCAGGCGCTCAATTTCGTTTCGATTCTATTGATCGGAAAGTTCTGCGGGCCGACGGCTCTCGGGTATTTCAGCCAGCTCACGGCCGGTGGTCTTTTTATCGGGTCGGTGATCGGCTTGCGGCTGGAGGTTGCGTGCATGGCGGCGGACAAGGCCCAGGCCGTGCGCGCAATGGCGAGTTCCAGTGCGGTCGCCATAGGGATCGGCGTGGCGCTCGTGGTGGCCACGGCAGCGGCCGGGCATACGGAATACGTACCTGTTATCGGTCTGGCACTTGGCGTGTTCCTGCAACAGGCGTTGTGCGGAGCACTCACCACCGAAAGAAAGTACACGCAAATCGCGACGATCCGGTTCTTCCCTAATGCCGCGTTCGCCGTCTACTTCGTCTGCATGATGATGTTTTCGAAAGGGGAGTGCACAGGCACCACCGTATTCAACATCTATAGCTGGATTTTTCTGGCCTCGACCGTTGTGCCCGCCGCGATCTGCCTTTACTCGGCGCGCCGGATGATCCCGTTGGCCTTCATCAGGTTCTCCGCGCTTCAGATCCAGTATGCAAAATTTGGTGTGCCGACCACTACGCTGAATTCATTCGTGATCTATGCGTCCGCCATTTTGATGCCGATGATCTTCGATCATCGTGAAGCCGGCATCTTTGCGCTGGCGTATCGTGTGGGGTACTTCCCTGCGTCCCTCTTGTCGCAAAGTTTGGGCGCTGTCTTCCGCCGCGATCTGATCGATTATTTTGACGGCCACAGAAAAGACAGAGTGAATCCCTCGAAACAGTTTTTTACTATGCTGACGTTTATCAGCATTTCTCTGGTGGCAGCGTGCTATGCAGGCTTTAGCCTCATTATCCACATGAAGATGGGCGACGAATGGGAACCGTCGATGTCCGTGTACCTGATCTTTGTTCCCTATTTCATCACGATGGCGATCTATGGCTCGATGGCTCAGGTATTCATTGTCGCGAACCGGCTGAAGATCGACTTGATGATTCAAGCAGTCAATGCCGTATCGATCTTCCTGATCTTTGCGACGGCTCAATTCCTCGGTGTCGGGTTCATCCACTCGCTTCTTCTGCTCAGCGTCTGTGGAACGATCGTGGCAAGTGCGGGTACTTACCAGGCGCTCAAGATCGGCAAGGAGCCGGACGCTTATTTGAATCGCCAACCTAGTTTTGAAGCGCCGTGATCTCTGCGCTCAAAAATCAGCGACGCTGCAAGTTTAGCTCCTCCACCGCGAGGCGAGTCGCTCACTTGTTCAGGGAAAGAGAATGCGCATTGTAAAACTCCCCGGCATCATCGGCAGGAATGCGAGTCCAGGCGTGTCGGCCGTGGTCTGGTTCATTCTGTTCATCGCACTTTATGCGATCTCCGCGTTTCACGAGAGCACGTTGCCGGCGCGTTTTCTGTTGGATGAACTGGTGATCTTCGACCGGATGAAGACCGTCACGGCTTTCAGGGCGTTTGGCGACTCATTTGACAATCTCGCGTGGCTGTTCAACTTTTTCGGTCTCCAGAGTTTCTCCATTTCTTTGATAGGATTTCTCGCATCGACTATCGGCATGTTTGTCGCCATCTGGCGTTCCGGTGTCGCTTCGCTAAAACCGGTCGAGTTCTTGCTGGTTGCCTTCTGGCTCGCCAATCAGACCGTCTACATCGGCGTTCCATCGAAAGAAATCATCATTTCGGTTCTGGTTCTTTTGATGCTGTTTTACAACTCGTCGCGTGCGATATTGGTTCTGTTTGTCGTCCTGGCAGCGCTGGTAGCCGTGTACTTCAGATCGTACTGGGGCATTACACTGGCCGCAACCGTGTTTCTTTATATCGCGCCAAACGGCTTCAGAAGGCCGGTTTCATTGATCTTTTTCGCGCTGGCCTTGTTTGTGATGGTCGCCTTCGTGTTCCAGAAGGCCTATGGCGAATCACTGGATTTCGCAAGGCAGAACGCCAATGAGTGGCGGGACCCGGAGGAAGTGGGGTCGATGATCGTACAGTTCATTCCAGGCAGCGGTATGTTCATTGGCGTAGCGAACGTCGCCATCACGCTGGCGACCTTCGTTTTGCCGGTGCGGTTGATTACGTCGGGTTCTCCGCTGCAAATGCTGGGCGGCATTGGCGTGTTTTTCACTTTTGCGACTGTGTTTGTGCGTTATCGCTCCGCGGCGGCGCTATTTCCGGTGGGCCGATTCGAGACGCTTTGTTTTTGTTTTCTGGTCAGTTTCCTGTCAACGCAAGCTATTTTCGAGCCGGACTACGGGTCATTTCTGCGGCATCTTTCGCCGGTGTCGCCGATGATCATGTTTCTCGTCCTGCGGCTCTCGTACGATGAACACATAACGGTATCGGCGCAGAGTGCGTCGCGAGTGAACGACGGCGCCCATCACCAGTCCACATTGTCGAAGCATCGCAGCGCCTCCTGAATCGCAATGACGGTCCGCTGATTCAGTAGGCCGTCGATGAAGCACATGATCGTAAACATCGGGGCGAACTATCTGACGCGCATCGGTGGGCACGACGTGACGCTGCGCGCGGCGATCGGCAACATCACGAATCGCCGCTACTGGATGTTCCAGTACTCGGACTACATCGCGCCGGGCGATCCGCGCATGGTCAGCGTGAACGCGAAGATCGATTTCTGATCTGAGTTGCGCGTTGTCGCGGGCCGTGGCGGGCTCACTGTGCGCCGCCGGCGCGCATGGCCCGGTATTCCCGCTGCACGATGTCCATCAGTTCCGCCACCGAAGTCAGCGCGCTCTGTTGCTCGTAGGTCACGCGGCCGCGCTGCATCAACATGATGCGATCCGCGATATCGAGCGTCTGCGCATAGTTGTGCATGATCATGATGATCGAGAGGCCGCCTTTTTCCTTCAAGCGCATCAGTAGGTCGATGATGAGTCCCGCCTCGCGCGCGCCCATCGCGGCGAGCGGTTCGTCGAGCAACAGGATTTTCGCGTTCGAATGCACGGCGCGCGCCACGGCGATCGCCTGGCGCTGGCCGCCCGAAAGACGCTCCACGGGCAAATCCACCGAAGGCACGTGCACGCCGATATCGTCGAGGCATTGCGCCGCGCGCTCGCGCATCCGTTTGTGGTCGAGCAGCCTGAACGGCCCGCGCCGCACGATTTCGCGGTTCAGGAACATGTTGTGGTAAATACTCAGCGAATTCGCGAGCGCGAGATCCTGATACACGCATTCGATGCCGAGCGAACGCGCATGATCGACCGAGCGCAACAGCGTCTCCTCGCCGTCGATGTGGAGCGTGCCGCTCGTTTGCTGATGAAAGCCCGTGAGGATCTTCACGAGCGTGGACTTGCCCGCGCCGTTGTCGCCGAGTATGCCGAGGATCTCGCCCTTGCCGAGCGTGAGCGAGACGCCATCGAGCGCCGTCACCGCGCCGAAGCGTTTGACGAGGCTGTCGCCGCGCAGCGCGAGTGGGGCGTTCGGCGCGCTGCGCGCAGCGGCCGTGGCATTGGCGCCCGCGGAGGAGGTTTGCGATTGGTCCGTCATCGTCCACCCTTGCGGCGAATGCGCCCGACGTGGATGTTGAAGATCATCGCCGCCAGAATCGCGGCGCCAAGAATGATGTTGAACGTAAACGCGTTGATACCGATCAGTGTAAAGCCGTCGTTCAGAATGCCGAGCACCGCTGCGCCGATGAGCCCGCCGACGATGGTGCCCGAGCCGCCCGTGAGCGGCGTGCCGCCGATCACGGCGGCGGCCACGGCAAGGAACATGATCTGGTTGCCGCCGGCCTGCGGGTCGATCGAGGTAATGCGAAAGGCTTCGAGCATGCCGGTGAAGCCCGCCAGCACCGCGGCGAGGACGAAGTTGCCGAGGCGCAGTCGCTTCACATGTATGCCGGCCTCGCTCGCGCCGAGCGGATTCGCACCCGCGGCCTGCGTATGCAGGCCCCAGCGTGTATGTCGCAACAGCACGTGCATCGCGGCCGCGATCACCAGGGTCCAGATGATCTCGCTGTAGCCCCAGGCGCCCATGAACGCGGCGAAGGTGGGCGATCCCGGCGTGGCGGCGGGCGTGCCGCGCGAGATCGTGAGCGTGATACCGTTGATCAGAAAGAGCGTGCCGAGCGTCGTAACGAACGAGGGCAGCCGCAGCCAAACCGACACCGCCCCGTTCACGAAGCCGACGATTCCCGCGGCCACGAGCCCCGCGATCACGGCGAGCCACATCGGCGCGCCCGCGTCATTCGCGAACACCATCATGAATGGCGCGAACGCGAACACCATGCCCGCCGACAGATCGATGTCGCCGCCGATCATCAACATGATTTCGCCGAACGCGATGATCGCCACCGGCGCGATGAACTGCGACAGGTTGACGAGGCTCGCGTTGGTGAGCAGGAAATCGTGGTTCGCGAATTCGAAGTAGGCGGCCAGCAGCACGGCCACGAGCAGGATGCGCAGCTCGGCCGCCCATTGAGACGCGAATGAAACGCCCGCGCGCCGGGACGCGCGGACCGCTTTGCCGGTTTCGTTCACTGTATTCATCAGGACTTGATTGGGCCGGATCTCGGAACGATTTGCTCCTTGTCGGTCTTGCCTTCAAAGCGCGTCGAGGTAGTCAGGTACGGCTCGACGTTATCCTTCGTCACGAATTTCAGGCCGGTGTTGATTTCGGCCGGGCCGACGAGGCCGCCGGAGGCGAGGAACACGAACGCCTGCATCACCGTATAGAAACCCTGGACGTAGGGCTGCTGATCGATGGTGAAGTCGAGGAAACCTTCGTGGATCAGCTGGATCGTGCTCGGCAGCAGGTCGAAGCCGCCGCCGTGCACGCCTTTGGACGGCAGGTTCGACTCTTTCATCACCTGCGCGACGCCCTGCGTGCTGCCCGCATCCACCGCGAACATGCCTTTCAAGTCCTGGTGGCCCAGGTAGAACGCCTTGATCTTCGACAGCTCCTCGTTGACGGTCGCGCCCGTGGCCACGGTCTGGATGTCGATCTTCTTGCCGGACTTCTTGATGGCGTCGCTCGCACCGTCCAGACGCGGCTGGATGTTGAGCTGCCCCGGCGTGGCGATGAACAGCCCGACCATGCCGCTGTCGATCAGACTGACGATGCGCTCGCCCATCTGGTAGCCCGACAGATACAGGTCCTGGCCGATATACGCGAGACGCGGATTCTTCTTGCCGCGCGGCGCGTCGGCGTTGTACGCGAACACCGGAATTCCGGCGTCGAGCGCGGCCAGGATGGGCTTGTCGAAAGCGGTCGGATCGACGATCGGCACCGCGATGGCGTCGGCCTTCGCGGCAATCGCCGAGTTCACGGCGCGGACCATTTCGCCCGCGTCCGAAGTGGCCGAGCCGGTCCACTGATAATCCATGTTGAGCAGTGAGCAGGCATCCTGAATGCCGTACTGCGTGGGCACGAAGAACGGGTTGGTGGTGACGTGATTGACGAACACGATCCTCCACTTCTTGTGCGACGGAAAAGCCGTCTGCGCTGCCTGCGCGGTGCCGATCAGACCGCCCGCGCCGCCTAGCGCGCCCATCAGCGAAAGCGCTGCGCCGAGTCCCGCGCCCTGCATCAGCCCCCGCCGCGCCGTGCTGAAACCGTTGCCGCTGTTTTTCTGATCGTCATCCCGTTGCTGTGCCATCTGATCCTCCGGTTCTTGTCTTCATTGGTCGATGTGGTCGACGTTGCGTCGATTGCGTGCAGATGCTGGACGGCACCGGGAGTTCGCGGGGCAGCGCGAGAGTTTGGCGTGGGACGTGCAACCCCGATTCGGAAGCGCTCGATACGCGCCGTGCGGTACCGGAAAAATGTTAGTGCAGTGCGGTAGCGACTCCTAATCCATGTATACCCGTAACCGTTCCGAAGATTGGGACACCGTGTCAGGATGCGTGTTTACCACGAGCGGCTTATCACGCGGATGGGTGCGCGGCGCTCAAAGCTCGCCGCCCGCCAACACCGTCGCCACGTGCTCGCGCAACGTCGGCAGCACCGCGCCCTCGAACCAGGCATTGCGCTTGAACCACGCGATATTGCGCGGCGACGGATGCGGCAGCGGCATCACATGCGGTCCAAACTCGGCCCACCGGACGAGCGTTTCGGTCGAGGTCGGGCCAAACGCGTCGCCGAGGCCAAAGCGCTGCGCGTATTGTCCGATCAGCAGCGTCAATTTCACCGAACGCATTTGCGCGAGCAATTCGCGGTGCCAACGGCCGGCGCACTCCGGCCGAGGCGGCAGGTCGCCGCTCGCGCCGCGGCCCGGAAAACAGAAGCCGATGGGCACGATGGCGAATCTGGAAGCGTCGTAGAAGGTCGTGTCGTCGACGCCGAGCCATGTCCGCAGACGCGCACCGCTCGCGTCGCTCCACGGCACCCCCGACGCATGCACGCGCGCGCCTGGCGCTTGTCCGATGATCAGAATGCGCGCGCGCGTGGACGCCGCGAGCACGGGGCGGGGCGCGTGCGGCAGCATGGGTGCGCACAGCGTGCAGGCGCGGATGTCGTGAAGCAGCGTGTCGAGTTTCGACGGACGTTTGGTGGTAACAGCCATAAAGCGGTGCGAGGTGACTGGTGCGCAGTCGTGTCGTGAGTCGGCTCAGTTCTACACCTGAGCCGGATAGATCAGCGTGCCGTCGGCCTGGGGCTCGGCGCCCGGTGTCATCGTGGCGGCGTTCGTGTGATGTGCGTCCATGATGTGCAGCACGGTTTCATCGTGCATCAGCAGATAGTCCGTAATGATACGCCGGTGGCAGCGCCACCAGACCGCTTCCGAGCACATGATCGCGCAGCGCTGCCGATGACCGAGCGTCAGAAGTTGCGCCAGTCCCTCGCGGAACGCGTCGCTCATTGCATAGTCGGCATAGTTGCGAAAGGCCGGATGCGTCCAGTACGCATTCGGCGACGGCGCGTCAACCTTGCGCCTGCTGCGGCGTCCGCCGAGCGCGGCGAGATGCATGTAGTCGATATGTTCCGGTGCGAGCGAGGCGGGCAGCGTGTCGCGATTGAACTGCGGGTTGGTCCGCGAGCGCGGGATGCTGCGCACGTCGACGAGCAAGGCGATCTGCTCGCCTTTCAGTAAGTCGACGAATTCCTGCAACGGACGCGTCGAGTGGCCGATCGTGAAAAAAGGGCGTTTCGTTTCCATGCGTGCTTCGCCGGCGCCGATAGCGGCGACGATCCCTACAGATTTACAACGTGTGGCGCAGTAACGTCAACTGTGTCCCGATTCAGGGGTTGCACGTGTCATGCCTGACGAGCGCGCGTATCCACGCGCTCGCGAATCGCAAGACCCCGGGGAGACAAGCCGGGTAGCCATCATTCCGGTATCGAGTGCAACCTTGCCCCCGCGAGTCGGAGTTGCAACAATGCACCCGCGACGGCGCCCGCGCCGCACGCAGTCGCCCGCGCATTTTCTTTCGACCCGCTTGCACCATGACCGACGGCCTGCCCAATCCCCAACGTGCGTTTGCGTACATCGCGATCGCCATCGCGATGACGATGTCGGTGCTCGACACCTCGATCGTCAACGTCGCGCTGCCCACCATCAGCAACGACCTCGCGGTATCGCCCGCAAACGCGATCTGGGTCGTCAACGCGTATCAACTGGCGATCACGGTGTCCTTGCTGCCGCTCGCGGTGCTCGGGGACAGCCTCGGCTACAAGCGGGTCTACTGCTACGGACTCGCGCTTTTCACGCTGGCGTCGTTCGCCTGTGCGAATGCGCACACGCTGCTGGTGCTTGCGGTCGCTCGCGTGTTTCAGGGCTTCGGCGCGGCCGGCATCATGAGCGTGAATATCGCGCTGGTGCGCTTCGTTTTCCCGAAGGCACGGCTTGGCGTCGGCGTCGGTTATTCGTCGCTGGTGGTGGCCGTTTCGTCGGCGGCGGGGCCGAGTATCGCGTCGGCGATTCTGTCGGTCGCGCACTGGCAGTGGCTGTTCCTCGTCAACGTGCCGCTCGGCGTGCTGGCGCTGTCGATCGGCGCGCGCACCTTGCCCGCGACGCCGACCTCGGGGGCTCGCCTGAGCGGCCTGAGCGTCCTGCTCAACGCGCTCACATTCGGCCTGCTGATCTCCGGTCTCGCGGCATTCAACCAGGCGGGCGCGACGCAGCGCGGCGCCGTGATGGTCGCGATCGCCCTGGTGGCCGGCGTGCTGTTCGTGCGACGCGAAAGCCGGCTCGCGACCCCGATGCTGCCCATCGACCTGCTGCGCATGCCGGTGTTTTCACTGTCGATGGCGACGTCGATCTGCTCGTTCGCGGCGCAGACGATGGCGTACATCATGCTGCCGTTCTACTTCGAGCAGACGCTGAAGCTGTCGGAAACACAGACAGGCATTCTGATGACGCCGTGGCCGCTCGTGACCGCGTTGATCGCACCGGTCGCGGGCCGGCTGTCCGATCGGTGGGCGCCGGGACGCATCAGCAGCGTCGGGCTCGTCGTGTTCGGGTGCGGACTCGCGATGCTCTGCCAGCTCGGCGAAACGGCGACGCGTTTCGACATCGTGTGGCGGCTCGCGGTCTGCGGCCTCGGCTTCGGTATCTTTCAGTCGCCGAACAACCGCGTGATCATCGGCAGTGCGCCGCGGCATCGCAGCGGCGGCGCGTCCGGCCTGCAATCGATGGGTCGTCTGCTCGGCCAGTCGAGCGGCGCGGTGGCGGTGTCCATCGTGTTCGGACTCGTGCATGGCCGGCACCTCACGTTGATCGCCGGCATTGCCGCGGCGCTCGCGTTGATCGCGGCCGGCGTGAGTTCGGTGCGGCGTATGACGGAGCACAGCGACGCCCCGCCGGAACAGCAGGCTACGCCAACGCGGCCGGTCTCCGAGCGTTGACGCGGGTGCAGGTCGTTCCGCCGCACATACGCCTACGCGAGATTCGAAGGCGCCGCCTTCAGCACGTCGACGTGCTTCGGAATCAGGCCGAGATCGAGGAACGTATCGGCGATCTGTTGCTGCTCGCCGAGAATCGCGCGGCTAATCGGCTGCGTGCCGAACTGCTGACGCTGCACCGCCGCGTCCACGACCTGCTTCGGCAGACCCCATAGCTGCGCGAGTTCGCTGGCGAGCTGATCCTTGTTCTGCTTGCCCCACTGATCGACCTTGTCGAGTTCTTCGAGCAGGATCCGGATCACGTCGGGATTGTTCGCCGCATAACTCTGCGACGAGAAGTAGAACGCCCGATTGCCGACTACGCCGCTTGCATCGGCAATCACGCGAGCGCCGAGCGATTGCTCCGCCGCGGCGAAGAAAGGATCCCAGATGACCCACGCGTCGATCGACGCCCGCTCGAACGCGGCGCGTGCATCGGCGGGCGCGAGGAACACGAGCTTTACGTCGCCGTATTGCAGGCCATGCTGGCGCAGTAGTTTGACGAGAAAGTAGTGGACGTTGCTGCCTTTGTTGAGCGCGATCCGTTTGCCCTTCAGGTCCGCGACCGAGCGGATCGTCGATTGCGGCGGCACTAGGACCGCTTCCGACTGCGGCCGCTTGACGGTCGCCGCCACATAGGCCAACGGTGCGCCGGCGGCCTGTGCGAAGATCGGCGGTGCTTCGCCGACGTCGCCGAAATCGATCGAGCCGACGTTCAGTGCTTCCAGTTGCACGGGGCCCGCCGCGAACTCGGTCCATGTAACCGATACGTTCAGCGGCGCGAGCCGTTTTTCGAGGGTGCCGCGGCCCTTCAGCAGATTCAGGTAACCCTTCTGATTGCCGACGCGCAGCGTGCGCGCGTTGCCTTGCGCGAACGAAAGCGGTGCCGCCGCGGCCGCTGCGGCGCCGAGCGAAAGTTTCAGGAAGGTGCGGCGGTCGTGGAGCGTTCTGTTAATGGACATGACGGACGATACGATCAGGAGGGCAATGAAGAAGGCAGGATGCGCGGCGGCCGAAGCGCCGCGGCTTGAGACGTGCGTTGTTCGTGCGTCAGGTTAGTGCTGGGGCGCGCCATCCCATGCCGGCAGCGTGGCGCCGTGATAAACAGTCAGGATCGCCGCGTCCTGCGGCAGCGCCGCGACCGATTTAACCTTGCGCGAGTAGAGACCGATCGGCTGCACGTAGGTATAGCCGACCGGCACGATCCGATAGTGGCGCGCCGCGATCTGCGCGTCGAGATACGGCTTGTGCTGGAACGAATTCGCATCGAGGTCGTGTTCCGCGAGCGCTTCGTTCGGCTGCGTATAGTCGGAGAAGGTCGTGATCTTGACGGTGACGCCCTGCTTGGCGGCATTGGCCGCGACCGCACGCCACACGTCTTCGTCCTCGCCGGACATGATGCCGACTCGCACCGTTTGTCCCGCCGCGAGCGCCGGTTGCGCGCTGACGATGCCGCATGAAACGAGAACCGAGAGGAGTGCGGCCTTGAGCGTTTTTGTCGTAGCCATGTTTTGAAAAGAGATCGAAGTGAAGGTCCGGAGATCGTAGAGAGGCGCTCGTTAGTGCACAAATAATATCGAGCGCTATCGTTATCGCGCTTGAGCGTAAGCGGCGGTTCGACGTGCATGGCGCTGCTGGGAATAAGCCAAGCGCGATCGCCGCGTTGGCATGTAGCGAGCCGCAGCGGGGTTGACGGACGCCGGATCGTGCGAATGTCCGCTGGCGCGGTTTTCGTTTCAGGTTGCGTGCCGGAACAAATGTGCGGGCTCGCGTGCGTCGTCCGTCATTTGTTCTGGAAAGGCGCCCGGTTCTAACCAGGCGGCGGCGGGGAGGGGGCTATGGGAGCCGAAATGGAGGCGCTGTCTGGCAGACCGCGACGGCAGGCGGTCTTCAGAAGCAAGCGCATCAAGCCCGCGGCGGCAACAGTGCCGAAAGCAGCCGACGCAACTGCGCCAATTCGCTTGCCGTCAGCCTTTCAGTGAGAATGCGCTCGACCTGCTCGACGCGCGGACGCAAGGCCGAGAGCTGCTTCTTACCGGCAGTGGTGAGAAACAGCACATAACTGCGCTTGTCGACAGGATCGTCCGCGCGCTCGATCTGGCCATTGCGCACCATGCGTGCAACGAGATCGGCAATCGTCGAACGATCCACGTCGAGTTTGTCTCCGAGTTGCCGCTGACTGACGCCAGGCGTCTCGTGCAAGACCTCGAGCGCCGCGTACTGCACGCTCGTGATCTCCGCGGAAACCTCGCTCAGCCAGACCGCTGCATGGCGCTGTTGGGCACGGCGCACCAGGCTGCCAGTAAATTTGGGGAGCGCGCCGGCGTCTTCGGGTTTGATCGGCAATTTCGGAGGTTTGGGTTTCGTTGTGGTTTAACGCACGCGAATGATGGGCCGAAAGAAGGCGTTCAACTCCGCATACGCATTCAATGGGAGAACATGGGCCACGTATTGATCGGGACGTACCACGACGAGTGCACCTTGTTCGCGATCGATGCCGCGCTCGTCGAAGATATCAGTCGTCGCGTCGCTCGTAAATGCCTTTTCGTAGTCGATGAGGCCGTGGCGACCCTTGCGCGGCAGCAGGAGGGCGGGGACGTCTTCGAGGCGGACTTCGCGATGCGGCTGTTGCAGCACCGCGCGCAGATCGAGAACGCTATCCACGTCGGCGTCCTTCGGCGTGAAGCGCCTCAAAACGGAATCGGACGACTTGTCGAGATGCTCGCACAGCGCATCCAGCGCACGACGCGACGCGTCCGCGAAAGCGTACAGGCGCCAGCGGCCGTCCGCTTGCGCGGCATGCCCTAGATGGAACGGTTTTGCATCAGCGAGGCGAACGACAGGCGACGAGTGAAAGCGCGTACCGATCGCAAAGCCTTTGGCGAGCGCCTGATGCGTCGCCTCACCGGTCAGGGTGGCCGGCCGGTAACGCGTTGCGACGCCAGCCGTGTAGCGGCCGGCGCGAACGAAGTACGCCTGAAGCTCCGCGGGATCGACGCCGCCCGCCTCGGGCCGGTTCGGATCCTTCGGCGGCGCGGCCATCATCGCCGACCATTCCTTGTCGAAATCGATCAGCTCCTGCGCAATAGGTTGGCGCTCGTCCGAATACGTGCGCATCAGAGCGGCGTCGCTGCGGCCCTCCAGCACCGCGCCGAGCTTCCAGCCGAGATTGAAGCCGTCCTGCATCGACACGTTCATGCCCTGACCCGCTTTGGCGCTATGCGTGTGGCAGGCGTCGCCCGCGATGAACACGCGAGGCTCGCGCGAAGTGCCGTCGGCGGCGATGGCATCGTCGAAGCGGTCGGTGAGGCGCTGCCCGACCTCATAGACCGAGAACCACGCCACTTCTTTTACGTCGAGCGTATAGGGATGGAGGATGCGCTGCGCCGTCTCGATGATGCGATCGACCGTGATCTGCTTGATGCTGTCGCGGTTCTCCGGGGTGACATCGCCGAGGTCGACGTAGAAGCGGACCAGATATCCGCCTTCACGCGGAATGATCAGCAGGTTGCCCCTGCTCGCGGACTGAATCGCCGCTTTCAGCCGGATGTCCGGAAAGTCGCTGACCGCCAGCGCATCCATTACGCCCCACGCGTGGTTGGCCGCGTCACCGCGCAACGTTTGTCCGATGGCGGCGCGTACGCGGCTGCGAGCGCCGTCGCAACCGACGACATAGCGCGCACGCACGGACACGGTCTCGTCGAGCCGCGCGGGATCGGTATGGCGCAGCGTGACCAGCACCGGGTATTCGTGCGTATCGTCGCGCTGAACGTCGACCACTTCGAGGCTGTAGTCCGGTTCGATCCGTCGCGCGGAGCGGCGCATCACGTCGAGCAGATATTCCTGGATGCGGGCCTGATTGACGATGACGTGCGGAAATTCCGAAAGGCCTGTCTCGGTATCCTGAACTCGGCCGGTACGACTGATCGCGCCGCGGTCATTTGCATCGGGTCGCCAGAATACTGTTTCATTGACCCAATAGGCTTCTTGCAGCAGGCGGTCACTGAGGCCGAACGCATTGAACATCTCGACGGTACGGCACGCCACGCCATCGGCCTGTCCCATCTGCAACGGTCCGTCGCGACGCTCGACGACGCGCACGCCGATCGACGGGAATTGCGACAGCTGCGCCGCCAGTACGAGTCCGGCAGGGCCGCTGCCGACGATCAGCACGTCGACCGTCTCGGGCATCTGCGCCGCATGCGCATTGCCGATGACTGGCTCGATCGTCGGATCGCCGACCCGGAAACCGTTGAGATGAAATTGCATGACGTCCTCCTCCGTTCAGTAGATATCTGCTGAACGCGAATATACTCCGTACACCAACCATTTTGAAGTGCTTCGTGGGAGGATGGATGTTTACCCTGGTTCGGAAGAGCTAGTGGATTGTCGGAAACGACGGTCGATGCGGGATCGACACCGCGTCATGGCCCTAGATGCGGCGCAACCGCATGCCGTCGTTTCCTTCGAGAACGTCTGATTCAATGGCCGTGCCAATGACCCCCATGGCCACCCCAGTAGCCGCCAATGCCGATGCCGAGGCTCACGGAGGGCGCGACGTAATACCCGGGGGCATAGCCATAGGCGGGCGCTGGCTCATAACCGTAGCCATAGCTGGGCGGCGGCGGGGCGACGACGCAGCCCGCCAGGCCGACTGCCACGATGATTGCAAAGAGTAGTCTGGTCATGATCGTTTTCCTCCAATCATTGAGGAGACGCAAGATTCAGTCCAGCCGTCTTCTGCCACCATGTCGACAGTACCCATTCGTCGGCGGCGAAGTAAAGCGGCAGCTTCGCCGGATAGGCGAGGTTGTTCCGGTACGCGATGCAATGAACCGTGGAATTCTGGTTCCCGACGTATCTGCTGAAGACAAACACCGCGTCGCCACCGACGGCACGCCGATCGCAGTCATCGTGACGGGCTGCCAACCGCAGCGACATCACACCGTATCCTTTGCGCCTGCTGCCTTCGTCAGCGCCGGCGTGATCTGATAGCGAAAAGTCATCATCGCCGTCGCTCCACCGCCCGCGCCCATTGCGATGACATTTCAACGCCCCCTCGCATCCGCTCTCACACCAGCCATCAACGCAACCCCACTAACCACAAGCAGCCCCGCAAGAAGATAAACGGCGAGATCCATACTCCCCGTCGTCGTGCGAATCTGACCGATCACCCACGGACTGACGATCCCGCTCGTAATCCCAATACTGCTAATAAACGCGATCCCCGGCGCAGCCGCTTTCCCGGACAGATAGCTGGTAGGCACCGCCCAAAAGATCGGCAGCGCCGCGAAAATCAACACGGCAGCGAGCGACAAGATAGCCAGCATCACAGGAAAGCTGCTCAGATGCAGCGTAAGCGACGCGAGCGCGAGACCCCCGCCCACCGTGCAGAAAGCAAAATGCTTACGCCGTTCCCCAGTTCGATCCGAGCGGCGCGCAATCAGAATCAGACCCACCGCACCGATCGCATTCGGCACCACGGTATAAAGACTCACCGCCACGACATCCTGAACCCCAAAATCGCGGATCATCAATGGCATCCAGAAATTGAGCGTCAGCGACGCACAGGTCAGCGAAAAATAGATGAACGCGAACAGATAGACGCGCGGATTGAGCAACGCGGCGGCGAAGCCGCGACTGTCATGCCGGTGGTCTTTCGACTGGCCTTGCGCGCAAAGCGCGACGAGTCGCTCTTGTTCGTCCTGCGTGAGCCAGCTTGCCTCGTGCGGCTTGTCGACCAGATAGCGCCACGAGAGCAATCCGAGAATCACAGCGGGTGCGCCTTCGATCGCAAACATCCACTGCCATCCGAACAGGTTCAGCACGCCGCTCATGTCGCGCATGATCCAGCCGGAGAAAAGTCCGCCGAGCACGCCCGCGACCGCAACGCCCGCGAAAAACACCGAGATCACGGCGGCGCGCCGGCTGGCGGGAAACCAATACGTCAGATACAGCACGATGCCCGGGAAAAAGCCCGCCTCGAAAACGCCCAGCATAAAGCGCAGAACGTAAAAGTGCGCGGGCTTCGACACGAACATCATGCACATCGACGCGATGCCCCACAGCAGCATGATCCGCATGAAGGTTTTACGCGCGCCGTATTTGGCCAACAGGATGTTGCTCGGCACCTCGCACAGCACGTAGCCGACGTAGAACACGGCTGCGCCGAGTCCGTACATCGCGTCGCTGAAGCCGAGATCATGCTTCATCTGCAATTGCGCGAAGCCGATGTTGATCCGGTCCAGAAACGACACGACATAGCAAAGAAACAGAAACGGCACGATGCGCCACGCGACCTTCCTGAACATCGAATCGTCGCTCGCGACGGGCGCGGCGTGGCCAATGGCGTTGCCATCGAGGGAATGCTGCATGTCTCGCTCCAGGTGCGGAGCGCGCCTGTGCGAAGACGAGCGCGCCCGAGGCGTCTAGCGCGCCTTCATGGTTTGAACGGAAAAGAGGAAAGACCGAACGGCCTTTCCCGAGTGCGTGGTGCGATCAGTTTTGCAGCGCGTCCCACATTTCCTTGTCGCGCTGCGCGGTCCAGACGCGCGGATGGCTGATGCCGCTTGCTTCGTCGTAGGCTCGCGACACGTCGAACGGCAGGCAATGCTCGTAGATGAAGACGTTGCCGAACTTCGGGTCCATGGACTTGCGCGTGAGCGCCATCGCGCCCTTCAGATCGAGCTTGTCCCTGAATGCGTCACGGCCCGCCTGCAACAGCGTGGTGACGAAGTCTTTCGTGTAGTCGAGGCCCTTGTTCACTTCCGCCGGCGACAGCAGCGCGGGGCCGCGACCCGGCACCAGCTTCTCCGCGTTCAGGGCGCGCAATGCTTCGAGCGTCGTCGGCCATTGTTCGAGTTGCGCGTCGCCGCAATAGCAGGCCGCGTCGTATTCGACCAGGTCGCCGGAGAACAACACCTTCTGCGACGGCAGCCAGACGACCGTGTCGCCCTTCGTGTGGCCCGAGCCGAGATGCGCGATGCGCACTTCGAGCTTGCCGAGAAAGAGCGTCATTTCCTTTTCGAAAACCAGCGTCGGCCACGTCAGACCGGGCACCGTTTCGACGCCTGCAAAAAGACGCGGGAAGCGTTCGATCTCCGACTTCATATCGGCTTCGCCGCGCTCGACGATCATTTCGTAGGTGCCGCGGCTGGCGATCACCTGCTGTGCCCCTTCCTTGAAGTACGCCGACGCACCCAGCACACGCACCGCGTGATAGTGCGACAGCACGACGTATTTGATCGGTTTGTCGGTGACGCTGCGGATCTTCGCGATCAGGTCTTGCGCCATGGCCGGCGTGGCGGTGGTGTCGACGATCAGCACGCCGTCGTCGCCGATGATCACGCCCGAGTTAGGGTCGCCCTCGGCCGTATATGCATACGCGTTTTCCGACAATTGGGTCCACGTGATCTTCTTCTCTTCCAGGTCGGCCTGGGATGCGAAAGCCTTCGCCATGTCTGTCTCCGTCTCACGACTCGTTGGGGGATGACTAATAGTCGTCGTCGTGCTTATATTTGTCAATGACAAAATACCTTGTCATTCACTAAGTTAGGGTAAACTCCGTTGGTTGGTCGGCACGGTCCGATCGGATACCATCTAGGCCTTCCACGGGCGACACCGGACGGGCCGAATCTCCTTCGGGTCAAGGGCGGACAACACGATGGCTGATACGACAAGCGAAAAGAAACAGCGGGGGATTCAGAGCGTCGAGGTCGGCGGACGTCTGCTGCAGGCGCTGGCGCGACAGCGCGAACCGCTCGGGCTGACCGAACTGGCCGGCGAGGCGCAACTGTCGTCGGCGCAGGCACATACCTATCTCGTGAGCCTGACGCGCCTCGGCCTCGTCAAGCGCGATGCCCTGACCGGCAACTACGAGCCGGGGCCGCTGTCGTTGCGGCTTGGCCTCATGCATATCGAACAGCAGCCGGTCTATCGCATCGCTGCTGCCCACGCGGCTTCGCTCGCGGAGCGGATCGGTCTTAGCGTGGCGATCTGCGTGGCGGGCGTGCAGGGCCCCACCATCGTCCGATACGAGCGCAGCGGTGCGCCGCTGCATGTCAATCTGCACATCGGCACGGTGATGTCGCTCGAAGCGACATCGACGGGCCGCGTATTCTGCGCGTTCTGCGCGCCCGAGCAGGTCGCGCAAATGGCGCGAAGCCAGGCGCATTCGGCGGACCCGACGCCGGCGCGCGGCCGCGCCGCCAAAGGGCCGACTAGCACGGAGTGGCGCAAACGCTTCGATGAGATCCGCGCGCGCGGCATCGAGCGAGGAATCGATGCGCCGAGTCCGGGCATCAGCAGTCTGAGCGTGCCGGTGTTCGATGGCGATCAACGGATGCAACTCGCGTTGACGGCGATCGGCTCGTCGGGCTCGATCGAAGTCGCGTGGGATGGTGTGGTCGCGCGTCAGTTGCTCGAAACTTCCCGACGTATCACCGAAGCGCTGGTCACACCCAGCTGAGAATCATGCAGATCGAAACCCCGGACGCGTCCGACGCGAACACGCCCCAACTCAACGACACGAAAGCTCAGCGCGGAATCAGCGCGCTCGACAACACAGGCGAACTCCTGCTGGCACTCGTTGCCGCCGGCCGTCCGCTGTCGTTGCGCGATCTGGCCGCGGCCGCCGATATGCCCGCCGCCAAGGCGTTTCCGCATCTGGTGAGTCTGCTCAAGGTCGGCTTGCTGAGCCGCGACGACGCCGGTCTTTTCAGTGGGGGACCGCTCGGCATGGAGCTCGGCCTGATCGCGTTGCAGCGCATGTCGCCGATTCGCGATGCCGAACCGGAGATCGTCACGCTTGCGGCGGAGTCCGGCATGAGCGTCGCGGTGGCGATTCTTGGACCTTTGGGTCCTACGGTCATCCGCTTCGAAGAATCGGCGAGACCACAACACGTGAGCCTGCGCGTGGGCACCGTGATGTCGCTCGTCAACACGGCGATAGGGCGCGTGTTCGCCGCGCATCTTGCGGACGACGTATTGGTCGGGCTGTTGTCGCAGGAATCGATCAGACTCGCGGGCGCGCCGGTTGCGGAAGTGCTCGTGGCGCCGAAAAAGGGTTCGCCGTCGTTGGCTCCGGCCTATCTGGCACGTCGCGCGAAGGTTGTGAGCGACGGCATCGATGACGCACTCGATGCGCCGGTGCCGGGCATCGGCGCGTTGGCCGCGCCCGTGTTCGATCATACGGGCAGCGTCAGTCTGGTGGTCGCGGTGATCGGTCCGTCGGGCGGCTTTGATTTCAGCACGCACGGCACGACCGCGCAGAGGCTGCTCGCCACGACACGACGGCTGTCGTGGCGGTTCGGCTGGATCGGGCGCTGAGCCTGGGTCGTCAATCCGCGCGCGCCAGCGCCAGCGCTTCTAGCAGCACGTCGGCATCGCCGATGTGGTTCGCGAGCAGCAGCACGAGCTTTGCGTTCATGAAATGGCTTTGCTCGTCGGTCAGTCCATTGTGCGCGTCGATGAGCTTTTCATAGAACGCATCCGGATCGGCCATATTCGTTTCGATGTTCAGCTTGGTCATGATGGTTATCCGTTGCAGGTTGCGCGATCCACGGCCTTGGCGACCGAGGCGGTGTCGAGGGCGCGCCAGCGCGCGCAGACGTGCTGGTCCGGACGCAGCAGATAAAAGGTGCCGGGCCGCGCATCGAAGCGATGCGTGACGATGCCTTCGACGTCCTCGATCACCGTGACGTGAGGCATCTCCGGCAGCGCGGTCGCGGCCGCGCCACGCGGCACGACGATCAACGAGTGAACCGGCACCGCGAGGCATGCGAGCGCGCGAAGCCGTTCGGCGCATTTCGTCAGGTCGTCTCCCGGGCCGCAGAATTGCACACCCGTGAAGCCGCCGTGTCCGGTCTGATTCAGCAACCAGGCGTGTTCGCCAGCGAGCTTGACCGGCGCGTCGGTGCTGGCCGCGCCGGGCACCATCGCACCGGTGAACGCGTCGGCGTCGGGCGTGTTCAGGGGCGAGTCACGTAGAACCGCCGGCACCGACAGACGGCCGCTGTTGACGATGCGCCGCGCGAACGGACACTCTTTCGCGAGCTTAAGCGTGGCATCGCGGAACATCCGCGAAACCGCGCTTTTCGGCGTGATGAAGTCGGTGGCGCGCGATGAGTTCAGGATGTTTTCGTCCGCCGCATACTCGCGCTCGGATGCATAGGTATCGAGCAGCGCCGGCGGCGCGTCGCCGTTGACGACGAGCCGCAGCTTCCAGGCGAGATTGTCGGCATCCTGCACGCCGCTATTCGCGCCGCGCGCGCCGAACGGCGACACGCCATGCGCCGAATCGCCCGCGAACAGCACGCGGCCATGCCGGAAACTGTCCATCCGCAAACACGAAAACGTGTAGACGCTGACCCATTCGAGCTCGAACCCGGCATCGTCGCCGAGCAGCGCTTTCACGCGCGGAATCACTTTTTCAGGCTGTTTTTCGGCGACCGGATCGGCGTCCCAGCCGAGCTGGAAATCGATGCGCCAGACGTTGTCGGGCTGCCTGTGCAGCAGTACGGATTGATTGCGATGGAAGGGCGGATCGAACCAGAACCAGCGTTCGGTCGGAAACGGCGCCTTCATTTTCACATCCGCGATCAGGAAGCGGTCCTTGAAGGTGCGACCATGACTGTCGAGACCGAGCGCCTTGCGCACCGCGCTGCGCGCGCCGTCGGCGGCGACCACGTATTGCGCGCGCATCGGATAAATGCCGTCGGGCGTTTCGACCCGCAACTCGACATGGTCGTCTTGCTGGGTCACACCGATCACATTGCTTTTCCAGCGCATCTGCAGATTCGCGGTTCGCTTCGCCTCGTCTACCAGATAGCCCTCGACGTAGTACTGCTGCAGATTGATGAATGCCGGGCGCGCGTGGCCTGTCTCGGGCAGCAGGTTGAACGTATAGATCAGTTCATCCTGCAGGAACACCTTGCCGACGTTCCAGCTCACGCCTTTGTCGACCATCTGCTTGCCGCAGCCGAGCCGATCGAAAATTTCCAGCGTCCGCTTCGCAAAACAGATTGCGCGCGAACCGCTCGACAGCGTGTCGTCATTGTCGAGCAGCACGGTGCGAACGCCCTGCTGGGCCAGATCGATGGCCGCTGACAACCCGACCGGGCCAGCGCCGATCACCACGACCGGATAGGTGAGCGGTGCACCGGCATCGTGGTCGACGGCTCGCTCGTAGTCGAACCGCATCGTTTGGTAGTCGATCTGCATGGCGTCTCCGGGTTCTGCGGGATCTCTTTGATTAATCTATAGCAAGCAGTATTGCTCCTTGCTAATATTAGCCATTCTATAAAGCTTTTTGAGCGATCGAATCTGTATTTACCCTGGTGCGGTTCCATTGCCCGCAAACCCGGCAACGAATATCCCGGCGAATCGCACTTTCGACAACGTCGAGGAAGCGCACGCCGCGCTAGAGGAGCGCCGGCAGGCATTGAAACGTCGGGTTGACCTTGGCAAGTGGCATTCGTGATACGTTAGCTGGCACAAGCAGCGATGGAGACCACCCATGCTGATTCCTCTGCTGTTACTTGTGGGGCTTCTTTGGTGGATGTTCGCGATCCATCCGGGGCATGCGGCGCTCGAGCGACTTCGTGCGATGATGGAATTCGCCCGCTTGGACTTCAAACATTTTCCGAAGCTTGCCCCGCAATCGACTGCCCGGTCTGCGATTGCCCTGGCTCTTTACGCCATCGCTTGCGCGATCAGCACAGACAACCTTGGCCTCGCGCAGGCTCAAGCACAGCCGCCGTCGTTCGAGAGCTTCGCCGTCCCGGCCGGCAGCGCACCGCATGACGTCGCACCGGCGCATGACGGCACCGTGTGGTACACCGCGCAGGCGCGGGGAGCGCTCGGGCGGCTGGACCCGCGCAGCGGCAAAACCGACATGATCGCGCTCGGCGCCGGATCGGCGCCGCATGGCGTGATCGTCGGCCCC
Organism: Paraburkholderia sp. MM5384-R2; assembly: GCF_014201025.1. Taxonomy (NCBI): domain Bacteria; kingdom Pseudomonadati; phylum Pseudomonadota; class Betaproteobacteria; order Burkholderiales; family Burkholderiaceae; genus Paraburkholderia; species Paraburkholderia sp. MM5384-R2. The sequence continues at coordinate 21,699 of NZ_JACHDI010000038.1, forward strand.
GATCGTGCGGCGTGGGTCACTGACGGCGGCCAGAACGCAATCGTGCGTATCGATCCGAAGACGCTCGCCGTCACGCGTTTTCCGCTACCCAAGGACCGGCCGGACGCCAATCTGAATACCGCCGTGTTCGACAAACAGGGGCATCTGTGGTTTACGGGGCAAAGTGGTATCTACGGCGAACTCGATCCGCAGCGATCGCGCATGCGCGTCTTTGATGCCCCACGCGGCGCCGGGCCCTACGGTATCTGCGTGACCCGCTCCGGGGATCTGTATTTCGCTTCGCTGGCGGGAAATTACGTAGGTCGCATCGACCCGACCACAGGCGCGGCACAGGTCATCGAGCCACCAACGTCGAATCAGGGCGCGCGCCGCGTCTGGGCCGATTCCAGGGGGCGCATCTGGGTCAGCGAGTGGAACGCCGGAAAAGTCGGCGTGTACGATCCTGGCACGCATCATTGGCGCGAATGGCGACTGCCCGGCAACGATCCGCACGCGTATGCAATATTCGTCGACGACCAGGACATCGTCTGGCTCAGCGAATGGAGCGCTAATGCGCTGGTGCGCTTCGATCCGCGTGCCGAGCGGTTCGACGTGTTGCCGTTGCCGCGTGACCACGCGAACGTGCGTCAGATGATGGGTCGTCCGGGCGAGGTCTGGCTGTCCGAATCCGGCACGGATCACCTGCTGCTCTTTCGATCCCGTGCAGCCGATGTGAGCGGGCAGTGACCACGCACTGCACCGGGAGCGGAATTGCGCGGTCCGCTGCGCCCCGCGTGCGCGGGACCGCTACCAAAATGGTCTAGAGCAGTTGGAGGGTCCGCGGATCGGCTTCTCCGCCGAAATACTTGCGCAAAGCTTCGACGAATACGTCGTTGTCGTTCGTGGCGTGCGCGAACAAGGTGACCGACGAGCGAAACTTCAGGTCATCCGGATACCCGAATATTTCCTCGACGGAGCGGTCGCTGACGAGGTTGACCAGGTGCGTCGTTTCGCGCAGCCGTGGGCCGAGTATCGGGTGGCGCAGATAGGCTTGCGCTTCGTCCAGCGACGAAAGCGCGAATCGCCGAGCCATTGCGCTGGTTCCGAGCCCCTCGATTTGAGGAAACACGAACCACATCCAGTGGCTTCGCTTGCGTCCGTGCCTCAGTTCATCGCATACCTGGTCGTAGACCGGCTCTTGTGCATCGAGGAAGCGCTGAAGATCATAGGGATCGTCCATTTCGTACTCCGCTGCAGGCGTGGAAACCATCGTTAAACCACGATTCTCGCGCGCATGAAGGCACGGGTCTACGATGGATTCGAACCGCCGTATCTTGCAAGCACGCGGTCGCCAATTCAGGTATTGGGCAGGACTCGCCCTCGGTTATCGATTGGAGTTCAACCAGGTTGCCACTTCTCTCGCCTCGCGCGCTCGCGGCCCAACGCGGCGACGGACTACGCCATGAACAATAACGCCAGGCGCAATCGGATATGTCGGGTGCATCGCGGCCATGCTTCATGGACATGCGACGTATCGTGATGGTCGGTCGTGGGGCGAAGTGGAGGCGTTTGATGCGGCTAAGACGGATGTCGTTTGCTGGCCGCTTCGAGGAAGATGGGGACTTCAACCCGGCTTGCCATGCGCGGCGATGTGTCGACTTGATCTGGTTCGATCCTGATGGTCCGCTTCATGACTGCTCCAAACGGCAACTAGCTGTTGATTTATCGTATGCGCAGGCCCCTTTCGCCGCATGCGACGAAGGTTCGCGATAGGGGAAACGGCTGGATTCCGATCGCGCGCAGACTATTTCCGATCGAACGTTGATTCGCTCCGTCATTAGCGATACCTTTACGTCTATCCAGGTCGTCGGGTGCTGGTCAACGAAGGGAGAACCGTTTCGTGAAGAGAGCGTGGACTGTCTCCTGCATCGTCGCATTGAGCGCGATCTTCGGCGGATGCGGCAAGCAGGGACCGCAAAGCGCCACTGAGGCATCGGGCGCATCCGCGAGTTCGGCGCCGGTTCAGCCAGCACAGGGTGCGAGCGATGCAACCGCTGCATCAGGCGCCCAAGGAACGGGCGCGCTGGTCACCGTCACCAAGGCGCAGTTGCCGGCGGAAGCGGCCGAAACTCTGCGACTGATCAAAGCGGGCGGCCCCTTCCCGTTTAGCGATGACGGGGTCTTGTTTCGTAACAGTGCGGCTTTGCTGCCGAAGCATCCGCGCGGTTACTACCACACCTATACGGTTCGCACACCAGGCGCGACGGATCGCGGGCAGCGTCGGATCGTATGTGGTGGGCCGCGCAAGCAAACCGGCGAGTGCTATTACACCGACGATTACTACGCCAGCTTTAAGCGCATTGGAGAATAAAGACGGAATGAACTGCATCAGCGACGCTATCTGCGAACTGGCGGCGGCGTCGCAAGGCATCTTTTCGCTAGCTGCGATGGTGCCTGTTTGAGCGAGTTCGGCGACGCAGTCATCGTGCCATTGAGGCCCACAACGATGAGATACCTGCCGACGGCATCAGTCCATCGACCAAAAGTCTGAACGTTGATGGCTTCATCCTGATCACCCACAGATCTGGCGAAGAACGACCCCCAGCCATCAGCGCGGCACCTACGATCATCCCTTTGACGACCACGCCGAGTGGAAGGGCGCCGAACTGCGTTCAGCAGTGCGTTCGAGCACCTGGCCATCGCGGCGAGCCGACTGCGCCGAAGTGAAGTCGCGCGTCGGGTCTCGGGCATCGTGCGTGTGAACCTGGAGGGTTTCCAGACAGTGCGAGTACGCCGTTGAGGGCGAGGTCAGTAGGAGATCTCTCAATCAGAAAACCTGAAGGCAACCATCAGAACTATGAGATTTTCCTGCCGTCGGGCTTCTGCGATAGTTGTTCTCAACCGTTGTGTTGGATTTCCGTACCGCGCGTCGTCGTCCAGGGAGAATCTTCATGCATCGTTTTGTGATCGTGGGAGGAGGGGCGGGTGGCATCGAACTCGCAACGAGGCTAGGCGATCGTTATGGTGGTCGGCGAAGAAGCGGGGCGCAACGTGCCTCCGTTACGTTGATCGACCGCAACCCGACGCATATCTGGAAGCCCCTGTTGCACGAGGTCGCAGCGGGAAGTCTGGACCCATTCGCACAGGAACTGGCGTACGCCGCGCAAGCTCAGTGGCACGGCTTCCAGTTCATCCATGGCGAACTTGTCGGACTGGATCGTGGCTCGAGGCAGGTCCTGCTTTCGCCACTGCTCGATGACGACGGAGCCGCACTGGTACCGCCGCGCCGAATCGGGTACGACTCGTTGATTCTTGCCATCGGCAGTACAACGCACTACTTCGGCGTGCCGGGCGCGGCGGAAAATTCGCTCGCGCTTGACAACGTCGCTCAAGCGGAACGCTTCAGAAAGCGCCTGATTTCAGCTTGCATTCGCGCCGAACAACAACGAGACGCCGGTGAGCGGAGTGCATGTGGAGTGCCCGTCGATCACGCGCCTCGTGTCCAGGTCGCGATCGTTGGCGGGGGCGCTACGGGCGTGGAATTGTCCGCCGAATTGCGCAATACGGCGAAGGTACTTTCATCATACGGCTTGCATCGGCTCGACCCCACACATGACATTGGGATCGTGCTCATTGAAGCTGGGCCGCGGATTCTGCCAGCGTTGAAAGAACGCGTTTCCACCGCAGCGGCCGGACTGCTGGGCAAACTCAATGTCAAGTTGATGGTCGACGAGCGGGTCGCGGAGGTCGCGCCCGGACTCATCCGCACGAAAAACGGCAAGACGATACGTGCGGATCTCATGGTGTGGGCCGCGGGCATCAAGGCACCCGTGGTGCTTTCAACGCTCGATGGGCTGAGCGTCAATCATCTGGGGCAACTCAGTGTGCGTCGCACGCTTCAAACGGATCTCGACGACCATATATTCGCATTCGGCGATTGCGCGGCCTGTCCATGGTTGGGTTTCGAGCGCAACGTTCCACCGCGCGCCCAGGCGGCTCATCAGCAGGCATCGTTTTTAGTCAAGGCACTTGCGCGACGCATCGAGGGGCAAAAGCTTCCGGAGTTTGCCTATCGCGATCTCGGCTCGCTAGTCTCGCTCGGGCACGCGAATGCGGTAGGGAGTCTGATGGGAGGTCTTATCGGCGGCAGCATGCTCGTGGACGGACTGCTTGCTCGCTTCATGTATTTGTCGCTGTATCGGATGCACGTTGCAGCGCTGCATGGCTATGCACGCATGATCGTCAATACCCTCGCGCATCGGCTCCGTCGAAGCACCGCGCCGCACGTCAAACTGCACTGAGCACGCCTTTCAGCGTCGACTCGAGCGGAGGCGCCATGCACGCTCGAAACGGCACCTCGGCCAGACGATGCCGACGTCTCCGGCGTCTCGAATGGCTTCATCCAGCAAGGTCTCGATATCGGGGTGCTCGTGTTCTTCGGCAAGCTCCTCGTGCTCGTGGTCGTGCCACACGAGCCGCCCGCGCACTTTCGCGACCTTCACGTACTGATCGTCGACCTGTGCGACAACTTTCGGCGACCAATGATCCGACACATCGGCGAACGCGGCTTCAAGGTCGAACGATTCGGCGAACGGATGGGAAGACATGCTTATCTCCAGGTCGGAATGAGGGATGCGGCGAGCAGCACACCCATCGCGAGATTGAGAATGCGCCAGTGGCGCGGCGTCCGAAACAGCCGCGCGAATAGCACGCCGAGCGCACACCACAGCGCGAGCGACGCGCACGCAGTCACCCCGAACGCTGCACCGAGCAGCATCGCGAGGCGGTTCGGACTGTTTGCGAGCAGCGCGAAAGACGCCGCCGCGCCAACCGTCATCGCCCAGCCTTTCGGGTTGAGCCAGAGCAGCAGGAAACCGTTGACGAGCGAAACCGGGCGCACGGGGCCATTGCTCGCGTTTGGCGGCCCGCTGCGCGCGATGCGCCACGCGAGCCACAGCAGATACGCGGAGCCGAGCGTCCTCACCGCCGTTTGCAGCGACGGCAGCGTGAGAAGCAGACCGCCAAGCCCGAGTGCGGCGAGCGCAGCGAGCAAGGCGAGGCCCATAGCGATGCCGAGCATCAGCGGTATCGAGCGTACGAAGCCGAAGCGTGCGCCTGAGGCGGCGGCGAGCGTGGTCGCGCCGCCGGGCGTCACGGTCGCGACGGCGACGAAGAGCAGAAGCGGCAGAATCGAGGTCATCGGTGCACATTCGGATCAGTGAATTTGCACTGTACGGATCGTCAAAGCATCGTGAAAGCTAATAATATTGATGCGGTACATTACGCCGCATAATGCATAGATGAGCCGAAACCTCGACCTCGATCTGGTCCGCACCTTCGTTGCCGTCGCCGATAGCGGCAGCATGACGGTCGCCGCGAATCTGCTGCACATGACGCAAGGCGCCGTGAGCCAACAGGTGAAGCGCCTCGAAGATGTGCTGGATTGCCTTCTGTTCGTTCGCAAGACGCGCCGGCTGGAACTGTCGCACCAGGGCGAGCAGTTTCTCGTGAAGGCGCGCAAGCTGCTGCGGCTGAACGATGAAATCTGGGCCGACATGACCGGCCAGCCGTTGCGCGGCGCCTTGCGTGTGGGCGTGCCTTACGATCTCGTGACGCGGCTCGCGCCCGCGATGAAGGCATTCGCCGAGGCGCATCCGCACGTCGAAATTTCGTTGGTGTGCGCGGCGTCGCCAGAGCTGAGCGAAGCGGTGAATAGCGGTCGCGTCGACGTGTCGTTGGTCGAATATGTCGCAAGCGAAGCCGAAGGTGAAGTGGTCTGCATCGAGCCGTTGGTGTGGGTCAAGGGGCGCGGCAGTGATGCATGGCAGAAGCGGCCGTTGCCGCTGTCGATGGTAGACGGGCGTTGTGCTTTCCGTCCGGTGGTGCTCGGCGCGCTCGCGGACGAGGGCATTGCGTGGCGCACGGTGTTCGAGAGCGGAAACATCGAGGCGACCGCCGCAACGGTGCGCGCGGGCCTCGCGATCACGGCCTGGCTCGCCTCCACGGTGCCGGCCGATCTGGAGACGCTCACGTTTCGAGTCAGCGGCTTGCCTGCACTGCCTGCGTTCGCGATCTGTCTGCGATTGCCCGCGACGGTTCAGCCAGCGGCACAGGAATTCGCGCGCCATGTGCGGGATTCGATGTCGAACGACGCAGGCACTCGACGCGCGCCGCTCGCGAACATTGCGTGACGGACGGCGTTTGAAGTGCGCGCCGGAATCGACTGATTCAGACGCACGCAGTGCCGCCAGCCAGCTTTTAGTTCACGGACGTCGCTCCTACAAGCGCTGCGGCAGCGCAGCCGCAAAATAGTCAGTCACCCGGCGCACGCGCGCAGGCACGAAACGACGCCTCGGCCAGATGATGCTTACATCACGGGCGTCGTGGATGAAGTCGTCCAGCACGGTCACAATGTCGGGATGCTTGAGTTCGTCGGCGAGCGAGAGCTTCGCGAAGAGGCCGATTCCCACGCCCGCGAGCACGGCCGATCGTATTGTCTCGACGCTATTCGACGACAGGTTGCCTCGCACCGGTACGCTGAATCGGCCTCGTGGCCCATGAAACGGCCAGTTTGCCGACTCCATCAGACCGCCGTAGAGCAGGCAATTGTGATTGGCGAGTTCGGTAGGATCCTTCGGTACACCGTATTGCTCGAAATAGCGACGCGATCCGACGCAGACCAGCGGGGTGCTGGCAATCCGCTTCACGACCGAATCCGGATCGTTGACGGAGCCCACTCGGATCGCGAGATCGATTCGATCCTCGACCATATCGCGTACGAAATCCGACAACACGAGATCGACCCGCAGACCAGGATAGCGCGACAGCAGCTCGGGAATGAGCGGAACAACGTGCAGGCGACCGAACGTAGAGGCAGAGGCGATCCGGACAAGCCCCGAGACATCCAGCGTGCTGCTGGTCAGTTCGCTGTCGGCCACCTCAATCTCGTCCAGCAACGGCTTGGTGCGTTCGTAGTATTTCTGCCCCTGATCCGTCAGGGTCACGCTGCGTGTGCTTCGGTTGAATAGCAGCACGCCCAGGCGCTTTTCCAGCGCGCCGATCGACTTACTGATCGCGGACTGTGACTCGCCGGTTCTGCGCGCCGCGGCGGAAAAGCCACCCGCTTCAACGACGGCGAAGAAGGCGTTCAATTCGTGAAACCGATCCATTGTATTTCTCTCGTGCGATCTATTCTCTCGGTGAATGGATCTTATGATAAATCCGCCGATTATCATTCGAAGTGGCCGCAATTACGATGTCACTTCCATTCACCAACAGGCAGAAGCTTCAATGTCTACTCTCACAGGGAAGATCGCGGTTATTAGCGGCGGAACGACGGGTATCGGCCTGGCGATCGCCAGGCGATTCGTCGCCGAAGGCGCTCACGTCTTTATCTTCGGTCGGCGCCAAGGCCAGCTCGACGAGGCCGTCAAACTGCTCGGACGCAACGTTACCGCGCTTCAGGCCGACGCCGCGAATCTCGATGACCTCGACCGTGTCGCTGCGGCAGTCAGGGACGAAAAAGGTGTCGTCGACATCATCGTGTCGAACGCGGGCTTTACCGAGCAGGCTTCGATCGACACCATCACGCCTGAGCATTTCGACAAGGCATTCAACCTCATGGCGCGCGGCCCGGTATTTCTGGTGCAGAAGCTGCTGCCGATGATGACAGGTGGTGGGTCGATCATCCTGGTTTCGTCGGCCATGCACGTGATGGGCATCCCAGGTCATACCGCCTATGCGGCGACCAAGGCCGCGTTGCGTTCCTATGCCCGCACCTGGGCCGCCGAATTCAAGGATCGCGGCATTCGCGTCAACATGCTTAGCCCCGGTGTCACCGACACCCCGATTCTCGACTCCCAGTCGGCGACACGCGAGGATCTGGTGAGCATGTACAAGAGCATGGTCCCGATCGGTCGACTCGCCCGCGCCGAGGAGATGGCCAGCGCGGCGCTCTTTCTCGCCTCCGAACAGAGTTCCTATATGACGGGCGCGGATTTGATGAATGACGGCGGCATCGGCCAGGTCTGAGGACCGAGGCTCTCACCGCCGCGATTTTTACTCGTGCTATTTAGTGGCCGCGTTGTACCACTCGACAGCGTCCTCGCCGGCGGGGATGTTGAACGGGCTCGATGAATCGGTCGCTGCGAGCCAAACCGCTTCGGCGACATCCGATGCGTGCGTGACGGCCGTTTCTTTCTGCCAGTTTGCGAAAATCTGCTCCACGAGCGCGCCGTACGGCTCGGCGAATCCGTCTTTCATACGTGCCTGCGCGTTCTCGCCGAAGCGGGTGGAAGGCGCGCGTCCCGGCAGCACGACACGCACGCGCACATTGAACTGCTCCAGTTCGAGCGCGAGCGATTCGCTGAACGCGTTGACCGCGGACTTGCTCGCGGTGTAGACCGACAGCAAATGCAGCGGTCTGCAGGTGACGCTCGACGTCACATTGATGATCACACCTTCGCGGCGCTCGCGGAACTGCGGCAACACGGCCTGCGCCATCGCAATGGTACCGAGCGTATTGGTCTCGAAGATATCGCGCACGGTGTCCATCGGCGTTCCTTCGAGCGCGTTCAGAAAACCGATACCCGCATTGTTGACGAGCACGTCGATCCGACCGGCGGCTTCGATGACGGCGCGAATGCTTTGCGGGTCCTTCACGTCGAGGGCGAGAATCGAAAGACGATCGGAGCGCGGCAAGATGTCTTCGCGTGGCGCGCGCATCGTGGCGATAACGCGCCAGTCGCGATCCAGAAAATAACGCGCGATTTCGAGGCCAAAGCCGGACGAGCAACCGGTAATCAAGACGGTCTTCATGTCGAATCCTGTGGTTGGTGACAGTCCCAACACAATAAGTCCTGACCGTCCGGACTCGCTACAATTGAGCGTCCAGGTTTCATTCGAAATCGTCCGATCATGATCGACCCGCTCGCCGAAATCGTCACATTGCTGAAGCCGACGCCCACGTTCTCGAAAGTGCTGAGCGGCGCCGGGCGCTGGCGCGCGAGCCGCACGGAAGTCGGCCAGCCGTTCTATTGCGTGGTGCTCGAAGGTTCCTTCCGTCTATCCGTCAATGGTTGCGAGCCGTTCGTTCTTCAGGCCGATGACTTCGTGCTCGTGCCCGAAGTTTTTAGCTTCACGATGACGAGCATCAACCCGCCCGACGATGACGACGTCTCCGATATCGCGCCCGCGGCACTGCCCGACGGCAGCTTTCGTTTCGGCGATGCATCGGTCGCGCCAGAAGCCCAATGGCTTGCGGGGCTCTGCGCGTTCGGTTCGCCGGATGCGGCCTTGCTTGTCTCGCTCTTGCCCAGGCTCGCGCACGTGCGCGGTGAACCCAGGCTGGCGACGCTCGTCAAGCTCGTGAGGGAAGAATCGCGCGCGCAGCGGCCCGCGCGCGAGGTCGTGCTGGCGCGACTGCTCGAGGTGCTCTTCATTGAAGCGTTGCGAGCCACGGGGACGGGGGCCTCGCCCGGACTCGTCCGCGGCCTCGCCGACGCCCGTCTTGCGCTCGCCATCCGTCATATGCACGAGAGTCCGCACAAGCCCTGGACGATCGCACAACTCGCAAAAACCGCCGCGCTTTCACGGTCCTCTTTCTTCGATCGATTCAGCCGCGCAGTCGGCGTGGCACCGATGGAGTATCTGTTGTCGTGGCGCATGGCCGTCGCGAGGAGCCTGCTGCGCCGGAACGAAGTCAGCATCGCGGTGATCGCGGAACGTGTCGGTTACGGCTCGGCGAGCGCATTCAGCGTCGCGTTCACGCGTCATGTCGGGCTGCCGCCCACGCAGTATGCTCGAGACGCAGCGAATGTCGTCGCTCGATAGCGTCGTGGTTTGCCTCATGCGACCTGCGCATCGCCATCGATAGCTGCCTCGCGCTCGAGCAGCGGATAAGCGAGGGCACAGATGTGCGACTGGATCCGCACGAGGTCGCGCAGCACGTCGAGATGCAATGAGCTTGACGCGAATTGAGTTCGGATGAGCTCAGCATTTCACTGAGTCGCGCGGCCGGTCACTCCCAGGGCAACGACCAGGTCCGCACGTTGGTGTAGCTCTTCATTGCCTCGACCATGCCCTCCTTGTAACCATTGCCTGAATCCTTGATGCCGCCGAACGGCGACATCTCCGTGCGATAGCCGGGCACTTCCCAGACGTTCACGGTGCCGACCTCCAGTTCCCTGACGAAGCGCGTGATGTAGTCGAGCCGGTTCGTGCAGACGCCCGACGAAAGGCCATACGCCGTCGAGTTCGAAATCCGGATGACTTCATCGAGCGCATCGGGCACGCGGATGATCGGAATCACCGGGCCGAAGGTCTCCTCGCGCACGAGCTCGCAGCCGTACGGCACGTGGTCGACGACGGTCGGATGAAACAGCGCGCCCTCGCGCGGTGCGCCGTACAGGACACGGGCACCTTGGGTCTGCGCGTCGGCCACGCGGCGCTCGAACAGTTGCGCGGATGCCTCGTTGATGACGGTGCCCACGTCGACGGACGGATCCATGGGGTCGCCGCACTTGAGCTTTTTCGCATGCACGAGCACGCGCTCGACAAACGCGTCGGCCACGCTTTGCACCACGAGAATCCGCTTGACCGCCGTGCAGCGCTGCCCCGAGTTTTTCGTCGCACCGGTTACCGCGAGCTGCGCGGCCTTGTCGAGATCGGCGTCCTCCATCACGATGAGCGGATCGTTGCCGCCGAGTTCGAGCACCGTGCGGCGATAGCCCGCGTTCTGCGCGATGTATTTGCCGACTCGCACGGAGCCCGTGAACGTGACGAGATCGCAGTGCGGATCGGTGATCATCGCGTCGCCCATGGCGCGCGGATTGCCGGTGACGACGCTTAGCATCTCCGGCGGCAGGCCCGCTTCATACAGCACGTCGGCAAGCGCGAGCGCCGTGAGCGGCGTGAGTTCGGTGGGTTTGAGCACCACGCGGTTGTTGGTCGCGATCGCGGGTGCGAGCTTGTGGCTCACCATGTTCAGCGGATGATTGAACGGCGTGATCGCCGAGATCACGCCGAGCAGCGGCAGCCGCGTGGTGAAAATCTTGCGGTTCCTGCCGTTCGGACTGACATCGCAGGAATAGATCTCGCCGTCGTCCCTGATCGTGAGCTGCGCCGCAAACGACCACACGTCGTAGGCGCGGCTCGCCTCGTAAAGCCCATCCTTCCAGCACAGCCCCGACTCCGCGGTGATCAGGCATGCGAAGTCTTCTTTACGGTCGCTCAGCATCTCGGCCGTGCGCTGCAGGATGCGCTGACGCTCGAAGCGCGTGAGCCGCGGCTTGAATGCGTGCGCCTTGGCGAACGCCTCTTGCACGTGTTCGGGACGACCCGCGGGCACGGTGCCGACGACCTCGTTCGTGTAGGGGTTGAAGACTTCGATCAGCTCATCGGTGGTCGTGTGTTGTCCGGCGATGCGCATCGATTCCTGCCTGACGGCGGGTTTGGTCATGACGTTCATCGAATACCTCGTTCAATGATCGGTGGAGCCCGCAGGCCGCCGCGCAAGCGGGGCGAGCGGGTCGTGAGCGGCTCGTTATGCCGCGGCGCCCTGCGCTACGTGATTCAGCGCGACATCGAAGATGTCGAAGTTGCGCAGTGCGCGCTCCGCCGGCCAGTCGGTTCTGCGGTTGACGATGAGCGGCACGTTCTGTTCCGATAGCCCGCCATGCGAACGCAACGGCTCGGTCAGGCCCGACAGGTCGTGACGCGCGGCGCTCGTGCCGAACACCTTGGCGCGTGTGCCGATCACGACGACGTCGCCGATACGGTCGGGCGGCAGTTCGAAGCGCTCGCAGGCCTCGGCGCTCGTCAGCGCGAGCTGGATGCCTTCGGTCCGGCGCAGCTGTTCGAGCAGCGCCGCTGCGTCAGCCGCTCCGATCCCCTCGGGCAGGTAGATGGTTGCGAAAGAGCCAAGTGCCCCGTGATGCGCGACGTACGGATCGGTGATGGGGAGGATCACGCGCGAGCGGCCTTTGCCGGTCCATTCGTCGAACAGATCCTGCAGGTACAGCACGTCGGGCGCACCATCCGCGCGATGTTTGTCGTTCATGCCGTGATCGGCGGTGATCGCAAGCACGCAGCCTGCCGCATCGAGCGCGCCGACGTAGCGGTCGAACATCGCGTAGAACTCGTTGGCTTTTGGCGAGCCCGGCGCCGCCTTGTGCTGCACGTAGTCGGTCGTCGACAGGTACATCAGATCGGGCCGGAAAGTGTCGAGCAGTTTTACGCCTGCCGCGAACACGAACTCGGACAGGCCCGCCGAATAGACATCCGGCAGCGGCTTGCCGACGTAGGCGAGCACGTCGCCGAGGCCGTTCTGTGCGCGCGAAGCCTCGTTGGCCTTTTCAGCCGAAAAGGCGATCGCGCGGCCGCTAGTGAAGTCGAGCCCCTTGCCGAGCAGCATGCGCAGCTTGTCCTTCGCGGTGATCACGGCGACCTTCGCGCCGGCGTCGTGGAACGCCGCGAAGATCGTCGGCGCACGCAGGAAGCGGGCATCGTTCATCATGACTTCTTCACCGCTCGCGCGGTCGTAGAAGTAGTTGCCCGCGATGCCATGTACCTTCGGCGGACGGCCCGTCACGATCGACAGATTGTTCGGGTTCGTGAAGCTCGGCATCACGCATTGGGCGATGCGGCTCGTGCCCGTGCGCAGCAGCTTCGCAAGATGCGGCGCGTGTCCGGCCTTCGCGGCTTCCTCGATATAGGCGGGCTCCGAGCCGTCGAGGCAGATCACGACGATCGGCTCGGACGGAAAGCGATAGTCGCGGCCGTTGATGCTCAGCACGGTGTCTTGCTGCGTAACCATGGTGTCCCCCTTCATGCCGTTTTCGCCAGCGGCCGGCTCGCGCCGATCTCATCGAGCACCTCGCCGATCGCGCCGAGCGCGGCGCGCATCTCGCGCTCGCCGAGCCGGCCGATACAGCCGATGCGAAACGAATCCGCGACGGTCAGCTTGCCCGGATAGATCACATAGCCGCGCGCCTTCAGGCGGTCGTAGAAGCGCTGGAATTCGAAGCGCGGGTCCGCGGGCATGTGGAAGGTCACGATGATCGGAGCCTGCAGCGCTTCAGGCAGCAGCGGCTTGAAGCCGAGCGCGCGCATGCCTTCAACGAGAATCCGGCAGTTGTTGCGATAGCGCGCGCCGCGCCCCGCGACGCCGCCTTCGGCGTCGAATTCCTCCAGCGCCTGATGGAATGCGACGATCACGTGCGTCGGCGGCGTGAAGCGGTATTGGCTCGTCTTTTCGAGGTTGGTCCACTGCTCGTGCAGATCGAGCACGAGCGTGGTCGCGTTGCCCTGCGTGCGGGCGAGCGCCTCACGGCGGCAGATCACGAAGCCGAGGCCGGGCACGCCTTCGATGCACTTGTTCGACGACGCGGCGAGCGCATCGATATGCATCGTCTGGACGTCGAGCGGCAACGCGCCGAACGCGCTCATCGAATCGACCAGATAGCTCTTGCCGTAGCGGGCCGCGAGTGCGCCGATCTGCGCGATCGGATTGAGAATGCCCGCGGTGGTCTCGCAGTGGACGGCGAACACATGCGTGATCGATGGCGTGGCGGACAGCATCTTGTCGATCTCGGCGAGATCGGGCGGCGTGTCCTCGGCCGTTTCGTGGACGACGCTCTTGCGGCCAGCTATCTCGAGGATGCGCTTCGCGCGCTTGCCATACGCGCCGTTGATCAGCACCAGCACCTCGCCGGCGGGCGGCACGAAGGTGGTGAGCATCGCCTCGACGGCGAAGGTGCCCGAGCCCTGCATCGGCACCGTCACCCAGTCGTGCGCGCCATTGGCGATCGCGGCAAGGCGCGCGAGCACCGAGCGATTGATCTCGATGAAGTTGGCGTCGCGTGAGCCCCAGTCGTGAACCATCGCCGCCTTGACGGTGCGCGACGTGGTCAAAGGGCCTGGTGTCAGCAACAGCGGATCGCCAGTTTCGGAACAAGCCGGCGATGCATACGTGGAACCGGTCATCGATGTCTCCTTGCGGGTCGATTTGAGTGCTGCGTCGGTGCGTGAGACCCACTCTAGAAGGTGCAACAAAAACATTCAAGATGCCACAAATTGCCGCATTCGTCTAGGACGCGCGGAATCCCGCCCGGAGGATGGCGAAGTCCGCGATGGATATGGGAAAGCCGCCTCCGCTCGGGACAAACCCGCATTGGGAGGTGGAGCCTGCGCTCAGAAAAGCCGCATCAGCGCAAGGCCGGCCACCGTCAAAGTAGCGGCCGCGGTGCGCACGCGGCTGAACGGCTCGTTGAGCACATACACGGCGATGAAACCGGCGAATACCACGCTCGTCTCGCGCACTGCCGCAACGAGGGCGATGGGAGCGCGCGTCATCGCCCAGATCACGATCCAGTACGCCGCGAGCGACATCGCGCCGCCCGCGAAACCCGGCAGCAGGAAACGCCGCATCGGTGCCATGCCAGCCGGGCCGTAGCGATAGAGGCAAAGCGCCAGCATCGGTAACGCATCGAAGACGAACAGCGTCGCCGCATAAGCGTTGGGGTTGCCGGCGACGCGCGCGCCCACGCCGTCGACGACCGTGTAGCCCGCGATCGTCAGCGCCGTGAGCAGCGCGAAGCCGAGCGCGACACGGTTTTCCGACGCGGAGTGATGGCGGCCGCGCAGCGACAGCAGCAAGACGCCGCTGCCGAGCAGCACGATTCCCGCGACGCTGCCCGCGCTCATCGTCTCGCGCAATATCGTGACGGAGACGAGGGCGGTGATCAGCGGAGCGGAGCCGCGCGCGATCGGGTAGATCTGGCTCATGTCGGCGCGACGGTATGCCTCGCTCAGACACACGTAGTAACCGAAATGAAGCACCACCGATGCAGCCACCCAAGGCCACGAAGCTGGACGAGCGAGCCCTATGAACACCAGCGGCGGCAGCGCGATGAGACCGCAGGCGATGCACAGCAGGGTCATCGCCAGAAAAGGATCGAGCCGCACCTTGATCACCGCGTTCCAGCCCGCATGCAGAAGCGCGGCCGACAGCACGGCGAAAAAGACGGGAAGCGTCATCGACATGTTAGCTGTGGCTATTGGCGATGGTGATTTCCCAGCGCTGTTCGGCGCATGCGCGGACGATAGTCGATGCGCTTGATCGCGAGCCGCCGGTTCGGGTGCAATGAAGCGGGCACGGGCGCAGCTGACCGGTTATCGAGCATGGTGTGGCTCTCCGTGCGCATCGTCGGCGATGGCGCCGCTGGATGGATGGCAAGTCGCGTCGGGCAGACCGCGCGGGGGCGTCGGCTCCGCTTCGGGCGCAACGGTCATCGGCGCGGCCGCGCTGCCCGGATAGCGCACCTCGACGCCTGCCGCGGCGAAGATCTGCGCAAAGTGCGCGTCTGGCGGCGCATCGGTGACCAGCATGTCGATCTCGTCGGCGTCCATCGCGCGCACTAGCGCGCTGTGCTCGAACTTGGCGTGCACGGCGGCGACGACCCGCTGCCGCGCCTGCCCGAACGCGGCACGCGTGAACTCGACATCCCAGGGCTGTGCGTCCATCAAGCGTCCCGCGCCATCGACGGCCGTGACCGAGACGATTGCGTACTTGACATGAAACTGCCGGATGTAGGCGAGCACCGGCTCGCCGAGCGCGGCGGCGTCGTCCGCGCAAAGCTCGCCGCCCGCCATGAACACGCGATTGCCGTTGTGCTGCGCGAGCAGGCTGGCGATGGCGGCAGAGTTGGTGATCACCGTGAGCCGTGAGCGGCTGCGCAGCGCCTGGGCGATGTGCGTGCAGGTCGTACCGCTGTCGAGGATCAGCGAATCGCCGTCTTGCACCAGTTGGCAAATCTGCTGCGCGACGATTTCTTTTTCCGCCCGGTGCTCGTGCATACGCCGCCGGAACGGCGACTCTTCGAGATGGCTGGGCAGCATCACGCCGCCATGCACCTTGACGAGCAGGCCCTCCGTGATGAGCGGCTTGACGGTGCGTCGGATCGTTTCGTCCGATACGGCGAGCGCCTGTGCGAGCTGGGCGATCGACGTGGTGCCCTGCGCCTGGGCGATCCGCAAAATTTCGGCACGACGCAGCAACGGATACATAAGCGATCAGGCGACAAAAATAAAAGGGGCGCGACGCGTAAGGGTGGGTCAGGATTCGACCGCCACAACGCCACAAAATAACACACATTTCCTCGTAATTTGGAGTTTTATTGAGGTCAGATTACCCGGAGCCACCACTCGAAAAAACAAGGTCCGAGGCGTCCCACAGGTTCCAGTCATGTGTCATCGGCCTATGGATGTTGTTTGTTGCGGCGTTTTGTTGCAGTCTATGCCAACAGTGTTTTCCACACATTGCCACACACTTCCACGGCGAGGTCCATCGATGTCCACGGAAATCCCAAGCCATGCTCGTGTCGTCATCATCGGCGGCGGCATCGTCGGTTGCTCGGTTGCCTGGCACCTGACGAAGCTCGGCTGGACCGACATCGTGCTGCTCGAACAGGGGTATCTGTCGTGCGGCACCACCTGGCATGCGGCCGGTCTCGTCGGGCAGTTGCGGGCGCAGGAAAGCATGACGAAACTGATCCGCTACTCGACGAAGCTTTACGCGGAGCTCGAGGCCGAGACGGGTCTCGCCACGGGCTGGAAGCAGTGCGGCTCGCTGTCGGTCGCGCGCACCGCCGAACGCATGACGCAACTGAAGCGCACTGCGGCCGTCGCCCGCGCCTACGGCGTTGCCTGCGAAGTCATCGGGCCGCGCGAGGCCGGCGAACTGTGGCCGGTGATGCGCACCGACGATCTGCTCGGCGCGGTCTGGCTGCCGGGCGACGGCAAGGCGAACCCGACTGATCTGACCCAGTCGCTCGCGCGTGGGGCACGCATACGCGGCGCACGTATCGTCGAAAACGTTCGCATCACCGCAGTGCAGACTCGCCCGACGCGTCAGGGCCGCGAGGCCTGCGGCGTCACATGGCGCCGCAAGGACGGCGCCGAAGGTACGCTGCACGCCGATATCGTCGTCAACTGCGCAGGCCAGTGGGCCAAGGCGGTCGGGCGGCTGTGCGGCGTCACGGTGCCGCTGCATTCGGCCGAGCACTACTACATCGTCACCGAGCCGATCGCCGGCGTGCATCGCGATCTGCCCGTGATGCGCGATCCGGACGGCTACATCTACTTCAAGGAGGAAGTGGGCGGCCTCGTGATGGGCGGCTTCGAGCCGAACGCGAAGCCGTGGGGCATGGCGGGCATCCCCGAGAACTTCGAGTTTCAGCTTCTGCCGGATGACTGGGACCAGTTCGAGATCCTGATGGAAAACGCGCTCGTGCGCGTGCCGGCGCTCGAAACCGCGCAGGTCAGGCAGTTCTATAACGGGCCCGAATCGTTCACGCCGGACAACAACTTCATCCTCGGTGAAGCGCCGGAACTGCGCCGCTTTTTCGTGGCCGCCGGGTTCAACTCGATGGGCATCGCGTCGGCGGGCGGCGCGGGCATGGCGCTCGCCGGGTGGATCGTCGCCGGCGAGCCGACCATCGACCTGTGGCCCGTCGACATCCGCCGCTTTGCGCGTTTCAATGGCAACGACACGTGGCTGCACGACCGTGTGAAGGAAACGCTCGGCCTGCATTACGCGATGCCGTGGCCCAACCGCGAGCTCGATACGGCGCGGCCGTTCCGGCGTTCGCCCTTGTATGCGCTGCTGCGCGACGACGGCGCGTGCTTCGGCAGCAAGATGGGCTGGGAGCGCGCAAACTTTTTCGCACCGAGCCCAGGCGTTGCGCGCATCGACTACGCGTTCGGCCAGCAGAACTGGCTGCCGTGGAGCGGCGCCGAGCACCGCGCGTGCCGCGAGCGGGTCGCCCTCTTCGACACGAGCTCGTTCGCGAAACTGCTGGTCAAGGGACGCGACGCCGAAGCGGTGCTGCAAGGCATCGTAGCGAATGACGTCGCCGTGCCGCCCGGCACCACCGTCTATACCGGTGTGCTGAACGAGCGCGGCAACTACGAATCGGACGTTACGCTGACTCGCCTCGCCGACGACCAATACCTGATCGTGACGGGCTCGGCGCAGGCAACGCGCGACCTCGATTATCTGGAGAAGGCGATCGCGCCCGAGCGCCACTGCGTGCTGGTCGATGTCACGAGTCAGTACGCCGTGCTCGCCGTGATGGGGCCGCACGCTCGCGCGCTGTTGCAAAGCGTGTCGAAGGCGGACTGGAGCAATGGGGCGTTCCCGTTCGGCCAGAGCCGCGAAGTCGACATCGGCTACGCGACGGTGCGGGCGACGCGCCTTACCTATGTAGGCGAGTTGGGCTGGGAGTTGTATGTGCCGGTCGAATTCGCGGTCGGCGTCTACGAGACCTTGCGCGCGGCTGGCGAGCCGTTCGGCCTCGTCAACGCCGGTTACTACGCGATCGAATCGCTACGGATCGAAAAAGGCTATCGGGCCTGGGGCCGCGAGCTTTCGCCGGATTGCAATCCCTTCGAGGCAGGCCTGGCGTTCGCCTGCAAGCTCGACCAGGACATCGCCTTCCGCGGTCGCGACGCCCTTCTGCGTCTGCGCGAGGCGCCGCTGCGCCGGCGTCTCGTTACCCTGACGGTCGACGGCGCCGCACATCTGATGCTGTGGGGTGGCGAAGCAATCTTGCGCGACGGCAAGCCGGTAGGGGCGGTAACCTCAGCCGCGTTTGGGCATACATTGCGATGTCCGGTTGCAATGGGTTTCGTGAACCGTGCCGATGGTGCCGCCGATGCCGCGTGGCTCACGCAAGGCCGCTATACGATCGACGTGGCGGGCGAACAGGTGATGGCAACCGTGCATCTCAGGGCGCCGTACGATCCGCGATCGGAACGCGTGAAGGGCTAAATGCAGCGAGCTGAGTAGAGCATCGTCTACGCCGAAGTGATGAAAATAACATCGAGCCTATCCGGCCGATGCCGCGAGACGTTGCTCAATGCTTGCTGCATCGCTCTTTCGCTCTGTCAATCTGTTCGTCACTGACTTGACTCCGAGCACTGATCTTGCTGCATTGCCAGCGCGCGAGATCTGCCAGCTTTCCGGCACCGATCCGGTGAGCGTGACGACGCCGTGGCTCGCCCTGATGTGAATCTCTGAATCATCCATATCCGGTACACGCCTGAGGGCGCGGCGAACGTCACGAACTATCGAAGTATCCGGCCTGGGTCGAGGCGGTGAGCCCGAGGCCGCCACCCTTTGTGCGACCGCGCCGGCCGTCGCGCTCATACCTTGTTGCGCGTTCGCATAGGCCGCGCCACTCGCGATGGCCGTAATTAACATTGCGCCGATTATTCTGCTCGCATTGCTTATGTTCATGCTGGCTCCTTTGGGTTCTGCCAACCTTGCAAAATCCGCTGTCCGTGTCGAACGATTTCTTTGACCAGCAGATCCAGGTCGTCCTTGCTGGTTCGGTGGTTGCATATCGCGACCCTGAGGCAATGCACGCCGTGCACCGTTGTGTCGGACAAGGCAGCGATGCCAGCTTCCTGAAGCTGCAACATGATCTCGATGTTAAGCGCCTTCAATGCTGCCTCTTCCATCTCCTCCGGTCGATATCTGAAGCATACGATGTTGATGTCGGTTGGCACGACTAACTCGAGGTGTCGCTCGGACTCGATGAGGTCGCTGAGGTAGCGAGCCTGCGCGATGTTCTGGTCGATCAGACGGCCGAACTTCTCGACTCCATGCTCTTTTAGAGCCATCCAGACTTTTAGCGCACGGAAACCTCTGGACGTCTGCAATCCATACTCGTAGAGCCAGGGGGCCGAAGCAATTCCGCGCGCTGTTGGTTGCAGATATTCCGGTGTCACCGCGAATGCGCCTCGATGCGCCGCAGCGTCGCGAACGAGGGCGCAGCCGACCTCAAACGGAGCGTGCAGCCACTTGTGAGGATCGAGGGCGATCGAATCAGCGCGTGCAATGCCCGCGACGCGATATGAATTGTCGGGTGCGATCGCAAGCAGCGCGCCGATGCATCCGTCTACGTGTAACCAGACGTCCTCTTCAGCGGCCAGATCCGCCAGCGCCATCAGATCGTCGATCGCACCTGTATTGACTGTCCCCGCAGTTGCGATCACGCAAGCAGGCTGAAATCCCGCTGACCGGTCCTCTGCGATCGCAATCCGCAGAGCGGCGGCGTCGATTCTCAGCGCCGCGTCTGTCGGGATCCGCCGCAACGCCGCGTTTCCCAGGCCTAGCGACTCCATCGCCTTACGATGGCAGCTATGCATCTGATCCGAGCCATAAAATCGCAACGGTCGGTCGATGGCGGCTACACCAAGCTCGCGCACGTCGACTCCAGCCTTCGCATTGCGGGCCACTGTCAAGGCAATGATATTTGCCATCGAGCCGCCGCTGACCAATGTGCCGCTGGCGGAAACTGGAAAGCCAACCATCTCCTTGCACCAGTTGACGACCTGCTGATCCATCAAAGCCGCCGCATGATTGCCGCCACCCAGGTTGGAACCCTGAATTGCCGCCAGGAAGTCTCCCAGTGCGCCGGTGAAGTTGCTTGCCCCCATATACCAGGACCAGAAGCGAGGATGTACGTTGCCCAGTGGATAGGGCATCAAATTCTCGCCAAGCTCGTGATAAATACTTTCCGCCGATGACGCCGAGTGTGGCAGCGCCTGCCCGAACAAGGCCTTGGCGCCCTCGGGCATGCTTCGCCACACTGGCCGGCTGCGCACGTCGCGCAGGTAGTCGACCGCATCGTCGACGATGCGGTGCGAGAGTGTCCGCAGCGCGGTCCAATCGTCCGGATCGAGCGTTTCCTCGGAACGCGGCTGAACGCCGTGCATAGGGAGCAAACCGGCTGCGTCGTTCTTCTCCATCACGGCACCTGTCGGGTTCAATGTTGAGCAAACAAGAATAGCCCCAGGAGGAGGCAGGATCGGCGCCGTAAGCCGTCACCACTCGGACACGATGCGATACACGCTTGCCCTGCCCTGGAGGCCGCGAAGCGGAGCCTCAAATTCGACGACAGTGCGGCCACCAAGGAGGTCGCGGACCCCAGGCGCACTATAGAGCGCTTCCGAAATGCAAATCTCCCCGGCGTCGGCGAGAGACTGCACGCGCGCGGCGACGTTGACGGCCTGGCCGAAATAATCGAGATTGTCGTTCAGTGTCACCGCAATCGACGGCCCGCAATGTGCCCCGATCTTCAGGATGATCGCCGGTTCTCCACGTTCGCGATTGAAGCGGCCGATTTCCTCCACGATACTCAACGACGCGCAAACTGCGTCCGTTGGTCGACAAAAGACGGCCATCACAGCGTCGCCAATCGTCTTTACGATAGCGCCGGAGTACCGTTGTGCGATCATCTCAAGCAAGGCGAAATGCTGTCTGACGAGGCCGTACGCATTCAGATCACCGATGCGTTCATACATGGCCGTCGAACCCTTGAGATCCGTGAAAACGAACGTCACCTGCCGAATCCCAAGGCCTTCCTTCTCGTCAACGTTCTCCGAGCGGAACAGGCGCCGGAAGGTTTGTCGTGCCACCAGCGCCCCTCCGGAGAGATACGGTTCGAATTCGAGCGGCGGCTTGATGGCCTGAGCAACGACCTCTGGAGGCCAATTGATCAAGAGCAGCGACCCGCGCGTGCTCCCGGTATTCCTTACTTGAATGACGACAGGACCAGGCGGCACAACGGAGAGCGCCGGGGCAAACCGTTGACCGTCATAACCGACCTGCAACAGTGTCGGCGAGGTAGCGGCCTCACCAGCGATCGGAACAATGAGAGCGGCTTGTGTCTCGACATTCACACCCGTCAAGGCACCGGGGCCAAGAACAGCCTGCAGGGTCGTCGTCGAACCTGGCGGCAGGAACGTGAGGCCGCGCACGAGCCCCCGCAAGAAGTCGAGAAACCGGACTTGCTGGCCGGCGAACCGACCGTCACCGTTAAATCGCAGTTTCCAGTGGAAATCTTCAACGGAAAGCGACTCGGGATCGTGGAACGTCAGCCTCCGAAGTTCGGGTGATATTGAAAACGTGACCTGGATGAAATCGTCGAGGTCGGTTTCGCCCGTAACGTCGCATAGCCCACAGACGTAATGGGTCTTGAGAGTGCGCAATGATCCGAAGCTGTGGAGGACCATTCCCGACTGCGGACAAAGAACGTCCCAGTTCATCTCGAACAATCCGTATCGCGCCGCATGAAGAAAGAGGTCAATGCATTCAGCCTCGCTTATGCCGCGATCTCGCGCAAACGCCAGCGGATTGACCCGGTAGACGGACAGCTCGTCGCCGCTCCTGATCAGAGTCTCGAGCTTGGAAATGACGCGCGGACTCCATGATCTCGCCTGCTCGATCGCGATCATTTTGCTCTCGAGAAGCCGATCGTCAATGTTCATCGTCGTGGCCAGGTCAACGGAAAACAGTCAGACACAACTGCCGTGTCATGTCGCTTTACCTTGGATTGCAAGATACGGTGATGGTTGGACGGCGTCAACAGGAGTGAGCGCGGCGACCCTATCCTCCTCTATCGGCTTCGCCCGCAAGCGCGGCCTCGATCGCCTGGAGCGCATAAAGGAAACCCAGGCCGCTGCCCTCCTGCCGTAGCCGCTGGAGTTCCTTCAGCGATGCCGGATCGCGATTGCCGGTTCCATACGAGACAAGCGCCCGTGCGCGCGCCACGAAAAATCCGGAAAAGGGCGATGGCTCGCGGCGAGCGTAGTCTTCAAGGGCCGCAGCATGGTGCGCGGCTGCATCCCAGCGTTTGCGGTCGATGCATGCATCTATCGCATCACGTCGAAACAGAAAGTGGTTGTGGCTCACCGCACCGGCCGCGAGCAAAGCTTCGCCTTCCGCGAGCGCCTGTGCGAAGACAACGGGGTCGTCCGTCGTGCGCGCGAGCACGCCGAGATAAGCGGGGCCCAGGTAGTTCATGCCGGTCTCCCGGCTGATCGACAGCGCCGCTTCGATATCGGCGCGCGCTTCGCGCGGACGGCCGGCGACCCGATGCAATTCCGCGCGAAACGCGAGCGCTTCACCTTCGAAGCGCCTTGATTTCAGCTCGCGCGCGCACTGTAGCGCAGGAGCGACGTGCTCCCACGCGCGATCCCACTCCGCGCGATCGTGCAGGCAGTGCCAGGCAGCGTGATGGGCGACGGCGAGTGCGCGGGGATGCCCCACCTTCTGCGCTGCGGCGACGCTGGCAAGCGCGGCGTCGAGTGCGCTCGCGGCTTCGCCGGTAAACCACGTCGTGATCGCCCGCATCGGAAGGTTGGCCACCTCGATCCGTCCGAAGCCATGGCATTGGCAGAGTTCGATGCAGCGGCTGAAGGCCGCGTGGGCGCTGATCATCCGGCCGCGCATGTACTCGCCATCGCCAAGGCCGCCGAGTGCGGCCGCCTCCTGTTCGGGATCGCACGCGTCGCGCGCGAGGGCAAGGCTGCGCCCGTGCTCACGTACGCAGCCGTCGATATCGCCGCGGGGAAAACACAGATTGCCGCGCAGGAAGTGAATGCGCGCCTCTTCGCGCAACAGGCCTTGGGAGGCTTCAGCGGCGGAGTCGAGGTCGGCCCATGCACCGTCGAGATCGTCGATGATCCGTTTCACCGTGGCCCGCCCGATCCATGCGCGGCACCGCTCCGCGTCCGTCGTCGCATATTCGAGGGCGATTTCGAATGCATGAAGTGCCGACTTCATGTCGCCCAGATCATGCAAGACGTTGCCATGTAGACACTCGAGTGCGGCGCGGTCGCTACGTTGGTCCGCGAGATCGAGCCCTCGTTCGACAAGCCGCAGCGCGGCTTCATGGCGGTGCCCCGACGCCTGCGAGCGCGCTGCTTCGCAATAGGCGAGCGCTGCCCCGGGTTCTCCCGCGCGATCGAGATGTTCGGCTCGCAGGACGAGGTCGCGCTCGCCGTACCACTGTGCGGCGCGACGATGCAAATCGCGGCGCCGGCTTTTCAGCAGCCCGTCATAAATTGCGTCGCGAATCAGTGCGTGATGGAAGATGAATCCGGTGCCTTGACGTCGTAACAGCAGACCGATCACAAGCGGTTCCAGCGCAACGCCGGCATCCGCATCGGCGCCAGCGCCATCGACGAGAAAATCGACCGCCTCCTTCTCGAACAACTGGCCGAGCACCGAGGCAGCCTGCAGCACTGTCTTATCGGCGGGATCAAGCCGATCGAGCCGTGCCTGTACGAGGCTTCGCACCGACCCCGGCACGCCGGTCCCTTCGCCGTCCTGCGCATCGTTCAGCAACTGCTCGAGAAACAGCGGATTGCCCGCCGCCCGTTCGATGCAGCGTCCCGCCAGACCTGCCTGCGTCCCGGGAAACGATCTGGCCATCGCATGCGCGTCGCCGGCGCTCAGCGGACCCAGATCGATCAGCGAATACGGTCCGCCGGTCGCCACGCGCCACGGCTGTTCACTCGAATCGCCGTGCGTCCGCACTGTCAGCACGAGTACGGCCGGACATCCCGCCATCGTTTCCGATAGTCCGGCGAGGTCGCGAAGCGTCGATTCGTCCGACCAGTGAATGTCCTCGACGACCAGTACCCGAGGTTGCTGGCGGCTCGCGCGTTGGACGAGCCGGGTCAGGGCGTTGCGTCGGCCGCGAACGCGCATTTCATTGTCCATGGCGTCGTAGACTGCCCGGTCCTCGAACCCCATCGGCAAATCGACCAGATCTTCGAGAAAGAGTGCGTCGCCAGCGTCGATCAAACCGCTGGCGAGCGCGTGCTCGACGCCAGTGGCACTCGCTCGGTCGGTTGAGCCGTCGGCTGCCAACAGGCCGCGCACGAGAGACCGGATTGCGCCACGTCCGGTTGACGCACCGAAGTCGAGCACGAGGCCAGTATGAGAAAGGAATCCTGACTCCCGCGCCTCGCGTTCGAATTCCTCGACCAGGCGTGTTTTGCCGATCCCGGCCTCACCGCGCAGCAGAACGGTGCGTCCGCCTCCGGTCTCGCGGCAGGAATGGAGCACGGCTCGAAATTGCCGCATCTCATGATGCCGGCCGACGAACGGCCGGCCCGGGCGTGAGCGCCGAAGGCCGGCAATACACCACGCCGTGACCGCTTGCGCGAAGCCTTTGACCGACAGCGCGCCGCGTTCGACACAGTCCAGGCGGTCAGCCAGCGGGCGTCGCACGCTTTCCGAGATCAGGATCGTCCCCGGCTCAGCCGCATCGGTGAGACGCGAGGCGAGGTTGACCGTGTCGCCGGTGACGGTGTATTCCCTGTGAGTCGGGCTACCGGAGCCGCTTGCGACGACTTCGCCGCCGGCTATGCCGATATGCACGCAGACCGGGCGGCCGAGCGCACGCGACAGGTCGGGCATCCCGTCCCTGATCGCGAGTGCCGCCCGCACGGCGCGTTCGACATCATTGCCATGCGAGACCGGCGCGCCGAATACTGCCATGACGCAGTCGCCGACGTGCTTGTCGACGTGCCCGCCATGCTGCTCGATGGTGCGGTCAACCTGCTCGAAGTAGCGATCGAGCACGGCGAGTACTTCCTCCGCGTCGACTTCACGGCTCATCCGCGTGAAGCCACACAGATCGGCGAACAGGACGGCGACCTGCCGTCGTTCGCCTTTCGCCTCGCCTGGGCTCGCGGCGCTATGCCGGGGCCCGGTTCGCGCCCGCAATTCAGTCAAGGCATCGAGCAGTTTGCGGCGATGACCGACCGACGCAATACCCAGTTCTTTCAGATCGTCCGCGGTGAGATCGCGAAGCACGTCGGCGTCGATGGCGTTCTCGCGAAACACCGGTTCATACCGCTCCATTCCGAGGCTGTGCAGCCACACGGCGACGTCCACGAGCCCTCCTGAGAGGAAGGTGTCGAATCCGTCAAAGATAGCACGGGGCTGGCTTCGTGCAGCCCTGCGCCCCGGGGCGGCGGCCGACGCATCGCTGCCGCCCATGGGCGCGGTTGTCGACCGGTGGAAAGCAGCGGAGAAGGTGCGTCTCGCGCATTGCCGATTGGACGCCTGGGACTTCCGCGAGGCAGATATCGACGAGCCAGCGCCTCATATAGCGGCCGGGCGAACAGCTTCGGCACTGGCTCGAAATCAGCGCGGTGGCCGTCAAGGAAATCACCAGCCGCGCGAAACCGCAGTGAGGCTACACCGCGCCTGTGCTGGGCTTTGAGCGTGCCAACGCTAGCGCCAGCCTTGCGCCGACCTCGGCGTTGTGTTTCACGAGCGCGATGTTTGTCGCCAGGCTGCGCCCGCCTGTCAACGCCTTGATGCGCGCCAGCAGGAAGGGGGTGACGGCCTTGCCGGTGATTCCTTGTGCAGCGGCCTCGTCGAGCGCCTGCTGGGTCAGCGCGTCGATCTCTTCGAACGACATCGCTGCGGCTTCCGGCACCGGAGTGCTCAACACCACACCGCCGTCGAGGCCCAGGTCCCACTTGGTGCGAATGAACCGTGCCTGTTCCGCCGCGTCGTCCAGCCTGAAGTCCGCGCGAAAGCCGCTGTCACGCGTGTAGAACGCCGCAAAATTGTCCTGTTCGCAACTGAGCACCGGCACGCCGTGGGTTTCCAGGTATTCCAATGTGAGCCCGATGTCCAGGATGGACTTCGCACCGGCACAGATCACCGCCACCGAGGTCTTCGCCAGTTCTTGCAGGTCGGCCGAGATGTCAAAGGTTTCATGCGCGCCTCGGTGTACGCCGCCAATGCCTCCGGTGACGAAGACCTCGATGCCGGCCAACGCCGCACATATCATCGTGCCAGCCACGGTCGTGGCGCCCAGCCCGCCGCCGGCCAGCACGGCCGGCAGGTCGCGGCGGCTGACCTTATGTACGTGGTCCGATCGGCCGATCGTTTCCAGCTCGTCATCCGAAAGGCCGATGTGGATTCGCCCATCGATCAGCGCAATAGTCGCCGGCTCGGCACCCGCGTCACGGATCAAGGCTTCCACTTCGCGCGCAGTGCGAACGTTCTCCGGGTAGGGCATGCCGTGGGCGATGATGGTCGATTCCAGCGCCACGAGCGGGCGACCGGAGGCCTGCGCAGCGGCCGCAGGCGCGCTCCAGGTCAACCAGGAGCGTGCAAGGTCAGCAACCATGTCGATCCTTTCGGTGGTGTGATTCACTGAAGTATGCGGTACAAGAGGCCTTCAGCGAGTGCTTAGGCGTCCGTGTGCCCCTGGCGCCTTAGGACGACATGCGTGGCCTTCTCCGACGCTACGAATTCAACGCATTCGTATCCCAGAGCCCGCAAGTCGACCCCTTCGAACAGCGATTCTCCCCGGCCGAGCAGGACCGGCGCGACGGCAATGTGCAGATCATCGATGAGGCCCTCGCGAAGATACTGCTGAATGGTGTCCGGCCCACCGCCAATCCGCACGTCCATTCCGGCAGCGGCCTCGCGTGCACGGTCGAGCGCCTCGCGAATACCTCCGGTTATGAAGTGGAACGTCGTGCCGCCTGCCATCTCGATGGGGGGACGAGCGTGATGGGTCAAGATGAAGACTGGAACGTGATACGGTGGATTGTCTCCCCACCAGCCTTTCCAGTTTGTGTCCGGCCAGTCCCCACGAATGGGTCCGAACATGTTCCGCCCAAGAATCCAGGCCCCGACATTCTGAAACCCACGGGCGGCGAAATCATCGTCAACCCCGGTCGTACCGCCGTCCTTGCCGAACAAGGCTTGCTGGAACGTGTGTGTTGGGACTAGCCACTGATGCAGTTCCGTCCCGCCAACGCCGAGCGGATTGTTGATGTCTTGATTCGGGCCTGCACCGTATCCGTCGAGCGAAATGGTGAAGCCCGCAACGCGAACGCGTGTCATCGTTTGCCTCCGTTTAGACGCCTAACGTAATGTGGACCGCAAACCTGCATGGTTTGCCGGAACTACGCGAAATAGTCTGGCAGCAGATTTTTGCTCAACCATATGTCTCCAGGAGAAGTTTTCCGAATTTGTAAGCTGGCATACAGCGGCGAGCATCCATCCAAACACGGCACGCACCTGCCCGGAGCCAACTTTTGCCTGCCGCAGGCGTACGATGAACGGCATAGTCCCGTTTGAGGACGGCTTGATTGACGGAGGGTCGAGATGAGACGTCTTTATTTCCTCGCATCTGACACGTCGACGGCGAAGGCGATCGTAGACGACTTGCTGCGGGCGCGGATCACATGGCGACATCTCCATGTTCTCGCGAATCACAGCGTCGCACTCGAACAGTTACCCGAGGCAACTTTGCTGCAGAGCAGCGACGTCGTGCACTCGCTCGAACGCGGCGTGGCGCTCGGCGGTGCGACCGGAGCGCTTGTCGGCCTCGTGGCGCTGGCGTTTCCTCCCGCGGAACTCGCTATTGCGGGCGGAGCCGTCATCTCATTGACGTTGGCGGGTGCCGGCTTCGGGGCCTGGACGGCCGCGATGATCGGCGTCGCCGAACCGAATGCACGACTCGAGCGCTTTCGGGACGCCATCCGTGGCGGCCAGCTCCTGATCATGGCTGACGTGCCTGGATCGCGCGAACAGGAGATCGAGCAGATGGTCGCGCAGCATTTTCCGAAGGCCGATATCGAGGGCGCGGAGCCCACGACACCGATCTTCCCCTGAGAAGCAGTCGGGAGGAGCCGAGCGGCGCCACCTTTGGGGCGACTGCGATCGAAGAAGGGCGAGGGCGTCTCGGCCGATACCGTTGCAGGCGGCTTTCGTTAGAATCAGTTTTCGATTCTTTTACCCGTCAATTACCGGAGGCGAGCGTGCCAGGTTTACTTCCCGATGTCGACCGCGAGGGACTCCTCGAATATTCGGTTGTCTACACCGACCGATCAATCAATCACATGTCGCAGCTCTTTCAAGGAGTCGTACGCGATATTTCCGGCGCCCTGAAAAAAGTCTACAACGCGAAGTCGGCCGTTATCGTCCCGGGCAGCGGGACTTTCGGCATGGAAGCCGTCGCCCGGCAGTTCGCGACGAACAGGAAGTGTCTGGTCATCCGCAACGGCTGGTTCAGCTTCCGCTGGTCGCAGATTTTCGACATGGGCGACATTCCGTCTGAATCGGTGGTGTTGAAGGCGCGTCCGGTCGAACGAGGTAGGCAGGCCGCATATGCACCGGCTCCGATCGAAGAAGTCGTCGCTGCGATCAAGGAAAACAAGCCGGATCTGGTCTTTGCGCCGCATGTCGAAACCGCATCCGGGATGATGCTGCCTGATGCCTACTTGCGCGCGGTGTCCGACGCGGTGCATGCCGTCGGCGGCATGTTTGTACTGGATTGCATCGCCTCCGGTACGATCTGGGTGGACATGCAGGCCAGCGGCATCGATGTCCTGATCAGCGCACCGCAAAAAGGATGGAGCGCGTCACCCTGCTGCGCAATGGTCATGCTCAGCCCTCTCGCCCGCGAAAGAATCGACGCCACGACCAGCACCAGTTTCGCTTGTGATCTTGGGAAATGGCTGCAGATCATGGAAGCCTACGAGAACGGCGGGTTCGCCTATCACGCCACGATGCCCACGGACAGTCTCGCGACGCTGCGCGACGTCATGAAGGAAACCGAGGCATATGGCTTCGAGAAAGTCAAAGCTGAGCAGCTTGAACTCGGCAAGCGCATTCGCTCGCTCATGAGTGACAAAGGTTTCAAAAGCGTGGCGGCTGAAGGTTTTCAGGCTCCTGGCGTCGTGGTCTGCTATACGGACGATGACGGCATACGATCCGGCAAGAAATTCGCCGATGCCGGCTTGCAGATCGCGGCCGGTGTTCCCCTTCAATGCGACGAGCCAGACGACTTCAAAACCTTCCGCGTCGGATTATTTGGCCTGGACAAACTGCATGACGTCGAAGGTGTGGTCGCCAGGCTCGCCAAGGCGTTGGACAGTATTCTTTAGAGCGTCTTTCCAAAGCACGTGCGCGTGGCTCGCTTTCGCGACCGGCCGCCGCACGGCGCCGCGGATGGTGCGACTGGCTGCGCACCATCCGGTTGCAAGTGGCTGTGCGACTGGTCTCCCGCGCGATACAGAAACCGTTCCAAAGAAGAATGATGGGCTAAGGTTCCGAATATATCGGGAAAAAGTGTCCTAAATTGAAAATAGCCATCCAGCGCAATGCATCAAACATGTCGCGCGGTTCATATTTGCGCTGGGGCGTGTCGACGTCCATTAGCGTCGGATACGGCGCCGCGAAACTTCATTTCTCATCCGACGCATCAGTCGGATATGGATATTGAATGGCAACTCACCCCCAAAAGCGATGTGTCGTGGTCATGTGGTCCGAGGAAAAGCAGGCACTGGTCTCCTATACGCTTGACGTTGAAAAGGTGCTGGCGGTTACCACGCGACAGTTTCCTTTAGAACTGCCGGTGGCCGACTACAACAATACGCTGGACGATGAGTTCGCGCGTCGGTTCGGCGGGGCGACGCTCAATCTTCTCGCTCTGTCAAATCCTGAACTGAGGCCGTTCATCAAGATTACCTCGGCTAACGACTGACTTGCTGAATGGAAGCCCTCGACGGGATCATCGGGGGTGACGAATGCCTCAGGAAGTCAACCGAATGTTAGGTTCACTGAACAGTAGCGGGCCCGATCCCGTCGACCGCTCGCGCCGCTTCGAAAATAGGCCGGTGTATAGCGTGTTCGGGGCTTTGCGAATGCTACGGAGTCACGGGATCGTGACAACAAACGCAAATCCTGTTTCCCTCCGGGTCTCGGAAGTACGCCCCGTAATAGTCCGGGTGATAGTGTGCTCGCAAGCCGGGAGGACCTTCGCAAGAACCTGAGTTTGCCAGCGCGCTGGCGTATGCGTTGTCGACTGAACGACGATCAGGCGCAAGCAATGCCACCATTTGACCGTTTCCGTGTTCTGCTGAGTTGCCATCATATGGCCTGCCGATAAGGAAGAGCGGGCGCGGCATACCCTCAGCCATCCAACCAGCCCACGGTTTATCTGGCTCGCAAAACTTCAGTCGATGTCCCAACTCGCTCATGACGGCCGAATAGAACTTCAACGCACGGTCAAAGTCATTAACCCCAACGAAAACATGCGAAATCATCCTGATCTGTTCCTGTTCGAGTTGCGATGTCTTTGCACGTTATCACGGCGGAGTTGCGCTCGACCTCTTGAACGCTCGCGAGCGTCGGGCGTGCGAGTGGAAACCTGGAAGCTTCGACTAAGGCTACTACAAGGGCTTCCCCATTGAGCGCAAGCACAAATGTGGTTTTCTGTTGTCGCAATGTTGCCTTGCCGACGTCGTGTGAGAAGGTG
>NZ_JACHDI010000039.1:0-52713 GCF_014201025.1 Paraburkholderia sp. MM5384-R2
ATCTCACGATGTTCAAGGAGACGTTCTAACACTCATCCTATTTGATACTGAGACAAACAGCTCCCCTGAAATCCGAATACAGCGGGACGTAACACACATGTGTTAATGCATCTGGACAAGACGACCACAATGATGGCGGCGGCGACGATTGACGCCCTGCAGAGGCTTGAGACCTCGCTGGCAGACGCCGGCGAGGCTCTCGCGTTGTCTAGCCGGGCCTATGCGTGAACACGGGTCAAAGGCGGTAGACGCGCTCGGCGTTGTCATGAAACAGTGCCCTTCGCTCACTATCAGAGAAATCCCGGGTGATCGCCTTGAACGCGTTGAAAATGTCGTCATAGCTGCTGAAGAGCTTGTCAACAGGAAAATTGCTCGCGAACATGCACCGCTCGACACCGAAGGCCTCAATCGCGTCCAGCACGAAGGGACGGATGCTTTCGACCGTCCACTTCCAGTCGCCCATGCCGAGGCCCGAGATCTTGCAGAACACGTTGGGCGCGGACGCCAGCAACGTCATGCTCTTTTTCCATCCCTCGATTTCTTCAGGCAGCCGGTCGACCGGCATACCTGTATGGTTGAGCACAACGGGCGTGTCGGGAAAGTCACGCGCGAGCGCAGTTGCCTCCTCCATCTGCGTGTAGTAGAGCTGCAGGTCAAACGACAAACCGTAGCGTTGCAGCAGTGCATAACCAGCACGCCATCGTGCGTCGCTCATGAGATGTGGGCTGTCGATGAAGGTCTTTACCGGGTCGCGATGAAAATTTAGACACTGTCGGATACCGCGCACGTTCGGGAACTCGAGATGCGCCTCGAGAACCCGCTGCAGATCCGGAGACGACAAGTCCGCAAAGCCGACTATTCCGTGCGGATAGCCGTGCTTGTCGGCGATGCCCTGCAGCCAGCGTGTTTCGGCGACCGGATCGTTGTGGTCATACTCCACCTGGAGATGAACCGTCTTGGCGACATTCTGGTTCTTGATGTCGGCGAGGAAATTTTCAATCAGATAGTCATTTCGGATCGCCGAATAGTCCCCGAACACGCGCTCCAGCATTGGGCCTTGCAGCCACGGATAGTGGCCTGTTTTGAGGTCGTACAGATGGTGGTGAGGGTCGATGATGGGAAAGTTGTCCATGATGTCTCCGGTTGTCACTGGTCGCCTGGCTTCGGAGCCGCCCGTCATGCACGGCGGCTCCCAACGGCATAAAAGTCAATAGTTCCCGGCCGAAGGCGGATAGACGCGCTTGACCGTTGCTTGCGTGTCGGGCTTGTCGATCGTTTCCTTTGTAACCAGCGGCTCCTTGAGCGCGAGTTCCTGCGTGGTCGGTTGATGGTTCAGGGCGTTGTGGACCTGAGTCGTCGCGTCGATGCCCTGACCGACCGCTTCCTGCAGGAAGATTCCCTGAACTGCCCCATCGCGAAGCAGACGGATCGTCGTCGGGCTGCCGTCTGCAGTCACAACCGCAACTTTCCCGGTGAGGCCGCGCGTCTGCAGCGCCTTGGCGGCTCCCGTCGCCGCTTCGTCGTACATGCCGTAGATCGCCTTGACGTCCGGATGAGCCGTGAGGATGTCGTTGGCTTGCGAAACCGCTTCGTTCACAGTCAGGCCATGCGTCTCGAGAACCTGCACCAGGTCGCATCCGTCGGCGGCGAAGGACTCTTTCGCACCCTTCATGTACTTTTGCGCATTCTCACGGTCTTGCGGCAGCGACAGCATGGCGATCTTGTTGCCGCCGCGCTCCTTGGCAAGCTTGCACACGTATGAGCCCTCCGCCTTGCCCGTCTCGTAGTTGTTCGCCGTAACCGCCGACGTATAGTCCTTCTGTCCCGGTCCAGGTCCGATACCGGCGAATGCGATTGGAACACCTTTGTCTTTCAGCAAGCGAAGGACAGGCGGCGTGCTTGTAGAACTCACCGGCCCCATCACGACCGCCGTTACGCCGCGCGTCAGCGCCGTGCGAACGTTATCCATCTGCTTGGCCGGCGAGTTCTCGGACGTAAATTCGACGTAGTTCATGCCGAGTTCTTTTGCTCGTTCCTTCACGCCGTACGCAACCCACTGCCAGTAAGAGATGTCGAGAGACGGCGCAATGTAGGCCACCGTCTGTTTCGCCTGAGCGAACGCCGACTGCGAAGTTGCGGCGGCAAGCGCCAACGCAGCGATTGCGCCCCACTTAGCCACGGGCCGTTTGGACCCGCGAGCGGTATCGAAAGTGCATGTAGTCATCTTTGTCTCCTTGGTGGATGCTGTTCGACGCGGCTTTAGCGCCGCGCTTTTGTGACGCGGTCAACGAGTACCGCGATGAGAATGACGACACCTGTCACGGTGCCTTGCCAGAAACTGTTCACACCGATGAGATTCGCGCCGTTCTGGATGATCGTGATCATCAGAGAACCGAGGAGCGCGCCGATTGCGGAACCCGTGCCACCGAAGAGGCTCGCCCCACCGATCACGACGGCTGCGATCGCCTGCAGCATGAGGCTCGAACCCGCTGTCGCTTCGGCATTACTGATGTACGAAATGCTCAAGATGCCCGCGAACGAAGCAAGCAGTCCGGACAGAACGTACGCGCAAAGGCGCACGCGGTTGACCGGAATGCCGATGACTCGCGCCGAAGAGCTGCTGCTTCCGATGGCATACAGCCAGCGGCCCGCAACGACCTTGCGCAGACAGAACTCGATTGCTACGAGCAGCAGCGCACACCACAGTACATAATTGATGACGCCTGGAATGAGCGTTCCTGAATTGAGCAGCCAATAGTTCGGGTCCGAGATCGGAAGCGAATGACCGTCGGTCACGATGAACGAAAGGCTGCCGGCAATGGCATAGGTGCTCAGCGTCACGACGAACGGCGCGAGCCCCACGAAGGTGACGAGCGCGCCGTTGATTGCTCCGATCACGAGACCGACGGCCAGCCCGGCGACACTGCTTGCAATCGCGCCAAACCCGTGAGCCATCGCGAGACCGGTGACCATCCCCGTCAACGAAAATACGGAGCCGACAGACAGATCAATGCCTCCGTTGATGATCACGAGCAGTACGCCAAAAGCCATGATGACAAGCGGCGCGGCAGCCTGCGACACATTCGCGATGTTCCCGGCGGACAGTGCTGCCGGCACGACCATTCCGACTGCGAGTTCGATGATGAGGATGGCAATCGCAATCGCTATTTCGGTTCGGTATGTCGATAGCAGGCGTTTGAGGCCCCCGCCCGACCGACTGCTTTCGCCCCGAATGGAGCGGGTGACTGTCTTCATGATTGTCTCCTGATGTGATTTGCTGCTGGCGCTGGACATACTCGTCTTCAGGCTGCCATTCCGGTTGCGTTAGCGAGATTCGTCTCGTCGACTTCGGGGTGGTGCAACACGCCCGTCGGCCGGCCAGACAGGTCGAAGGCGAGCACGGTGTCGCAAAGCTCGACCAACTCAACGTATTCGGTCGACCACCAGACCACGGCCGTTCCCTGCGCAGCGAGCTTGCGGATGAGCGTATAGATCTCCCGCTTGGTCCGGATGTCGACGCCCCGCGTCGGCTCTTCGAGGATGAGCAACTTCGGTTTGAGCGCGAGCCATCGCGCGACGAGAATTTTCTGTTGTGTGCCGCCGCTCAGCGTCGAAGGCAGGTCCCATAGCGACCCCGCACGAATCTTGAGTGCATGCAGCAGACTCGCGCCGTGCACAAGTTCCTCACTGCGCGCGACACTGCGTCGCTCGACGATGCGGCGTGCCGCCATCAGGTTGTCGATGATCGGTAGGGTTGCGAGGATGCCTTTGTTTGCGCGGTCGCCCGATATGTAGCCGACGCCCGCGCGCGCCGCCGCGGATGGGCACCGATACCGGATAGTCGTCCCGTTGCGCCTGATGTCCCAGGCTGTACGCATCGCAAGTCCCGTGAGTGCTTCGATCAGCGCGGCCGGGCCGGTCGGCGCACCGGCAAGCCCGATGATGGAGCCGGGACCGACTTCGACTTCGATGTCATCGTGTCGGATCGTGATGGCCTCCGCATGAACTGCGGTTTCCTCTGACGACGGTTCGCTGTCCGCGTTCAGGTGGATGCCTTCGCCCGCCCCGCTGTCGCCGCGCTCGTCGGGCGCGACGCTCTGCCCCATGAATTCGACGATTTCACGGTCGGTGATATCGCTCAAGGGCACGCGGTCGACGGCGGTCTTGCCGTCGCGGATGATGGTGCACACGTCCGCGATTTGCCGAATCTCCCGCATACGGTGAGACACGAAGAGGACGGCGAGTTGAGTGTCGGCTATCAGTTTGCGCAGGACGGCAAAGAGGCGCGCCGTCTCTGCTGCGGTAAGGTTGGCAGTCGGTTCGTCAAGCAGCAAAAGCCTTGCGCCAGAACCCAGCGACCGGGCGATCTCCACGAGTTGTCGTTCGTGCAGCGTCAAGTGGCCCACCAGACGCCCCACCGACTCGCGCGCGAAGTGCGGGTCAATCAGTGACAGTGCCTCGATTGCAACCGCCTTCGAAGTACGCTCGCTGTAAGTGCGCATCGCACGATGCAGGCGCGGCATCGCGATGTTTTCGGCAACCGAAAGATGCGGCAGCAACGCTAGTTCCTGATTGACGACCGCGATCATTCCCGAATCGACAGGCGATGCAGACGAAGCGCCCATCTCACGCCCGTCAAATTCGAGGGTGCCGCTGTCCCGCTCATGCTGGCCCGAGATAATCTTGATAAACGTAGACTTCCCCGCTCCGTTGCCGCCGAGAAAGGCATGCACTTCGCCGGGCGCGATAGACAAGTCGAATCCCTTTAGTACGTTCGTCGGGCCAAAGCTTTTAACGATCGAACGTGCATGCAGCAGGTGCGGCTGTTGAGCCATCGCGAACCTCCGTTGAGACGAAATCCGAGCGCGTGCCGTGGGCGCCTCGCGCCGGGCATCGCTGCGCAACGCGGAAAGACCCGCCGGTGTCCTTCGGTAAGAGGACACGACGTGACTGGACTGGGTAACCTTCGGGAATTACTGGACCGCGCGGAACCTTCGTCGGCCCGACGGCCGCGTCGGCTCAGAAAATTTCGCCGCGATGGAAAAATCGTTGCGCCAGAGTGAAGAGGGATTCAGATAAGGCATGTTGTGTCTCCTGCGAGGTTGCTGCATTGCGCAACGCTTGAATTAGAGCGGATGCCGCCCTTGCGGAGAGGAGTTTTTGCTTGTGCTGTTCTCTTCCACGCCGCTTGGTGTGAGAATGGCAGCGCTGACCATCGCTGTGCAATGCAGTTTTCTTCAACTGCACCTGAAAAAAATTTGACTATGCGTATTCCACCGCTCAAGGCAATCATTGCCTTCGAATCTATAGCCCGGACGAAAAGCGTGAACCGCGCTGCCGAGGAACTCGACCTGACGGCGTCGGCCGTAAGCCACCAGTTGAGCAATCTCGAATCGATGATCGGTCAGCCCCTGTTTCAGCGAACCGGTCGCGGCCTCACCCTGACGCCCACGGGCGAGCGGTACCTGTCGGACGTGACTGGCTCGTTGGCGGACCTTAGCCGGGCAACCGAGCGAGCCTCAAGTCGCAAGGATGTCGACATCCTGCGCGTCCATTCAAGCCCCAGCTTTGGGCTCATGTGGCTGCTACCGAGGTTGTCTTCTTTCCAGGAGGCGAACGGAGATGTCCAGTTAAACGTCGCATGCTCATACGAGGACGTTTCCTTCTCGAACGGCTACTACGATATCGATATCCGGCACGGTTACGGCGGATGGAGCAATCTCGAGGTCAAGACCGTGCGCGGTGAGTTCATCGCCCCGCTGGCGTCGCCTCAGTACCTGGAACGTCACCCGGTGGCGAACCCCGAAGACTTGCTCAGCCACCGGCTTATCTATTCGGAAACACCCCTTGTGCAATGGCGGCAGTGGTTTGGCCGGCGCGGGGTGACAGGCAAGAGCAAAACTTTTGACTTCTCTTTCGACCGCTCGTACATGTCTATCGAAACGGCTGCGCTGGGTCTCGGTATCGCGTTGGAAAGCACCATGATGGCTTCGCAGAAGATTCGCGAAGGCGAACTCGTTCAGGTCTTCGACCACAGCCAGTCAGTGGAGGTTGCCGCACATCATCTGGTTTACCCTAGCCAGAATGCCGAACTGCCGAGAGTCGGCAAGTTTCTGTCATGGATCGAGCACGAACTCGAAGGAAGCGCCTCGCACGGCTAGGGATAACCCCGACAAACTGAAAATTTCTCAGCTTCAATTGAATGAAACTGCGTTGATGCGTGGGCCGAGGACGACGAAACTCAAGCCACACCTAGTTCATCAACGGAGACGCGATTATGTTGCTCGAGAATCAAGTGGTCGTCATTACAGGCGCGGCGTCGGCACGCGGCATCGGCAAGGCCACAGCCAAGGTGATGGCGGCGCACGGAGCGCGCATAGCCATCCTCGACCTGAATCAGGCCGACGCCGAAAATGCCGCACGCGATCTCGGCGACGGGCATCTGGGCGTGGCTTGCGACGTGACGGACAAGGAAGCGTGCGTGGGCGCCGCGAATGCCGTCGTCGCCAGGTATGGCCGTATCGACGCATTGGTGAACAATGCCGGCATCACGCAGCCGATCAAGACACTCGATATCAGCCGTAACAACTTCGACGCAGTCATTGGCGTGAGCCTGCTCGGGACGTTGTATATGTCTCAGGCGGTCATCCCGCAAATGAAGAAGCAGCAAAGCGGCAGCATCGTATGCATGTCGTCGGTATCGGCACAGCGCGGCGGCGGCATCTTCGGCGGACCGCATTACAGCGCCGCGAAAGCGGGCGTGCTTGGGCTGGCCAAAGCGATGGCGCGCGAATTCGGCGGCGACCATATCCGCGTCAACTCCATCACGCCCGGTCTGATTCAGACCGACATCACGGGCGACAAGCTCACGCCGGAGATGCGCGTGGACATCATCAAAGGCATCCCGCTAGGACGTCTCGGCGAAGCCAACGACATCGCGAACGCCTGCCTGTTCCTCGCAAGCGGACTCTCGACCTATCTCACTGGCATCACGCTGGATGTCAACGGCGGCATGCTGATTCACTGACGTCCCGCACCGTGTGCACCGCGCATACCGGTGCACGTTCATGACGCACCCGGATCAACCGGGGCGTCGCGCCGCTCAAGCGGCCTCAAAACTTCGACGCTGAACTCAATGCTGCCCGGTGAGTTCAGCCGACAGGAGACACCCATGAAATCCAAACTGGCCGCACCTGGAATCGGTGCAGAGCTGTCCGCCTCTGGCGACATCGCGAGCTTCGAAGCAAGGACCTACGCGAAGGTCGCACGCCGCCTCATTCCCTTTCTGATGCTTTGCTACCTCGGTGCGTATCTGGACCGGGTGAATGTCGGTTTCGCCAAGCTTCAGATGCTCAACGACTTGGGCTTCTCCGAGACGGTGTACGGTGTCGGCGCCGGCATTTTCTTCCTCGGCTATTTCATTTTCGAAGTGCCGAGCAACATGATTCTGCACAAGGTCGGCGCTCGCAACTGGCTTGCTCGCATCATGCTGACATGGGCGCTTATTTCCGCAAGCTTTGTATTCGTGAAATCGCCTACGCTCTTCTATGTTCTGCGCTTCCTTCTGGGCGTCGCTGAAGCGGGCTTTGCTCCGGGCGTGATCCTCTACCTCACGTACTGGTTCCCTTCAGCGCGACGCGCGAAGGCGCTTTCGATGTTCTTCATGGCGATCCCTTTGGCCGGCATCGTAGGCGGCCCGCTGTCCGGCTGGATCATGCATGCGTTCCAGGGCGCACACGGTCTCCCAGGGTGGAAGTGGCTCTTTATGCTTGAAGCTCTTCCTTCGCTGGTTCTGGGCTTTGCCATCATCCTTTATCTCGACAACGGCATTGCAGGCGCCAAGTGGCTGGGTGACGACGAGAAGGCTTTGCTTAAGCGCAACGTCGACAAGGACCGGACGCAAACAACCGAGCACGTGTCGATCCGCTCATTCATCAACGACCGCCGTCTGTGGTTGATGGCCGGGATTTACTTTTGCGTCGTCCTGGGCCAATACGGCCTGACGTTCTGGCTGCCGACGATCATCCGGCGCACGGGCGTAGCGGACCCGCTGTGGGTGGGTATTCTGACCGCAATCCCGTATACCTGCGCCATCATCGTACTGCCGCTGCTCGGAAGCAGCGCCGACAAGCGCCGCGAACGCCGCCTGCATCTTGCCATTCCTCTGCTGATCTCGGCTGCCGGGTTTGCCACTTTGCCCATGCTCAGCAGCGTGGGGGCCTCGATCGCATGTGTGAGCATCGCTGCCGCGGGCATTCTCGCATCGTCATCGCTCTTCTGGGCGCTGCCTACGGCGGTGCTCGGCGGCATGTCCGCTGCGGCCGGCATCGCGGCGGTGAACTGCTTCGCGAACCTCGCAGGCTTCTTCTCGCCGGCTATCGTTGGATGGCTCAACGACTTCACAGGAAAGCCGACCGCAGGCCTCATCTTCATATCAGTTGCCGTTGTGCTTGGCGCGGTGCTGGTGTTCTTTGTTCCCGCCAAGACGGTCAACCGCTGAACTCGACTTTTCCAAGGAGACATCCAAATGAGTACTCCCATTATCGAGGATGTGACGCTCGCAGAGCGCGCCTATCGCATCCGACGCAACGCCCTTCTGATGGGCGAAGTGCAAGGCCAGGGCTATATCGGACAAGCCCTCGACATTGCCGACGTGCTGGCCGTTTCGTATTTCGGCGCGATGAATTACCGTCCTGCAGACCCCCATTGGGAAGATCGCGACCGATTCCTGCTTTCTAACGGTCACTACGCCATCGCGTTGTATGCCGCGCTGTTCGAAGCGGGCATCCTTCCTCAGGAAGAGCTCGAAACTTATGGTAGCGACGACAGCCGTCTGCCGATGTCGGGTATGGCGAGTTATACGCCGGGGATGGAAATGTCCGGCGGCTCGCTCGGCCAGGGCTTGACAATTGCGGTCGGGCGCTGCCTGGGTCTGAAGCGCAAAGGCTCCAGGTCTTTCGTCTATACGCTCTTTTCCGACGGCGAACTCGACGAAGGCGCGATCTGGGAAGGCCTGATGTCGGCGGCGCACTGGAAGCTCGACAACCTCATTGCGATGATCGACGTGAACAACCAGCAAGCCGATGGACCGTCGACGCAGATCATGGCCTTCGAGCCGCTGGTTCCGAAGCTCGAAGCGTTTGGGTGGTATGTGCAGCGGATCGACGGCAATGATATCGATGCCGTGAAGGAAGCCTTCGACAACGCGCGCAACCTGCAGGAAGCGAAGCCGCGAATCATCGTATGCGATACGAAAATGGGCTGCGGCGTGCCCTTCCTCGAAGAACGCGAGAAGAACCACTTCATTCGCGTCGATGCGCACGAGTGGCAGTTGGCGCTGCAAGCACTTGATGGAACTTTCGCAGGGAGAAAAGCATGAACTCGGTCGTCGATAAAAAGCCTCGCCTGAAAACATCGGCGATGATTGCCTCCATTGCGGGCGAAGGACAGGTCACTCGTTCGGCGCCGTTCGGCCATGCCCTTGTCGAACTGGCTCGCGCGAACCCCAACGTGGTTGGCATGACCGCAGACCTCGGAAAATACACCGACCTTCACATCTTTGCGAAGGAATCTCCGGACCGTTATTACCAGATGGGAATGGCGGAGCAACTGCTCATGGGAGCGGCTGCTGGCCTCGCTCACGAGGGCGCGCAGCCGTTCGTGACGACTTACGCGGTGTTTGCGACCCGTCGCGCTTACGATTTCATCCACCAGGCGATTGCCGAGGACGACCTCGATGTCAAAATCGTTGCTGCTTTGCCGGGACTCACGACCGGCTACGGCCCGAGCCACCAGGCAGCCGAAGATCTGGCGCTCATGCGCGCAATGCCGAACATGACGGTGATTGACCCTTGCGATGCGCTGGATATCGAACAGATGGTGCCGGCCATCTCTGCGCACAAGGGTCCGGTCTACGCCCGGCTCCTGCGCGGCAACGTACCGGCTGTACTGGACGAGTACAACTATCAGTTCGAACTGGGCAAAGCCAAGATGCTTCGGGATGGTTCGGACGTTCTGATCATCTCGTCCGGCATCATGACGATGCGTGCACTCGAAACAGCGAAGGCGCTGGAAGCCGACAAGGTGGACGTCGCCGTGCTGCACGTGCCGACGATCAAGCCGCTGGACACCGAGACTATCATTCGGGAAGCGAAGCGCAGCGGTCGCATGGTTGTCGTGGCGGAAAACCACACCGTCATCGGCGGACTGGGCGAGGCTGTGGCGACGACGCTGCTGGGTTCGGGCGTGTCGTGCACGTTCAGGCAGGTCGCATTGCCCGACGCTTTCCTCGCTGCAGGCGCACTGCCAACACTGCACGACCGGTACGGAATATCGACCAACGCGATGGCGAGCAACATCAAGCAGTGGCTGGCGTGACGGCAGTTGAGCGAGGCACTACCGCCCTACGCCTGCTCCTTTGAGACCTTACTGTCTCCTCCGTGTCCTCTGTTGGCACGGACTTGGCCCACCGCAGGTGGGCCTTTTTCTTTATCCGCCCTTCGCAGCACCCACCCCTGGAACTTTCGTCCGATTCTGTAGGCGGTCACAATCAACGTTAGCGGAGCTCGCAGGACTGCTAGCAGTGTTCAATAATACTGCTAGCATAGTGTTTTGCTCAGCCTGAGCGGCGGGCATCGATAACGTGATATCGCCCGCAGCGCAGCGTCGAAATTGGGAGCTCTGGCGAGAATCGATTGCGGAACTGTCTCGAGCAGGCTGTGGTGCACCCGGCAGTAGTCGGCTGACGGATCGAGCCACTCCCTCTTCCAACGTGATGCAGTCACATGGGCGTCGTTCAGAACAAGACATCTAAAGCAATAAACGAGGTACTTCTGATCGAAGACCCACTCATGCGGCGTCTGGATCATGTCCAGGATACCGTCGTTGAGCCGCGCCAGGCGAGATAGACGGCTTAGAGTTGGGGATGGAACTGGGGGAAACAGGATCCAGCCGGCTTTGGTCAGCTCAGGCATCGCCAGCCCGGTGCCCGATTCCCAAATCAGGTCTACGCTCGTCTGATACCGCGCCGCGATTCGACCCAACCAGCTGCCAAACGCCTCCTTCAAGAAGGGTCGAGTTGCAATCGGCCACGGCCTGCCGGTATCAGACATGTGCGCGGGCAACTCGCTCAAGGTGAGCGATATCGATGCACTCGTCATCGTTCCGGATCGCCAACTCTGCTGCGTCGTTGAGGATCGTAGATATGGCGCCAGT
Organism: Paraburkholderia sp. MM5384-R2; assembly: GCF_014201025.1. Taxonomy (NCBI): domain Bacteria; kingdom Pseudomonadati; phylum Pseudomonadota; class Betaproteobacteria; order Burkholderiales; family Burkholderiaceae; genus Paraburkholderia; species Paraburkholderia sp. MM5384-R2. The sequence continues at coordinate 11,215 of NZ_JACHDI010000039.1, forward strand.
TAGCCCTCCGCTTATCTCAAGAACGAACTGGACAACGTTACTGGACACGGCTAGCGCTGATACCGAACGCCTACAGCAAGTTCAAGGCGGTGAACAATCGCGACCGCAATTTCACGAGCGCCAAGCTACTTGATTCGATGTCGCGCACGCGTCGCTTCGCTTGCCGACGAAGACCAGCGCGCCGAAAACAGAGCCTTTCCCTGTGCGAATAGCGCTTTACGCCGACTTGCCTTCGGCGACGAGACGTAGCCACTCGGCTTCATCCTCGTCCTCTAGCAACATTGCTCGATGTAAGAGGAACGGGCCGTCCATGTCGCTGTGAAACTTATCCAATATTTTCTTGGAATTCCGCCTCAGCGAAGCCATGCCATAAAGCGCATAGGAAGGCAGGATCCCGGCGTGCATGAGCGCGAACTCGTTGATAATGCGCTCAGCTAACTGGCTCTCCGGCACCTCCAACGCCTTCGACTCTTCGGTACGTCCAGGCACATCGGGTTTCCCAAGAACGATGACGCGCGTCGCGCCAAAAACCAAGGTCGCGGGCGCATTGACTTCGTCTGCCTCTAAATCGTGTCCTCTCAGATATTCGTACACTAGGTCTGCAACGCGCTTAAGGTCAGGTCGCGCGGTATAAACGACCACCAGTCTCGCCGCATGCGGCACGCTATTCTGACTTTGACTGACCAGGTTGCGGATTAACGGCTGGATATTTCGGCCGTCCTCATTGAAGAGATCCCAATCCAATATGACAACATCGGCTCGTTCGCAGAGTTTGAATAGCTCAGAATCTTGGTTCGTTTCGAAACCCTCCACAGGCTCATACAAGGCGCATACCATTCCTTCACGGGCGAAACTTTGAACGAGTTGCCGCGGATGATAAGGAACTTTCAGACCGGAACATTCATCCAGCCCCTCAACTTTTTGCTCCGCCGGCTTAATTCGTTCTCCTTCTCGGCCGAACGGCGACGCAAATACCGGCATCTCAGTGACCGTTACGGGTTTGCCAGTACCATGGCTGTAGATTTCATCGTCCACGAAGACGATATTTTGCAGGTACCGCTTCGCCGCGTTTCGAGTGAAATTTTCTAATTCTGTCATGATGCGAATTTTAATTTTGGTACCGCGATTCGGAATGCAACGCCCATATCATCTGACGGAGTCTGGAGAGACAACGTCATCCCTTCCGCCTGTAGCGCCTTCGCAGAAATGAACAGCCCTAATCCTCTCCCCTCCGGTTTGCGACTGAAACCTCGTTCGAAAATACGTTGCCAGTCTCTCTGCTCAATCGCAGGACCGTTGTTCGATATCAGCAGCGCATCCGACTCAGCGTCTAGCCTAATAACCCGTTCGACTGCTACTCCGGCCAGCCAAAACACAGCGTTGTCGATCAAGTTGATGACAGCAGGGTATAGCGTCGACGGATAGCATTCAATGCTGCAATGCAGAAACGATTCCGTATAGTCGACTTGTACCTTGTGCCTCTCGAAGCGGTTCGAAAATAGGTCCGCGATGTAGTTGCGCACACTCTTACCAGAGATCGTCTGTGCCGTTCTATGCAGCCGACGCTGAAGCGGAGTAAACAAATTGAGATGGCCATCGAGGTGTTCAAAGTTGCTCCTGATCGACTCGTACAGCGGGCGCAATCCGCTAGTCTTTCGGGAAATCTGACCCAGCTCTTGCACGCTTCTCCGTACTCTCTTAATTGAAGCGGAAAACTCATGATTAATGATTGCGACAGCGAGACCTAGCTGCACCATCTCGAAATCGTCTTCCGCCTGCTCTTCCAATGAAATCATGCGCTGCTCCAGCGCCTCCATGATCTGAGCGGGTTCCTCTCCGTCCGAACTTCGCAGATTTTCTGCTAGCGACGCCAGCATGTCACGGGCTGCCATCAATGCATCGCGATGCCTCTCTTCAATTTCGGTGAGTTCGTCCTCCCAACGGCGCCGCATCTTCTCGACTTCATCCGGCGGCAAGCTGTTGAGGTCGGTGCGATTCAGGTCGGCTTGAATCGTCCGGATGGTTTGATCCAAGGCAAGCCTCGCCTTCTCACTGATATTGAGCACCGTCTGTCGCGTATCTGACGCGCTGGCATTTGCCTGCCGCGAAGCTTCCGCCAGCTCTCGTTTGCGCTCATCAGCCAGCGCCTTGATCCGTTCCTCCAGTCTCTTGCGCTGGTCGATATAAACGCGTGCCTGCTGCGCGACGCTGCCCTAGCCCGAATTTTAGCCATGGTCGCGAATTTTTCTCAGATGGACACCAATGCGGCGGGCAAGCTCAGGCGGTACTGCGTTCCCAATCTGCCTGGCTAAGCTGCTTTGATTCGGTCCGTGGAAAAGGTAGTCTTTGGGAAAGGTCTGCAGCGTTGCGCCTTCACGAATCGAAATCGCCCGATCCTCGTCAGGGTGCCCGAAGCGTCCATTCGACAGGCTGTTGAAGCGCGTTGTGATCGTCGGCGCAGGGCTGTCCCAGCGCATACGCCCATAGACATCTCGGAATATGTTGTCTCTTCCGTCGTCATCGCATTCGCTTCGAACGCCGATCTGACATTCATGAAGCATTCCTCAAACTGGCCTGCGCGCTGGTCTGCTGGAACATCTTCAACCGACCTGAGCAAACTTTTTGAACTGGCCTCTTATATTGGGACCGGGGACCCGGCTTCATCGCATCTTTTTCATGCGAGCTTCGCTCTTGGACTCGGTATGTCTCGCGTCGAACGTGCCTCTGCAAACACGTACCCCGACAGTAGGTCGCCTACCGCGGCCTACCACCAGAACTACGAGACTCGGTGTTCTCGCGTTATTGGCTCGCTGACGTCGTACGCACAGCGGTCGGCTCCCCTGTCTTCCAGAACATCTCGTCCATCAGATCTTGCACCACACCGTCAGCATTCGGGAATTGATGCAGCATTGAGTTTTTCCAGTGACCGGATGCAATCAGCCCGCCAGACGGTGCCTTATAGAAGCGGATGTCCATTGACCGCAGATACATCACGATGTCCCAGAACCAGCTGTCTGTGTAGCTGACGTTCATATCGGCTTTGTCGCACGCCGGAGCGATGACCACGGAGACGCCATGATTTTCCAGATTACGCTGGATTGCCGCGTCCATGTCTGCGGACCTGCCACCGTGTGCCGTGAAGCATGCGGTGGTCATCGGAGACTTGCCTGATTGTGGTCCACCGGTCACGGATTGGGTAGTGGAGCAACCTGACAAAGCAGCGAGAGTCAGGGTCGCGAAAATCAATTTTTGCAAACGCACGGTGTCCTCGAATCGTTATGCCGGTGAATGCTCTAACGGCTCAAATCCACAGAAGCTTGAGCGAGTCAAACGGGAATCGCCGATGACCCAGTTGTCGTGAATCATCGCTTTTCTACGAAATGCGAAAGTGCCGTCGACCGGGACAAGCTCATGTAGACGGCACTTCGGTGATTCCCGGAGAACGCTTCGTCAGCGACCCAAGGTCGAGGATGGTACGAACGCCGCGCCTTCCATGAGCCTGCGCGCACTCCGGCTCACTACTGCTTTGGTGACTTGCCACTTGCCACTTGCCACTTGCCACTTGCCACTTGCCACTTGCCACTTGCCACTTGCCACTTGCCACTTGCCAGTTGCCATCTCTCTGCTCGGCTTCCACACCGACTTCCATGCTGCCTGGCGTCCCCTCGCTATGTCAAACCTGACTGCGACGCCGAAAGAGCGAGATCCCGCGCGAACAGGCTGTTAATTTTCGATAGACAACTTTCAACGATTTTGTCCATTTTTTTCCATCGAGGATGGACAGGCCAAACTTTAAATATTCCCGCATTTACAAGGGTTTTCGGTCAGTCCATTTCCTCATACTTACCCGTAACGGGGGATACATCAACTCGCGCGTCGCGAAGGTCGATCGCGACGGCAACTGGCTGAAGTCATGGGGCGATCGCGGCACGGGATCGGGGCAGTTCCATACGCCGCATAGCATCGCGGTGGATGCGCACGACCACGTTTATGTGGCCGATCGCAGCAACCGGCGCATCCAGGTGTTCGATACCGCGGGCACGTTCCTGCGCCAGTTCACAATCGACGTACCGGTGCCGCCGGACGCGCGCCCCGCGATCGGCAACATGCCGAGCGAAGCGGACCTCGCCGCGGGCACGTTCGCGCCGGGCTCGCCTTGGGCGATCTGCATCTCGCCGGGACCGAATCAGGTGCTCTATAGCGCCGACGCGTTTCCGGGCCGCATCTACAAGATGACGCTCGATGGCAAAGTGCTCGGTGTGCTTGGCAAAGCGGGCAAACAGCCGAAGCAGTTCGGCTGGATTCACGAGATGGCGTGTCCTTCGGAAAACGTATTATTCGTTGCCGAGTTGCTGAACTGGCGTATTCAGAAACTGGTTCTGCATGCGTGATGGACGAGGGCCGCCGCGTTCGTCTGTGATGCGGACGCGGACCGGCCCTGTCGATGTCAAGCCGTCTCAGTCGTAACGACGATGCTTGTGATGGTGCTTGCCAGATTGGTAGCCGCGCGAGTAGTCGTTGGCATACGAGTTCGAGCGCGAGACGTTGCCGCCGAGCGCCGAACCCGCGCCGCCGCCGAGCGCGGCGCCGACCAGGCCGCCGGTGCGGCCGCCCATCGCGTTGCCGGCCGCGGTGCCCGCCCCGCCACCGAGCGCGCCGCCGATGATCGCGCCGGTCCGTTCACGACGATTCGACGTGACCGCGCCGCCCGCCCCGCCGCCCACCGCGCCGCCGATCACCGCGCCGGTGCTGCCGCCCACCGCGCCGCCGACTGCCGCGCCAGCGACGCCACCGAGCGCGCCGCCGAGCATGTTGTTCATATCACCGGCAAGTGCCGGCAACGACGCCGCGGCGCTCAATGCAGCCACGGCAACCATCTGGATGATTTTCTTCGACATATCGGGTCTTTGTTTTAGTGAGACGGCGCCGAGTATAGCGGGGCATCGGAAAGGGCTTTGTAACCAAGACAGTCCGTGGCGGTAAGACGTGTAACAAAATGAATGGGCCGTTGCGCTTGCGGTGAGCGTGAAAGAATGGCCGACCGCCGTCAGACATTCTCGAACCGGTCCGTACCCGTGAAGCCCATGCTGATGAGTTGGGCGTGCCAGCATTATCGCTGGCTCCGCCCCCCTCAAACCACTTATCCGGCTGTCTTCGGTTCGCGTCCACCTCTGACTGACAGAAACCACAAAGTCATGCCCATCATTTGCCTTGTGGGCCAAGGACAGAACCATCGGGGGATCCAATACGGGCTCCGCCTTTTGAGCTCGACGACGCCAGCCACTCAAGAACGCCTATGACGAGGAGCACGGCCGAAATAACCAGGAGCAGCGGTGTGCCACCTTCGAATACGCCCATTGAAATCGACACCTCTCCGCGGTGGAAATCCGTAGTCGAATAGACGTAGTGATACATCGCCTGTCTGGCGATCTCGATTAGCATAAGGCCGGGCACGTGCTCGTGCGTTTTCCGGTAAAAAAATAGTTACCGGTATCGTTATGAGCGAGATAGCTGAATGTCGGTGCTAGCCCCTGTGCAAGGTGCGTGGACAGCAACGCTCGCAATTTCGCAAGCTTCGCTTCATCCACGATGGGCGAATGAATGGCGCTCCCCAATCGCTGCAATAGACGGATTATGCCCAAGGGGAGAACCGTGGCGGTCAAACGCCACCGGTCGCCATCCAAGGAATAAAACGAAGACAGATCAATCTCGAAACCGTTCAGGCGCATAGCGTCTGCTGCTGATATTTGTGCCGGGACATCCTTAAGAATTCGGCCTGTGCCGTCGGGAATGTTGACGTTGTCTAGTAGCTCATGCTCTTCTTGCGAGGCATTAGCGACTAGCTCATCCCACTGTCTAGCTGTAAGTCGCACGGACGGCGCGTCTTTCACACAGTGATCAAGCACATCATCCTGACTGTCCTTGTGCAATAAATTGGGAGTAATAGCAAGAAGTTCCATTCTACTGATCTCAACAGTTCAAGCACGGCTTGTCAGTTGGCGCAGCATGCGCCGCACGATAAGGCCATGAGCATATGCAACAGGCACCATATAAACTTTGCCGAAAAGATTGTGGGTTTTGACGCTTGCGGTTATGGTCAACTCCCGCTTCGAACCCAATGCAGGCGAAAGCATGAGCGCGACCAGGACGCACAAATGGCGGTCGTTAGCAACCAGAAAGAGTTCATCGTTGGTGATGTAGTCGACTTTAAAGAAGTCGACTACATCACCGGCTACTGGACTTGCTTTCGGTCTTTCCTGCGCAAATCCATTAATTGGACGAACTCCCGCTAGCGCGCAAAAACGATCGCGCAACCAGAAGGCAGTTCGAAGCAACTGGGAGCTGCTATCCGTCATGCCACAGTAGGACTCAAATGCGGTAACGCGTGAAGAAACCAAGCATCGGTCCTGATGGAAGAAGTCCAACTCGTTACGGGCGGCTAGCAAGGGAGCATTCGAGCAAATATCACGGACGTACACGCGGAGCTGCCTAGATCGACGATTGGTCTTTAAGTTGCGTCGCAGTATCCAGTAGTGCAATCTGCTGCGCCTCAGCTTTTTCCAGCAGTTGCTCGTATAGCTGGAAAGGGTCGACGTAGTCGTCGACAATCTGGCGGCACGCCGCGCGAACTTCAGCTTCCAGTGTTGGCTGGTCAAGAAAAACAGACTCGTAGATTGCTATGGCCGGCAGATACTTCGCCTTTACATAGTTGGCTGTCTGCTGGAACGGGCGTAACAGTTCGTCCAGCGTAAAGCGATTAAAGCCCCCGGCACGGTAGCCCTCGGGCGGTGCGCCGACAGTCGTGAGGACCAAGAACTCTTTACCAGCGAGCTTGTCACCCTCTCGAGCATAGGCGAATCCCGGCAGGAAAACGTCGTCCAGCCATTTTTTTAGCAGTGCTGGCACTGAGTACCAGTACAGGGGAAAAAGAAAAACGATGCGGTGATGGGCGGTTAGCAACGCCTGTTCGCGCTCGACGTTGAACCGGAAATGTTCATGAAATTTGCAGATTTCATGCAGTGTGACGGGATAATCTTCTAGTTGACGCACGAATTCTGCACTGACCCGAGAAGCCGCCAAGTCAGGATGGCCCAAAATGACAAGTGTTTTTTATTCATTTTCATACAGAAAGGAATAGGCGATGTTTTGATTCACTGAACCGAGCACGCAGCCAATCGGCCAGGCCTCAATAAAAAGGGTTCTTCAAGCGCTCGGATACTCCCGAGGCGGCCTTGGTAGCCCGTTGCATTCGAATGTGATTACTGGTTATTTAGCATGGTGATAGCGATAAACAAACCGATTTTTTCTTTTTACCGAATGCAGTTTCGGCGAGTGCCGGTCTTGCATGCCGCTCAAAAACGATAGGGGGCCTATTTGATCATCGATGAACATCTCAAAAACCTATCAGAATAGATAGGTAGTCGGCTCCGGGCCCAGCGCTGCTTCAATGCATCCACCACAGTGTGCCCCCCTGTTGCCAGCAATATCGGCTGGCGTCAGGTTGAACATCAGCAACCAACCATTGGTATCGGCTGCAATGTGCCGCTTGAACCCCTCCACCTTCTTCGCCGCGTCGTAGCCTCGCTCATGCGCCGACTCAGGTTGCGCAATGCAATGACCATGACCACTGCTCGCCAATCGCACTGAGGACGGCGTCGGCGCGAAGCTTCTCGTGGCAGCCCCTTAATCGCGATCCACTCGACGGCATTCATGTCAATGGCTAACGGTTCGTCTTCTTTGCCAGCGTTACCTGGCTATCGCTGCGCCCGCACGAACGGCGTGTCGGATCCCGGGTGCGTTGTTTGAAGTTCGCCAATGCCTTGCCAGCTACCGCGTATTTCACCTGCCGGCCTTTCCCGTGCCACAACGCGTAGGCCAGGAACTTGCGCCGGGATGCTGGCGCGACCGCTGTCTTGGCCTCATTGACCTTCAGATGGAGTCGTGCGTAGAGTCTGCACGGGCCCTCCAGCACCCGTTCGCCCGACCTCCATGCTGGGCGCACAAAAACAAGGGGCCGCTCGTAATGAGCGGCCCCTGAAAATTGAATGCCGATCAGTGAATCAAATCTATCCTTCTACCCGCGCCGCTTCTTCTTCAATTCGATCGTCTCGAACAGATCATATTCCGGTGTCGGCGTCTGATCCGCGCCCGGCGCATGGTAGTAGTTCATCGTGATCGTGGTGTCACCGCCGGGCTGCCCCGGATCGTAGTCGAACACCGCGATGCCGTAGCCGGTGCCGGTGTCGCGTTGCGCGGACCAGATCGCGTCTTCGACCGCGTCGGCGCTCGCGCGCACGAACGTGCCCGCGGTCGTCGACGGCACCGGGCGATTCGGCTTCGTGAAGATGCGCGCCTGCGGCAGGCCCGTGCCGGTATCGACGCCATACACGTCGAGCGGCGCGCTCGTGCCGCCGCCGCCGAGAATCAGGTGGATCGTGCCGTGGCTCGTATCGAACGTCGATGCACCCGCCGATACCGCCGACATGATCGGCTTGGGCTGCAACGTATCGACCGGGTGCCCCGTCGCGATGTCGGTGCCCTTGTTGTGATTGCAACCGCGCACCGGATAGCTGCGCTCGTAGTCGTGATCGTGACCGCACAGCACGAGGTCCACACCATAGCGATCGAACAGCGGCAGCCACGCTTCGCGAATGCCCTTGTCGGAACCGTTGCCGGTCTTCGACGAACTGAGCGCGTCCTGATGCATCTGCACGATGATCCAGTCCACGTCGTTATCGTGCGATGCATGCTGCAGCACTTTTTCGAGCCAGCGTGTCTGCTCGCCATTGCTATAGCCGCGCACGTACAGCGACGTGCCCGCCGGAATCGGCGGATTGCCGGTACTCGCGACCGGCGTCAGCGGCGCGGGCCCGGCGACGAAAGCGGCGGCATCCTGATAGACGACGTCGTCCGCATCGAGCGAAATGAACAGCACCGAGCCGACGCGGAAGCTGTACCAGCGGCCCGGAAAACGCGTGTGATTATCGGGCAGCACGTAGCGCGACAGATACGACGCAAGGCCTTGCTCGCCATTGTTGAATTCGAGTTCGTGATTGCCGGGACACGGCATCCACGGCCGGTTCGACGCCGACGTCTGCGCATTGTTGCCGAAGTCGCGCCACACCGCGGGCTGCTGCGTCGGATTCAGATTCGCATAGCAGAGGTCACCGTTCAGCAGATGGAAGAGCGGCTGAAAGCGCTCGACGGCCGCCACCGCGAAGCGGCTTTGCGGCGACGACAGCACCCAGTTCGTATTCGGCGTCGCGAGATCGCCGTAGCTCGTCCAGCGAAACGGCGCGCGGTCGCGCGGCGCGGTACGAAAACTCGCGGTGAAGGGTTGCGCTGCATTGCCGTCGTTATCGGCCGTCACTTCGTACTGGTAACTCGTGTCGGCCTTCAACTCGCGCACGCGCGCGTGATAGTTGAATACGACCTCGCCGTTGATGCCGTCGGTGTACGTGCTTTGCACCGCGTGCACCGTATGTTTCGCGTGGTCCCCGCTATTGGCGCCGCTTATGCGCACCTGCGGATTGACCGCGGGCGCGAGCGACGACCACGACACGGTAATTTCGCTCGCCGGGTCGCCGCCCCAGGTCAGATGGATCTGTTCGGGCGTGCCATCGGGTGTGCCGCTATTGGCGCCGCGCGCGGTCGATGCGAGCGCGCCCGCCGCCGTCGCGAGACTCGATGCGCCGGCGAACTTCAGAAAGCCGCGACGCGAGACGATCGATGCGCCGTGCTCATCGGCAGGCGTTGTCTTGACGATTTTTCTGTTCGACATGTCCGGTATGGTTGTTCAGGTGGAAGAATGCCAGCGCAAAACAACGCCCCGCGGGGCGAGCGCGGACGGAAAGTGACGGACGATCGTAGCCGGACGGCGATGACAGCCCGATGAAACATCGGGCGAATAGCGGAAGGAGGGTTCGATATCGAAAGGTTTATAAAAACAAATTGCCGGTGCAGCGCGTGATTCGATCGCGCGCATGCAACCGGCAATCCGCTTGACGTCCGGTCAGGTCTGGGAGCTTGTATCGTCCGCGGCCTGAGCGTTGTCGGCGTCGTCCTGCTTCTCTTCTTCTTTCTTTTCCACCAGCGATTCCAGCTTTCCAGCGCCTTCGAAACCGGCGATAGCGGCCACGCCTTTGGTCAGCAGACCCGCTTGCGGATCGACTTTCTCCGCGGCTTCAACGGCGGCAACCGCACCGGCAATCTTGCCCACTTCGTCGAGAAGTCCCATGTCACACTCCCACAAAAATAAGTGAAATTGCATCGTCTCACGAACTTCGCGGCATGTCCTCAAATGTTAAATCGCTTGACCATGAAGCTTTCGGACTGAAATTTAAGCGGCTGCCTCACACGCGCGCGGGCGGCTGCGGATTGTTTCCGGGATTCGTGTCGTACCGTGACACGCGAACAATACCATTCGCGTCGATCAGCTTCGACAAGCCGGCCTCGAGGGCATCGGCGACGTCCTTGTCATACACTTCGTCGCCATTCACATGGAGCGTGAACGACTGCAGGTACTTCGCTTTCTTCTCCGGGTTCTCGATGGTTTGCCGTGTCCATTGATAAAGCGGGTAGTTCTCGATGCCCATTCTCTGCGCTTCGCTCACGTAGTCGGCGAATGCATCGAACTGGCATTTGAGCGTTGCGTGATGCGTTTGCAAAATGGCACGTAGCGCTGGATGCGCGGCGCACGAAGGGTCCGCGCGCAGCGAGTTGGCGAGTTCGATCGACGCGGTGATTCGCAGTTGAAATTGCAAGGGAGACGACATCACGACCTCGATCGCATCGGTAACGGATATCAAAAGTCCGCAGGCGCGGCCTTGTCGGCGACACGCGCGTCGAGCACCGCTTCGCACTGCTCGATTTCTTCGTTGCACATAGGCTTGCCGAGCAGATAACCCTGCGCATGCGTGCAACCGCATACGCGCACGAAATTGAGCTGCTCCTGGGTTTCGATGCCCTCGGCCGTGGTCGGCATGCCGATCTCGCGCGCCAGCGCGACGATGCCGCGCACCACGGCCGCCGATTCGCGCCGATGCACGGACTCGCGGACGAACGAACTGTCGATCTTCAGCTTGTCGAACGAGAAGCGCACGAGCGTGGACATCGTCGAAAAGCCGGTGCCGAAGTCGTCGAGCGCCAGCCCGATACCCAATGCGCGCAATCTGGTGATATTGCGGCGAGTCACTTCGTCGTCGTTCAGCAGCGCCGTTTCCGTGACCTCGAGATTGAGCCGCGTCGGCGGCAGCCTCGTTTTCCGAAGTATTGCCGTCACCGTCGATGCCAACGATTCCTCGCGCAATTGCACCGGCGACACGTTGACCGCGACGATCGCCTTGTCGCGCCACGCCGACGCCGCCATGCACGATTGCAGCAGCACCCATTCACCCAATGCGAGGACCAGGCCGGTGCGCTCGGCGGTCGGAATGAACGCGGACGGCGACAACTCGCCGCGCGTCGGATGGGCCCAGCGAATCAGCGCCTCGCGGCCCGCTACCGCGCCGGTATGCAGATCGATGATCGGCTGATACTCCATGCGCAAACCATTGAACGACTTCAGCGCGCCTTCGAGGTCGCTGCGCAGCAGGCTCAGGCTTTCGTCGGATACGTGCTTCTCCGCATCGAAAATCGCGAACGCGCTTTTGCCGCTGCGCTTGACGCCGTACAACGCGCGGTCCGCGCAGACCAGCAATTGCGGACCCGTTTTCGCATGTTCGGGATAAAGCGCGATGCCGACGCTCGCGCCGATATGCACGAGCGCTTCGCTCAACACGAACGGCCGCGCCAGCGTTCTGACGATGCGATCGGCCAGCACGCGCACGTCGCGACGCTGCCCGGCGTCGTCCGAAATCGCGACGAACTCGTCGCCCGCCAGACGGCCAACGTGGTCGCCGCTCGGCAGCAGATCGCGCAAACGGGAGGCCGCTTCCTGCAGAATCTGGTCGCCGGCGGCATGACCGAGACTGTCGTTGATCGCCTTGAAGCCGTCGAGGTCGATCAGCAGCACCGCGAACGCCTCGCCCTGCGGCGTCGAACTCTCGCCGGTGCGTTCGATCAGCAGCTCGTTGATACGCGCGCGATTCGGCAAACCGGTCAGACTATCCTGGCGCGCGAGGCGATGACTGTTTTCCCGCGCGAGCAGCAACGCAACGGTGTCGCGATTACTGCGCAGCGCGACCGTGAAGAAGCCGGCCGCGCAAAACGGAGCCTGAAATAGCAGCACGAGCTTGCCATTGCCCGGCGACATCGCCGCGCCGACACTCAGAAAGCCGAGAATAAAAACGATCTGCAATAACGCGAGCCGCGGCGTGCCCGCATTGCGTCCGGCCAATCCGCCGATCACACCGATCGCGCAAACGTTTCCAAGCAGAAAAAGCGTGGGACTTCCGCTGATATTGCACAGGAATGTGCCAAACCCGAATAACGCGCTCCACAACAGACTCGCGAAAATAAACGCGGAAGTCGGCGTGGGCAGCCCACGGGCTGCCCCCGTGCGGCATAGCCAGATCAGCGTGAGCCGCGCGATCAGCAATGCGACGACCGCAATACCCCACGCGGCATATAGAGGAATCGGATAAAGATAATACGCGGTTGCGCATACGCTGATTTCGCAAATCGACGCGAAAACGATCGATGCGGTTCGCGTGAACAGGTTGGCAAGCAGGATCTGCCGGTTGTCCGGACTCAGGTTCTGGGCCGAGGACACGACCCACCTGGAAAATGGAGACCTTGGTTCGGTAAAAGCCATGACCTGCGCATTCGACGGTGTGTGGGTCCGAATCGGCATGCGAATGGACGGCTCGTGCAGCGACTACATAAACATAAAGTATCAGATTAATGCATGCAATGGCGTGAAATGACCGGCAGCCGTGGATCAAAAGCCCTGCATGAGCGCGAATCCCGACTTGCTCGATGGAGTACGAGCGTTCGGATTGCATGTTGTTGCGGCGCAACGGACCGCTCGATATAGCGCGATTCCGAAGTTGCGGAACGGCAATAAAAAAAGAGGAAGATCGTGGCTCTCCCTCTTTGAGGATTGTCGCAGCCTCGGCTTGCCGAGTCGCGATCGCCGGCCTCGCTTAGTCGTACAGCACGGCTGCGATCTTCGGATCGTTCATGTTGGTCTTGTCGTACCAGTAAAAACCGGTGTCGATCTTCTTCGGCAGCTTCTCGCCGTGCAGCGCCTTGACCGCCGAGTCGACCGTGCATTTGCCGATACCGACCGGATTCTGCGTAATCGCGCCGGCCATCAAGCCCGACATGATGTTCTCCTTCTGCTCCTTGCCGGAGTCGAAGCCGATCAGCACGAGTTTCTTGCCCGATTCCTTGACACCGATCGCCGCGCCTTCCGCGGAACCTTCGTTTGCACCGAAGATACCCTTCAGGTTCGGATTCGCCTGGATCATGGTCTTGGCGATTTCCGCGGACTTCAGGTGATCGCCGGCGCCGTATTGCACGGACACGATCTTGATGTTCGGATGCTTCGACTTGATCTGATTGACGAAACCGTCGCGGCGATCGACACCGGTGCGGCTCGTCTGGTCGTGCACGATCACGCCGACTTCGCCGGAATTGCCGATCAGCGCGGCCATCTTGTCGGCGGCGAGCGCGGCGGCGGCGACGTTGTCCGTCGAGCAGGTCGTCAACGGAATATCGCTGTCGACGCCCGAGTCGAATGCAATCACCGGAATCTTGTCGTTCTGGGCGCGCTTGAGCAAGGGGATGGCCGCCTTACTGTCGAGCGCCGCGATGCCGAGCGCCTGCGGCTTCTTCGCGAGCGCGGCCGACAGCATGTCGATCTGCTTATCGACCATCGCTTCCGTTTCCGGTCCCTCGAACGTCATCCTGACGTGGTTCGCTTTCGCGGACTGCTCGGCGCCCGATTTGACGGCTTGCCAGAACTGATGCTGGAAGCCTTTCGAAATAAGCGCAATATACGGCTCGTCCGCATACGCGAGACTACTTCCGCCGACGAGCGCACCGACACCGACCACGATACCGATCAGTCTTCTCTTCAACATGGGGCCTCCTCCAATGGTTGGGCTATCAAGCCGCTATCGAGCTTTCGAGGGAGCCTTCACGTGCCCTCTCTCTCCTGCTCCTGCGTTCCCTGCTTATTTGCTGCTTCTGCTCCTGCGTCAACTTCTCCGGCTGCGCCGCAGGATGTCCGCATACACCGCCAGAATGATGATCAAACCGGTCACGACGATCTGCCACTCCTGGGCGACCGACATGATGCGCAGTCCGTTGGTCAGCACGCTCATGATGAAAGCGCCGATGATGGTGCCGAGTATCGTTCCCGAACCGCCGCTCAACGACGTGCCGCCGATCACGACCGCCGCGATCGCATCGAGCTCGTAGCCTTGACCGAGCGCCGGCTGCGCCGAATTGAGCCGCGACGCGATCAGCAGACCCGCGATGCCGCAGATCGCGCCGCCCACGCCGTAAATCGCGATCTTCCAGCGATCGACATTGACGCCCGAAAGCCGCACCGCTTCTTCATTGCTGCCGAGTGCGAACGTATAGCGGCCGAGCGCGGTGCGATTGAGCGTAATAGAACTGACGATCGCGAGAAGGAACAGGATCAGTACCGCATTCGGAATCGGCACGCTCGGCAGGAAATAGCCGATCAGCGAGTCCTGGGAAATACGGTAGAAGTTCTCGGTATCGGTGAAATAGATCGGCTTGTCCGCCGACACGACGAGTGAAAGACCTTTGAGCAGCATCATCATGCCGAGCGTCGCGATGAATGGCGGGATCTTCATTTTGGCGGTCAGCGTGCCCGATACCGTGCCGCATACCGCGCCCGTCGCGAGTGCCGCGAGCACGCCCATCCACATCGGCAGATGCCAGTACGTGAGAAACACTCCGCAAATCACGGCGGTAAATGTCATCAACGTACCGACTGACAGATCGATGCCGCCCGTAATGATCACGAACGTGGCGGCAATCGCCAGCACGCCGTTCACAGCTGTCGCCTGAAAAATGCCGAGGATGTTGTCCATCTGCATGAAGGCCGGCGACGCGAAGCTGAAGAACACCAGCAACAGGATGAGGCTCGCGAACGCGAGCATCTTTTGCACGGCGGTCGGCGCAAAAATTCGGGCTTTCAGCCCGGAAGTGCGCTTTTCGTTGTCCAGCGACGCGGTATCCGTTCGCGATGTCATGTCGTAGACCTCTTCAGGCTTGTAGCGTTTTCAGGGTTTCGCGCAGCGTCGCGAGATGCATGATGCGCTCCTGCGTCGCTTCGCTGGCGGACAGCTCGCCGGTAATGCGGCCTTCGCACATCACGACGATGCGGTCGCTCATGCGCAGAACTTCCGGCAACTCGGAGGAGATCATCACGATCGCCTTGCCTTGCGCCGCCAGCGAGCGCAGCAGCTTGTAGATTTCGCTTTTCGCGCCGACGTCGATGCCGCGCGTCGGTTCATCGAAAAACAGTACGTCGCAATCGCGCTCGAGCCATTTCGCGATCACGATCTTCTGTTGATTGCCGCCCGACAGGAGCCGCACCTGCTGCGTCGCCGAAGGCGTGCGAATCGCAAGCAGCTTGATGAAGTGCTGCGCTCTTTTGCGAATCTGCCCGCGGCGCAGAAACATATTGATCGACAGGAACTTGCCGAGATCGGCCATCACGATGTTCGATTCGACATCCATTCCCGTAGCGAGACCGAAGCGCTTGCGATCTTCGGACAGGTAGCCGATGCCGCGCTTGACCGCGTCACTGGGCCTCTTGATCGACGCCTTCACGCCTTTCACGAGTATCTCGCCCGATTCGACCGGATCGGCGCCGAACACCGCGCGCGCGACCTCCGTGCGGCCCGCGCCCATCAAGCCTGCGAAACCGAGTATTTCGCCCTTGCGCAATTCGAAACTGACGTCGCGCACGAGCGGACCCGCGACGAGATTTCTCACTTCGAGCGCGAGTTCGCCTTTCACCGGCGCGCTCTCGACCGGCGTCACGTCGCCCAGCGTGCGTCCGACCATCATGCCGATGATCGTCTCGACGCCGGTGCCCTCGGTCGGCACGGTGGCCACATACTCACCGTCGCGCATCACGGTCACGCGATCGGTGATCTGCTTCAATTCGTCCATCTTGTGCGAGATATAGACCACGCCGACGCCGCGCTCTCTCAATTGACGGATGATCCGGAACAGCTCGGCGATCTCGGCATCGTTGAGCGCGGACGTGGGTTCGTCCATGATCAGCACGCGCGAATCGAAAGACAGTGCTTTCGCGATCTCGACCATCTGCTGACTCGCGACGGTCAACGAGCCGACCATCGTGCGCGGATCGAGTTTCACGTGCATGCGGGCGAGGATCTCGCTTGCCTGTGCATTCAGTTTGTCTTCATCGAGGAACAGACCCAGACCCTTGCGCGGCTCACGGCCGATAAAGATGTTCTGCGCGATGCTCAGATGATTCATCAGTTGCAGTTCCTGATGAATGATGCCGATGCCGACAGCTTGCGCGTCGCGCGGACCTTGAAAATCGACGGGCTTGCCGTCGAAAAGAATTTCGCCGGAATCGCGCGTATAGACGCCGGCGAGAATTTTCATCAGCGTCGACTTGCCCGCGCCGTTCTCGCCCATCAGCGCATGGACCTCGCCGGCCATGAGTTCGAACCGGACGTCATGAAGCGCTCTTACGCCCGGAAAGCTCTTGCAAAGCTTGTTGACGGAAATGAGTGGGTTCATGTGCTGATCTGTCGACGGCTGCCTATATCACCAACGTTGTTACGGTGGAGCTCTTTGCGGCTTGAACAACGGCTTTCATTCCAGCTTTCATTCAAGGCGCGAACAGGTCGGGCCGCTCTTTTGCGGACCGGTGCAATTCGGCGACGACCTGGTCGAGATGATCGTGCATCGCTTTCGCGGCCGCATCGCCGTCGCCGGCGCAAAGGGCCTTGAAGATGCTCTCGTGCTCTTCCAGCGTATGCGTGAGCCGTTCTGGACTCGCGAGCAATTGTCTCGCGCGGTCCAGCGCATTGCGCGACACCGCGACGATCTCCTTCACGCGCGGCAGCTTCACCGCGTCGAGCAGGATTTCATGGAAAGCCAGATCGAGCGCGTGAAACGCCAGACGTTCGCCACTTCCAGCCAGACTGCGCTGCTGATCGAGATTGCTTGCCAATGCGTCGAGCGTCGCCGTGTCGTGCATCAGCGCGACCCCACGCACCGTCTCGACTTCCAGTGCGCTGCGGATGAACAGGTGCTGGCGGATGTCGTCGAGCGCAATCGGTTTGACGCGCGTGCCGCGTTGCGGCAAAACCTCGACGAGACCCGCATGCGCAAGCCTCGCCAACGCGGAGGACACCGGAAAGCGCGACACCCCCATGCGTTCGCACACGGCCATCTTGTCGATCATCATGCCGGGTTCCAACGCCAACGTAACAATCGCTTCTCGCAACGCTGCCTCGACCGCGTCGGTCAAGCTGCCGCGCTCGCCGCCGCCGACTTTTTGCAGTGCGACATACGGGTCACCGGCGGCATTCTCAAGTTCGGTCGAGGAATTCACGAAGGCCTTGATTTCGAGAAGACATGCTAGCATGCTAGAAAGTGAATGCCGTGTTGTCAACGCGTACAAATGCCTGGAAATACCTATGGATGCCTGGTATCTGGCAACTCCGGGCTTACCCGTACGCGCAGCAGGAACGCGCACACAGAGAACGTGCGTACGAAACCGATCCGTCCGCGTCCGCAGACGACAAGCCGATAGCCACAGCCCCGGAGGGTGCGCAGATGACAACGATCACAAGGCTGTCCGTTCGGGACATCCGGTTCCCCACCTCACGTTCGCTGGACGGCTCCGACGCGATGAATGCCGCGCCGGACTACTCCGCCACTTATGTCACGCTCGAAACCGACACGCCGAATCTCACCGGCCACGGCCTCACGTTCACGATTGGCCGCGGCAATGAAATCTGCGTGACCGCCGTGAATGCACTCACGCCGTTGATCGTCGGCAAGAAGCTCGAAGATATCGCCGCGAATATGGGCGCTTTCTGGCGCGCATTTACTTCGGATAGCCAACTGCGCTGGATCGGCCCGGACAAAGGTGCGATTCATCTTGCCACCGCGGCGGTCGTCAACGCGGTGTGGGACCTGTGGGCGAAATCCGTCGGCAAGCCGGTCTGGAAGCTGCTGGTCGACATGAGCCCGGAAGAACTCGTGCGCTGCCTCGACTTTCGCTACGTGACTGATGCAATCACGCCGCACGAAGCACTCGCGATGCTGCATCGTCATGCGAAGACCAAGGGCGAGCGTGAAAAGGAAATGCTCGCGCACGGCTATCCGGCCTATACGACATCGGCGGGCTGGCTCGGTTACGACGACGACAAGATTCGCCGTCTCGCGCGCGAAGGCGTCGCGCAGGGATGGACGCATTTCAAGCAGAAGGTCGGCGGCGATCTGGAGGAAGACGTACGGCGCGCGCGCATTCTGCGCGAAGAGATCGGCGAGAACCGGAAGCTGATGATGGACGCGAACCAGGTGTGGGACGTCGATGAGGCGATCGCGAACATGCGCCGTCTCGCCGAGTTCGACCCGTGGTGGATCGAGGAGCCCACGAGTCCCGACGACGTCCTCGGTCATGCGGCGATTCGCCGGCGGCTCGGTTCGATTGGCGTGGCAACCGGCGAGCATTGCCACAATCGCGTGATGTTCAAGCAACTGCTGCAGGCGCAAGCCATCGACTTCTGCCAGATCGACAGTTGCCGGCTCGGCGGACTCAACGAAGTGATCGTCGTACTGCTGATGGCCGCGAAGTTCGGTGTGCCGGTGTGCCCGCATGCGGGTGGTGTCGGCTTGTGCGAGTACGTGCAGCATATTTCGCTGTTCGACTATATCTGCGTGTCGGCGTCGCTCGAGAATCGCGTGCTCGAATACGTCGATCATTTGCACGAGCATTTCGTGGATCCCGTCGCGATCCGCAACGGGCACTATATGCCGCCGCAAAGGGCCGGGTATAGCATCGAGATGCTCGAAGGGACGCTGGACAGGTACTGGTATCCGGAAGGAGAAGCGTGGCAGGAATGATGCTGGAGGGTACGGGTTGGTGTCGTCGCGCAGATCGTCGCGGCGACGGGCGACCGGCTCGAGCGCGTGGCACGCATCGTGCGCCTGAACGTGTTCATCGCGAGCACGCCGGCATCCAGTGCTCAAAGCACGATTGCCAATGGCGCGTCGGACGTGATCGTGCAGATCTTCGGTGACGCCGGCCGTCACGCGCGCAGCGCGGTGGGTGTTGCGTCGCTGCCGGCAGGGGTCGCCGTCGAAGTCGAAGCGGTTGTCGCCTTGAAGAACGTCTGAATTGAACTCATACACTCGGAGCCGCCAATGTCTTCTCCGCTGTCGCCCGCTGTCATCGACGCAATACGTGCCCGCACACCCGGTGTGCGCAGTACCACGCACTTCAATCATGCGGGCGCGTCGCTGCCGTCGGCCGCCACGCTCGAAGCGATTCACGCGCATCTGTTGCGCGAAGCCTCGATGGGACCCATGGAAGCGGGCGCGGCTGCCCGCGAACAGACCGAACGGGCGCGCACGCTCGCCGCGCGACTGCTGAACGCTCAGCCCGCCGAGATCGCGTTGACGACTGGCAACTCGCCGGGCTGGGGCGCTGCTTTCGCGGCATTGGGTCCGTGGCGCGAGGGGCAACGCATCCTCGTTGCACGGCACGAATGGGGCGGCAATCTCGCGACGATGCGTCTTCTGGCGCAGCGCGCGGGCGCATCGATAGAGACGATTCCTTCCGATGAGAGCGGCAGGGTCGATCCTCGCGCGCTCGAAGCGATGCTCGACGACCGGGTCCGACTGGTTGCGCTGACGTGGCTGCCGGCCAATGGCGGACTGATCAATCCGGCCGCCGCGATTGGGCAGATAGCACGCCGTCACGGCATTCCGTATTTCATCGATGCGGCGCAGGCCGTCGGACAGCTTCCGATCGACGTCGTCGAAGTCGGCTGCGATGTGCTGGCCGGAGCGGGCCGCAAGGCACTGCGTGGACCGCGCGGCACCGGGCTGCTATACGTCCGGCGGGATTTTCTGCCCCGCTTGACGCCGGCTTTCGTCGACACGTATTCCGCGCCGCTCGACGCCAATGGCGACCCTGTACTGCGCGACGATGCCGTGCGTTTCGAATCGTCGGAAGCGTCGCTTGCACTGCATTGCGGATTGGCGAATGCATTGGACGAAGCGCTGGAAATCGGCATCGACAACATCCGCGCGCAGATCGATCGGACCGCGCAGACATTGCGCGAGCGGTTGGCCGCGATGAAGGGCGTGCGGGTGCTCGACCAGGGTGTCGAACGATCCGGTCTGGTGTCGTTCAACGTCACCGGACTCGATGCCATGTCGGTGCGAGGCGCGTTGGCGGCACAGGGCGTCACGATCGGCTCGAATGGCGTCGCGTACACGCCATTCGATATGACTAGCAGAGGGCTGACACAGATCGCGCGCGCATCGGTCAGCTATCTGACCACCGACGCCGAAGTTGATAAATTACTGGCTGGGATTCGGACGTTGACGCATTGAGCACTCGAGTCAAAGAGAACTTTGCGTCAGTCAAATGAATGGAAACGGCTCTTTCAACTCAATCGCGCGCACACGACCATGAACTCCACCTCATCGCACCGCCTCGATTTATCAAAGTTTCCGCGCCATGCCCTTCTCGAAGGCCCGACGCCAATTCAGCACCTTGCGCGTCTGAGCGCTCGCCTCGGCGGGGCGGACATCTACGTCAAAAGAGAAGATCTGACGGGACTAGGTGGCGGCGGCAACAAGTTGCGCAAGCTCGAATTCCTGATTGGCGAAGCGCTCGCGCGCGGCGCGGACACCATCGTTACCGTCGGCGCGCGGCAATCGAACCATGCGCGCCTCACGGCGGCCGCGGCGGCTCGCGTCGGACTTCGATGCGAGCTGGTGCTGACGAGAACCGTGCCACGTTTCGACCGCGACTACATGGAGAACGGCAACGTGCTGCTCGATGCGCTATTCGATGCGCGCGTGCATGATCTTCCCGGCACGGTGAACGCATTGCAATTCGCGGAGGAACGCGCGAACGAGTTGCGAGCGCAGGGCCGTAACGTCTATGTGTGTCCGTTGGGCGGTTCGAGCCCGGTCGGTTGTCTCGGCTACGCGGACTGCGCCGCTGAACTCGTCGTGCAATCGCAAGCGCAAAACGTGGCCTTCGATCGCGTCGTGGTGCCGAATGGAAGCGGCGGCATGCATGCGGGGCTGGTCGCGGGTTTCGTTGCGCTGGGCCTGGATCCGTCGCGTATTGCCGCATTCACGGTGTATGGGAATGCCGGCCACGCGCGCACCGTTACTTTGGATAAGGCGAATCAGACGGTCCGACTGATCGACCCGGGCCTAAGCGTGAGTGATGACGCGATCTCGATCGACGAAGCGCAGCTCGGACCCGGCTATGGCATTCCAACCGATAACATGCGCGCGGCTGTTCGGCTGATGGCATCGACGGAAGGTCTGTTGCTCGATCCCGTGTATAGCGGCAAAGCATTTGCGGGTCTTGTGGAAAACGTGAGCAACGGGAAGTACAGTGCCGGACAGAAAATTCTATTCGTGATGAGCGGCGGGCTTCCGGGGCTATTTGCCTATCGGAACGAGTTCTGAGCGCAGAAGCGGAGACAACGCGATGGTCTGATACGACCGCCGTTGTCTGAAGAAAGCGCGAAGCGCTTGAAGATTCGAATCGACGATTCGAAATGGTGCCCAGGGCGGGATTTGAACCCACACGCCTTTCGGCGCTACCCCCTCAAGATAGTGCGTCTACCAATTTCGCCACCTGGGCAGAGGGGCGCCATTGTATCAGCCTGATTATTTTTTTGAAGCCCCTCGCGTGATTTTGTTCTGCAGTTGCAATACCGGTCGAAAAACCGACGAGGCGTTCACCCCGTATCGCTGCCCGGCGACCGATTCGAGCGCGGCCCGGCGCCTCGCAAGAGCTCGTAAGGTCTGACGCTTGTGGGCCGCTACTCGGGTGAATGCGACAAATGGCGGACCGCTATGCTCGTACGCTGATGCGCTGAAAGAGCGCCCTTCACGCCGAACATATCATGTCACCACGACGCACATCTTCTTCGCGACTTCGGTATCGTCTTTTTCTCGCGTCGCTGCTGACGTCGATAATGTTGCTGCAGGGTTGCGCAACGACGGCGGAGAACCTTGCCGTAGGATTTGGTCTCGGCGCGGTCGGCACCGTGTCGGCGTTAGGCTGCCTGCTCGCCTGCAAGATGGCCAATCCGCACTGGTGAAAGGCTGCACGGCGCGCGACGAGCAGCTAGTATTCGAAGCTCGACATCGATGACTAACGAAAACGGAGCCCCTGTGGCACACCCGCCCTTCCACCTCTACACCGACGCCCAATTCGCTAGCCCCTACGCGATGTCCGTCTTCGTGACGCTTCGCGAGAAGCGCTTGCCGTTCGACCTTTCGACCGTCGATCTCGCGAACAAGGCGAATCACGCCACCGACTATGCGGCCCGCTCATTGACGCGGCGCGTGCCGACCCTGATACACGAAGACTTTGCGTTATCCGAGTCGTCGGCGATCACCGAGTACCTCGAAGAGACTTTCCCGGACACCCCGGTCTATCCTCAAGATAGGCGTCTGCGCGCGCGAGCGCGCCAGCTGCAGGCGTGGCTGCGCAGCGATCTGCTGCCGGTTCGCCAGGAGCGCTCCACCGAAGTCATTTTCTACGGATCGCGCGGCGGCCCGCTTTCCGCCAGCGCACAAGAAGCGGCACAAAAACTCTTCGCCGCCGCCGATGCATTGCTTCCGGCCAATTCGCCCAATCTGTTCGGCGAGTGGTGCATCGCCGATACGGACCTCGCATTGATGCTCAATCGCCTCGTGCTGAATGGCGATCCGGTTCCGCACAAGCTCAAGGAGTACGCCACGCAACAATGGCAGCGCACCAGCGTGCAGCAGTGGGTCCAACTGGAGCGTCCACCGCTATAAAGTCGACCGGCGTGGCTGCCGCCACGCCGAAAAGCCATCGATAGAAGTGACAAAGACCAGCAAAATAGCTGAATACGAAAGTATTAAAAGATGCAGTAAAAGCGAATATTACATTCGCGTTTTATCAGAGCTTCGCTGCTCGGCCACGGCTCGATTCCGCGCCCGCTCCCTTTGCTGCCTCGCGCGTACGATGCTGACAACGATCAGCACGATCGCAAGCAATGTCAATTCGATCATTGCGGGAATTCGGATTGGATCATGAAACATGGCGGGCCTCCGTCACATGATTTCATCATAGTACGCCGAGCAGGTAAGCCTGAAGTATTGCGCCGCACCATTGCAATCTTGCCGTCGCCATTACACCGGCTTTTATCCCGCCGGCAAAAGCCTCGAGTGACAAATTGAAAACATTCTGTCACGCAAAAACTTACAGGATTCAGATAGCCGTCCCTAAAACAGTTTATTTGCGCTAGAGTACGTGAGCGATCAGTTGGATCGTGAGCCGTCCCGACAATTCGAAGGCGTTATCTGTCACGCGTTTGCTTGCGTGTATTAAAGAAGCACCTGGACTCGTTGAAGACATCGCCCATGCCATATTTTCCTGTCGCCTACTGTGGTCCCGCGGCTGTTCCTGAAAGCTTGTGGCTGCGCTGGAATACGGATCCGCCATTGCTCGTCGCGCTCGCGGCGCTCGCATGGTTCGTGGCCAGCAACCGCTCGGCGAATGCGCGGGCGGGATGGGGCGCCGTCGCATTGATGGCCCTCGTGTTCGTGTCGCCGCTCTGCGCGTTGTCCTCGGCATTGTTCTCCGCACGCGTCACCCATCACATCATTCTGATCGCTGCCGTCGCCCCCCTGCTCGCCCTCGCGTTTCCGCTGCCGCGCCTCGCGCATCCGCCGCTCGTGCCGGTGGTCGCCGCTCATGCGGTGATCATCTGGCTGTGGCATGCGCCTGGGCCTTATGCGTGGGGACTCGCGACGGTACCCGGCTACTGGCTGATGCAGATTACTTTGCTTGGCAGTGCATGGCTCATGTGGCGCAGCATCTTCTCGCCGTCGCTGCCGACCGGCCCCGCGCTGATGGCGCTCGTCGCGACGATCGGCCATATGGGATTGCTCGGCGCGTTGATCGTGTTCGCGCCGGTGCCGCTCTACGTCGCGCACTTCGCGACCACCGCCGCGTGGGGGCTCACCCCGCTCGCCGACCAGCAACTCGCCGGACTGTTGATGTGGGTACTGGCGATGATCCCTTATCTCGCGGCAGGACTTTCGCTCGTCTGGTCAAGCCTGCGCGTCAGAGAGCCCGCGCTGTGACGACCCTGCTGAAGTTCATTCATCTGGCCGCGATCGCCGTCTGGTCGGGCGGTTTGATCGTGCTGCCGTATCTGTTCTGGCAGCGCCGCGGGCTCGCGGCGGGCACCGAACTCGACCGGCTGCACCGCATCACGCGTCTCGTGTTCGTGGAGTTGACCTCGCCCGCCGCTTTCGTCGCGATTGCGAGCGGCACCGTGCTGATTTTTCTGCAGGCCACCTTCGTCGAATGGTTCACCGCGAAGATGGTGTTCGTCGCCATCATGGCGATGCTGCATGTACTGGCCGGCCTCGTACTGCACGATCTGTATCTGCCCGACGGCAGGTTCAGCCGTGCCTCGGCGATCGCGCTGACCATCGCTTATCTGATCGTGATCGTCGCGATCATCTGGATCGTGCTGGCCAAGCCTCACATCGACTCGAACCTGCTGGCCCCGCATCTGTTCGAGCCCGGTGGACTTGGCCGCTGGCTGCATCACTCCTTCGGCGAAACGAGAATTCCGACGCCATGATCGAACACGAGCTTGCCCCCATGCCAGCCGGCGAAGCCCGTCATCACCGAGCTGAGCACCGACAGCACGAGCCCATGCGGCAGGATCTCATCGGGGTAATAAAGGCGCACGCCCCAGTTCGCACCCGCGAGCGCGACGAGCGTCATCGCGGCGACCGCATGCGACCAGCTCGCTTCCTTCAGGCGGATACCGCGCACCAGCAGCAGCTCGGCGGTACCGACCACGCTCGCAGCCACCCCGCTCCAGAACGCGAAGCCGGCGGCCCACAAGCCGGCGCGAATCCAGAACGGGTCGCCCGTCCACCAGTAGATTACGTCGACGCCCAACGTCGCGACGACGAACGCGATCGGGAAATGCACCATCATCACGTGAATCGGATGACCGACGAGCGCCACCACCGACCCCTTGTCGAGCCGCAACAGCTCGAGCATCACTTCGCTTCGCGTCTCGTTTCCAGCATTGCCTTTGTTTGCCATGGTGGTGTGCCCTCGCATCGAATGCCTGGTGATGCAAAGCATCATAGCTGCTTGCGCCTGGCCGTCCAAGCCGGATCGCTCGCCGCGTTGTCCGGCTGCACCGGGCCGCTCTCGACGCTCGAGCCATCGGGTCCGGCCGCCGCATCGATCGCCGGGCTGTGGTGGGTGATGCTGGCGGGCGCCGCGATCCTGTTCGCGATGGTGCTCGTACTGTTTCTGATGACGGTCTTCCGGCCCGGCTGGGGCTCGCACGTTTCGCCCGCGCGCTGGATCGTGCTCGGCGGTCTCGTGCTGCCGGCAGTGATCCTGATCCCGTTGATCTGCTACGCGCTGTACGCGGGCGAATTGCTGCTGCCGCTGCGCGCGCATGCGCCCGCGCGCATCGAGGCGATCGCGCAGCAATGGCGCTGGACCTTCCGCTATCCGGAACTCGGCAACGTCGAAACCGGGAACGTGCTGCACCTGCCCGCGGGCACGCCGGTCGACATCGTCGTGACGAGCCTCGACGTCGTGCACGCGTTCTGGATTCCGCGCTTCGCGGGCAAGATCGACGCGGTCCCTGGCCACCACAACCTGCTGCGTATCCAGGCCGATCAGCCCGGCCAGTACGCCGGACAATGCAACCAGTTTTGCGGCATCGGTCACGCGGAGATGCACTTCACCGTGATCGTCGAGCGTCCGGAAGATTTTCCGGCTGCTGTCAAAAACGCCGCCGCCAACGGGGAGGTGAAGAAATGAGTGTGCCCGTCGAGCCGCCATCACAGGGCATCACCGCGCTGCGGCTGCATCGCCAGCTTGCCGCGATCTGGGCCACCGGGCCGGGCGTGCAAAGGCTCGCCGCGGTCAACCATACGGTGCTCGGCATGCGCATGATGATCACGTCGTTCGTGTTCTTCGCGATCGCCGGGATTCTCGGCATGCTCACGCGCGTGCAGCTCGCGACGCCGCATGCGGCCTTCATGGATGTGGAGACGTATAACCAGGTCTTCACGATGCATGGATCGATGATGCTGTTCCTGTTCGCGATCCCGATGGTCGAGAGCTTCGCGGTCTATCTGACGCCGAAGTTTCTCGGCGCGCGCGACTTCGCGTTTCCGCGCCTGACCGCTTACGGCTACTGGTGCTATCTGTTCGGCGGCACGATCCTGACGGTGTCGCTGATTCTGCACAGCGCGCCCGACGGCGGCTGGTTCATGTACACGCCGCTCAGCTCCAACGTGTACACGCCCGGACTGAACGCCGACGTGTGGCTGCTCGGCATCACGTTCGTCGAGATTTCGGCGCTGTCGCTCGCGATGGAAATCGTCGTGTCGATCCTGAAGATGCGCGCGCCGGGCATGTCGCTGGATCGCATGCCGATCTTCGCGTGGTACATCCTCGTCACCGCGATGATGATGATCGTCGCGTTTCCGCCGCTGATTCTCGGCTCGATCCTGCTCGAGGTGGAGCGCGCGTTCAACCTGCCGTTCTTCGATCCGACGCGCGGCGGCGATCCGCTGCTGTGGCAGCATCTGTTCTGGCTATTCGGCCACCCGGACGTGTACATCATCTTCCTGCCGATGGCCGGCGTGCTGTCGACGATGATCCCCGTGTTCGCGCGCCGCAAGCTCGTCGGCTATCGCACGATCGTCGTCGCGATCATCGCGCTCGCGTTCCTGAGCTTCGGTATCTGGGTGCACCACATGTTTACGGTGGGCATTCCACATCTGGCGCTCGCGTTCTTCTCGGCGGGCTCGGCGATCGTCGCGGTGCCCACCGCGATCCAGTTCTTCGCGTGGCTCGCCACGCTGTCGCACGGCCGCCCGCGCTGGGACGTGCCGATGCTGTACATCTTCGGCTTCTTCTTCGTGTTCACTTGCGGCGGGCTGACCGGCGTGATGCTCGCGATCGTGCCGTTCGACTGGCAGGCGCACGACACCTACTTCGTCGTCGCGCACCTGCACTACGTGGTGGCCGGCGCGCTCGCGTTTCCGATGCTCGCGGCGTTCTATTACTGGTTGCCGCTGCTGACCGGGCGCACCGCCGTGCATAACCTTTCGGTGCCGGCGTTCTGGCTCGTGTTCGTCGGCTTCAACATGACGTTCTTCCTGATGCACCTGACCGGCCTGCTAGGCATGCCGCGGCGCGTCTTCACCTATAGCGGCGACGAAGGCTGGAACTGGCTCAATCTGCTGTCGTCGGTGGGCAGCTTCGTGATGACGATCGGCTTCGCGCTCGTCGTGATCGACATCGTCGTGCAATTGCGTTTCGGCCAACGCGTGCGACGTAACCCGTGGCAATCGACCACGCTCGAATGGGCGATGCCGATTCCGCCCGCGCCGTACGCATTCGCGTCGATCCCGCACATGGACGCCGAAACCGAAAAGGTGTCCCCGGGCCAGCTAGCGACCTCTCTGGCGCGCGGCGAGGGTTACCTCGGTTTCACGCGCAACGGCTGGCAGGAGACGCTAGGCGTGCATATGACATCGGGCGAGCCCGAACAGCTGATCGTGCTGCCGAACTCGACGTATCTGCCGCTCGTCACCGCGCTCGTGACCGCCGCGGCGGTGCTCGCGATGCTGTTCAAGTTCTATCTGCTGTCGGTCGCATTCGCATTCGTGACGTTTGGCCTCTTCATCTACGCGGGCCAGAGCGCGGGGCACGCGCGCGATTACGGCGCGCTGCCGGTCGGCCGAGGCGTCAGCGTGCCGCCGCATACCGAGGTCGCCGGTGCGCCGTCATGGCTTTCGATGATCTGCGCGCTGATCGCGAACAGCACGCTGTTCACCTCGCTGATCTTCGGCACGTTCTACCTGTGGATTGCCGCGCCGAACTGGCCGGCAGCCGTGACGCCGCATCCGAACCGCGGGCTCGCGCTCGTCGCGGCCGTCGCGCTCGCGGTGGCCGCAGCCGCCACGCGTGGCTCGTTGCGCGCGGCCGCCGCCGAGCGCAAACCGCACGTCACGATCGGGCTGAGCGCGATCGCGCTGAGCGTCGCGCTCATCGCCTGCGTGATGCTGATCAACGGCGTGACACCGAATCCGCGCGAGCACGCGCTTGGCGCGACGGCCGCGGCGCTGCTCACGTACATCGCAGTTCACGCGGGCGTCGGGTTGTTGTTCCTCATCAGCAACGTGCTGCGCGTCGGCGCGGGCTTCGTCTCCGCGCGACGCCTGACCGATCTGCGCCTCACCCGCCTGTGGGTCGATTACACGCTGGCGACGGGCATCATCGCGCTTGGACTCGTGCTCGCGCTGCCGAGCCTCGTCGCCGTGCTGGGAGCCAGACCATGAATGCGCGTCCGCTTTCGCCGCGGCGGTTGTGGTGGCTCGCCGTCGGCTTCGCGATCTGGTGTCTCGCGTTCGTGATCCTGTATGCGCTGCACGCGATCGGCTGCGCGTTCGCGTGGCCCACCGGCCCGCTGCGCGCGAGTCTCGCGATCATTCTGCTGCTGCATCTGATCGCGATCGGCTGGCTATGGCGCTATCGCGCCGCGACCCGCGACCCTGGTCCCGAACGCATCAGCTCGTTCATGCATACCGTCGTCGTCTGGACCCTGATCGCGGCGCTGGTCGCGACCGTGATCACGTTCGGGCCCGCGCTGCTGCTCACCACCTGCGTTTGAACGCGGACTGAGCGCGAGCGGGACCGCCGCACCCGGCATGGAGAAGCACCGATGCAGTCTCGAGATCTCGTGCACAAGGCCGTCTGGTCGGTCATCTATCTACTGTTCATTCTCGCGCCGCTGTTTGCGCTGCTGACCGGCACGCTCCCGCCCGCGCGCAACTTCGGCACCGAATTCTCGGTGGCGCTCGGCTATTCCGGACTCGCGATGATGGGCCTGCAATTCGGCCTCACCGCGCGTTTTCGTCACGTGACCGAGCCGTGGGGCGAGGACGTTATCTATCATTTCCATCGACGCGTGTCGCTGCTCGCGGTCAGCCTGGTCGTCCTGCATCCGCTGATCCTGTTCGCGATCCGCTCGGACAAGGTCGCGATGCCCGACTCGCTGCTCGAGGTACCGTGGGGTGCGTGGTTCGCGTTCCTGTCGATCGGCTCGGTGATCGTGCTGGTGATCACCGCGCTATGGCGCAAGCAATTGAGGATTGGTTACGAGCTGTGGCATCTGTCGCATATCGGACTCGCGCTCGTCGCGATCTTCGGCGGCGTGCTGCATATGATCGGCTGGGGCTTCTATCTGACCGATCCGTTCAAGCGCACGCTGTGGATCTGCATGACAGCATTCTGGGTAGCGCTGCTGCTGTACGTGCGTCTGTTCAAGCCGCTCTTCATGATCAGACGTCCGTACCGGATCGCGGAAGTGCGCGCCGAACGCGGCGACACGACGACGCTCGTGATGCAGCCCGACGGCCACGCTGGCTTTCGCTTCAAGCCCGGCCAGTTCGGCTGGCTCAACGTGTGGGGCAGCCCGTTCAGGATCACCGGACACCCCTTTTCGTTCTCGTCGAGCGCCGAGGCCGCGAACGGCCGCGTCGAAATGACGATCCGCAATCTCGGCGATTTCACGAGCCAGGTGAAGACGATCGAGACAGGTCGGCGCGTGTATCTGGACGGACCGTATGGCGCGTTCACGATCGGGCATCCGACCGACATGCACGTGCTGATCGCGGGCGGTATCGGCATCACGCCGATGATGAGCATGATCCGCACGCTCGCCGATCGCGGCGACCAACGTCCGCTCGTGCTACTGTACAGCGGCAAGACCTGG
Organism: Paraburkholderia sp. MM5384-R2; assembly: GCF_014201025.1. Taxonomy (NCBI): domain Bacteria; kingdom Pseudomonadati; phylum Pseudomonadota; class Betaproteobacteria; order Burkholderiales; family Burkholderiaceae; genus Paraburkholderia; species Paraburkholderia sp. MM5384-R2. Next base: position 41,208 of record NZ_JACHDI010000039.1, read on the forward strand.
GACTCGCTGACTTTCCGCGAGGAGCTCGATGCGCTGAAAGCGCGGCTCGATCTGCGCATCGTCTATGTGCTGTCGGACCCGCCCGAAGGCTGGAGCGGGGAAGTCGGGCGCATCGACGCCGCGATGTTCCGGCGACATCTACCGCCCGAGTTCGCCGATCACGAGTATTTCATCTGCGGCCCGGACTCCATGATGGATGCGATCGAAACGGCGCTCGGCGAAATGAAAGTGCCGCGCATCCGCTACCATTCCGAACGCTACAGTTTCGTCTAGGAGACTTGCGATGCGCCGACTGTTGGCCAACCGTCTCGTCATTGCCACCGGCGTGATCGTCGTGGCGTTGTCGCTTCTATTCGCGTATCTGCGGGTCGGTTCGCTGCATTAGGGCCCGGTTACGCCGATGACGGGCTCGCGGCGCGCTTTTCCTCATGCTCGAAGGTTGAATCGATATGCCCTACTTTTTTGGAATTGGTCTTCACGTTTTCATCGCGATCTTTTTCGCCGTCCATGCGATGCGCAATAACCAGGGCATCTACTGGCTATTCATTCTGTTTGCTTTTCCGCTGCTCGGCAGCGTCGTGTACTTCTTCGCGATCTACCTGCCGGGTCTGCGCCACTCGCGCGGCGCGCGCGTGGCCACGCAGGCGATCACGCAATTTGTCGATCCGAATCGCGCGCTGCGTGAAGCGCGCGCCGCTTTCGACCGCGCGCCGACCGTGCAGCATCGGATGCGGCTCGGCGAGGCCTTGCTCGCGGCCGGCAATCCGCGCGAAGCGCTCGAACATTTCCAGACCGCGGCGAACGGCCCATTCGCGAACGATCCCGCGCTGCTGCTCGGTCTCGCGCGCTCGCAGTTCGCGCTCGGCGACTACGCGGCCGCGGATGCGACGTTGGCGGATCTGTTCTCGGTCAATCCGCGGGCACGCAACCAGGGCGAGCCGGCGCTGCTGAACGCGCGCACGCTGGCCGCACGGAATGCGCCGGGCGCACGCGCGGCATTCGAACAGGCGCTGACCTGCGCGACTGACGTCGCGCCGCGCTGCCTGTTCGCCGACTGGCTCGCCGCGCAACCGGAAGATGCGGACCGCCGCCGCGCCGGCGCGCTCTATGCCGAAATCGTGCATGACGCCAAACATTGGCCGCGCCACGCGCGCGAGCATAATCGCGAGTGGCTGCAACGGGCGCAGGCCGCGTTGGCGGCCGGCGCGGCTCGAACGTGAGCAAGCCGAGGAGAACTTCGATGCGACGCACGACCCGGTCTTTTGCTTCGGCGCTGTGCGCCGCGCTTGCGGCGATTGCATTCGGTGCCGGTGGCGCTTCGACTTCCGCGCAGGCTGCTGGCATGGACAAGCAGTTCGAATGGCCCGCGTCGTTCGTCGTGCTCGGCGATGGCTATCCGCACTCGGGCGATGCATGCCGGCGGCTCGGCGAGTCGGCCGCGACCGTGAACTATCTCGACCATATGGCGATGCTGGTCGGCTGTCCGGGCTCGCGCGACAGCGCCGCCGTGCGCGCGATCGTCGGGCATCAGCGGCACGCGCGCGTGGTCGGCGAAGCGGAAGGCGTGACGCTGATTTCGATTCCGACTGAAAGCGCTCAGGCCGGCTCGCAGAACGGCCACGGGCCCGTGAAGGAATCGCCTATCAGCGCGAGCGGCACGTTGCCGTGCGAGCGCGGCAACGGACAGACCAAAACGATGTGCAAGTTCGGCGTCGTGCATCACAGCGATCGATCGACTACGGTCGTGGTCTACTGGCCCGATGGCGCCACACGGGCGATTTTCTTCGGCGTCAACGGCCGGGTAGTCGGCACGGCCGCGTCCGCGAGCGATCGGCCGATGCCCGGCGACACGCTGACGCGCAAGCATGCCGGCATCAATCTGATTTCAGTTGGCAATGAGCGCTACGAAGTCGAGGACACGGTTCTCTCCGGCGGTTGAATTGCGTTGAAGCACATCGGCGCAAGCCATCCGCGGTCGAACGCCTGATTCGACGCGCGCCGCGTTCATTTCTATCCCCAGTAACGATGACGCTGACGGCACCGGCGGGAACGAACAACGCGCAGTTATTCATCGATCCGCCGACGTCGAGCAGCGCAGGCGTGCGCTCGCAGCAGGCCGCGTATCTGAGCGCGACGCACTACTGCCCGAGCCTCGCGATCCTGAGCGGCGCGAAGTCGTAAGCACGGTCAGCGCGACGCAGTTATCGATGATTCGTTGACGCGTCGCGCGATCGAAGGCACACTCGCTCACTATGCAAGCCCTCACGTACCGCCCGACTGCAAAGCATCATCATGCGCATGCCCGCGTGGGACTGCCTGTGGGGACTCGCATACGCATACGCCGCTAGACATCATTCGCAGCGACATGCGCCAGAAAGCCCCGCCGGCAACGACGGGGCTTTTTGTTTTCCACGACCTTTTCCGCTCATCGAACGAAGGATTGCCGCCATGACACAGGAAGCACAGACGCCTGCCGTATCGAAGACCTTTGCGACGCCCATCGATCTATACCGCGTCCTTGCACGCGTATGGGCCGGCGATACGTCGAGCCCCACGCACGCGTGGTCGTCGACGAATCCCGCGCAGAATCATTGCAGCGTTACGTCTCTGATCATGCAGGACTATTTCGGTGGCGAGATTCTGACGACGCGTACGTCGGGGGGCACGCACTTCTACAACCTGATCGACGGCAGCAGATGGGATCTGACGGTCAGCCAGTTTGCCGAGCCGATTCCATTCGACGATACGCGTTCGAGTCGCGAGGCGGCGTTCGCTGATACGTCGCGGGAGAAATACGAACTGCTGAAGTCGAGGCTCGCGCAAAGCCACCTGAAATAAACGCTCAATCAAACGCGCGTGGCCGAACTGCATCGATACGCGGTTGGCCACGCCATGTCACTTCAACCAATCACTTCCTGCTTCCCCGGAATGCCTTGCCCGCGCAACGAACACCCGCGCGTTTCAGGCACGTAGATCAACGCAATCGCCCCCACGACGCACGCGGCCATCATGTAATAAGCGGGCACCAGCGCATTGCCCGTATGCGCGACCAGCCATTCGTTCGCCATCGGCGCCGTGCCGCCGAAAATCGACGTCGACACGTTATACGCGATCGCCATCCCCGCGTAACGGACCTGGGTCGGAAACATCGCGGGGAACATCGCCGAGATGCTGGCCAGTTGCGGCACGTACAACAGCCCGAGCACCGCAAAGCCGATGAACGCGCCCGCCACGCCGAGCTTCATCAGCAGGAACATCGGAATCGCCGCGACGAACAGGCCAATCAGCGAAAACCACCAGACGTTCTTGCGTCCCACGCGATCCGAGAACGTGCCCGCGAACGGCAGAAACACCATCATCGCGAGCATGCCGATCAGCGGCACGAGCAGGGACATGTTGTCGCTCATGCCGAGTTGCTTCTGCATGAACGTTGGCATATAGGCGAGCAGCACGTAGTTGACGACATTCAAAGCAACCACGAGTCCGCCGAGTTGGATCAGCGGTTTCCAATAGTCGCGCAGCAATGCCTTCAGCGTGACGCAGCTATGCTGCTCCTTTTGCATCGTTTGTTCGAGCTCGCGAAAGACCGGCGTGTCTTCGAGCCTGGAGCGCAGATAGAAACCGATCAGGCCGAGCGGCGCCGCAATCAGAAACGGCAGACGCCATCCCCACGCATGCATTGCCGAGTTGCCGAGCACGACGGAGCAACCGAGCATCAGAAACGCGCCGAGCGAGAAGCCCGACAGCGTCGCGAATTCGAGGAAGCTGCCACAAAAGCCGCGCTTCTTGTCCGGCGCGTATTCGGCCATGAAAGTCGCCGCGCCGCCATATTCGCCGCCCGTCGAAAAGCCCTGGATCATCCGCAGAACGATGAGGATCGCCGGCGCCCACCAGCCGATGCTCGCGTAAGTCGGCACGAGTCCGACCAGCAGCGTTGCGACCGACATCAGGATGATCGTCAACGCGAGTACGTGCTTGCGGCCGAGGCGATCGCCGAGCGGCCCCCAGAACAGGCCGCCAAGCGGACGCACGAGAAACGAAATGGCGAACGTCGCGAGCGCGAACAACGTGGCCTGCGCGGTGCTGCCGGGAAACAACGCGGCCGAAATATAGCTCAGGCCGTAGGCGTAAATGCCGTAGTCGAACCACTCGGTCGCGTTTCCGAGTGCCGACGCCGCGATCGCGCGTCGTAGCAAGCTGCGCGCCTGCGGTTGCGCGCTCTGCGCGGTCCATGAATGTACGTAGTGCATGTCTTCTCCTGGGATGTTTCTATGCGACACAGGCAACGTCGCCCGAATCCACGATACCGGCGACCCGCGCCTGCAACGATGTTCTAGGACGATGCAGGCATCGGGGTTTTCCATAAAGCCTGCAACGGCTGCGGTAATCCGTACGCGTGCGCCGGCGACGCGTCGCGCGCGTTCGGGAAAAACAACATGATTGGCGTCGCGCAGTGCTCTCAGCGCATCAGCAACGGCAGCGTCATCAAACGACCCTGCTGTGGCCTCGCCTCGTTCTCGCCGCAAAGGCGCAAACACATCCACGCGGTCGCGAGGTTGCTGCTCACTACCGGCTTGCCGATGGCGGCTTCGATTCGCGCGATGATCGGCGCAGCTCTCACCGCGGTGCACGAAATAAACAGCGCATCGGAGTCGGGCGCTGTCGCATCGCGCGCGAAGGCGACGATATCGTCGTGCGAAATCCGTGCCATCTCCCGGTCGTCGGTCAGACCCAGGCATGAGAAGCGGTCGATCGCAAAGCCTTGCGCGGCAAAGTACTCGAACATCGGCCGACTGGTTTCGGCGGTGTACGGCGTCAGCACGCTGATACGCCGCGCGTCCAGCGTGCTCAGCGCAGTGACCGCGGCAGCGGTCGGGGTGACGACTTTGGCCGATGGCTTCGCCGCATGAATGGCGCGCTCGATCTGCGCATCGCCTATCATCACGGATGCCGACGTGCACGAATACATCACGACGTCGAGCGTTTCGTCGGGCAGGATCAGCGCCGCGCCCGCGCTCAGCGATGGCTGCATCGCGCGCAGATTGTCGGGCGTCACCGGGTTCGCATACGGCACGCGATTCACATAGATGCCGATACGCTCGTTTGCGACGAGTGCCGCGAAGTCCGGCTCGGTCGTGTGATCGGTTGCGAGAATCACGAGGCCGATACGTTTGTCGAAAGCGCGTTCGATCAGATGCGGCGCGCGCTCGAACTGTCGAATAGTTATTTGCATCGTTCAATGCCCCGGAGCCGGAAAACGCTTTTCAAGGAGTCGCACACCGGCCACAGCGATCAGGCTGATGATCAGGAACAGCACGCCGACGAGCGTCATCGGCTCCAGATAGCGGTAATCCGTATTCGCGATGATCTTTGCCTGATTCATCAATTCGAGGACCGTGATCGCCGACAGTAACGGCGTCTCCTTGAACATAGAAATCAGATAATTGGCGAGCGCGGGCACCATCGGCGGCACCGCTTCGGGCAGGATCACGTGCTGCCACGTTTGCGCGGGACTCAGGTTGCAGGCCTTTGCTGCTTCCCATTGCCCGCGCGGAATGTTTTCGATGCCGGCGCGATAAACCTCGGCCGCATATGTCGCGTAATGCACTCCGATTGCGAGCACACCGGCCGCGAGCGCCGGCATCCGTATGCCGATGTCGGGCAGCACATAGAACACAAAGTACAGCTGCACGAGCAGCGGCGTGCCGCGAATAAAACTCGCGATCGCCGACGTGGCGCGCGACACCGCGCGATTCGGCGCCAGCCGCAAAATGGCAATCGCCATGCCGACCACGGCCGCCACCACCGCGCCGAGGAAAGTGGCGAGCACGGTGATCTCCAACCCTTGCAGCAGGGTCGGCAGAATCTCGCGCACGAAGCTCCAGTCCCATTCCATTCGTCTATCTCCTGATGCGGTCGAGACCGAAACTCATCCGGCTTTCCAGCTTGCGCATGCCGAACGAGATCAGACAGGCCATGGCGAAGTACAGCGCGAGAATCGTCGCGAACGGGATCAACGTGTTGCCGGTTTGCGAGCGCACCACCTGCGCCTGGAACGTCATGTCGCCGAGCGAGATCAGCGACACGACGGCCGTGCCCTTCAGCAGCTCGATCGCGTTGTTGCCGAACGTGGGCAGCATCAGCGGCAAAGCCTGTGGCAAGATCACGTGCCGCATGCGCTGATAGCGGGAAAGATTCAGCGCAATGCAGGCGCTGCGTTGCTCGTGGCCGATCGCGGCGACCGCGCCGCGCACCACTTCAGCGCCGTACGCGCCGACGTTCAAACCGAGCGCGAGGACGCCGGCCTGCAGCGGCGTCAGCGTGAGGCCGGCCATCGGCAACACGAAATAGGCCCAGAACAACTGCACGAATATCGAGGTGCCGCGAAAAAACTCGATGTACGACGTGGCCAATGCGCGCACCACGAAGAAACGCGACAGGCGCCCGAGCCCCGCGACGAACGCCATCACGAGCGCGAGTACCGCGCCCATCAGCGTCAGTTCGACGGTTGTCTGCGCTCCCTGCAGAATCAGCTGCAAATAGCCGGACCAGTGGTTCATCGACGCACCTCGCGCACAATGTGTCATGGGCCATGCGCGCTATCGCGTTGCGCGCATGGCGTCTTATCGCGGACTCAGTTCTTCGCCGCGCACAGTTTCTCGCGGCTCGTCGACATTGCCGCCTTCGCCGAGAAGCCATAGGGCTCGACGATCTTCGCGAACTCGCCGGACTCCTTCATCTTCTTCAGCTCGACGTCGAATGCATCGCGCAGTGCGGTGTCCTGCTTGCGGAACGCGACGCCGTCGCATTGAACCGGCGTGTTCTGCACCGGCGCGATTGATTCGAGGTTCGGGTCTTTCGCCTTTGAGAGCAGATCGGTGATCGACAGCAGCGGCAACGCAAACACGTCGATGCGGCCGTCCTGCAGCATCTTCAGACCGCTTTGCCCGTCCGGCACGATGATCACGCGGTCGGTCGGAATATTAGCGGCGGTCGCGAGCTTCTGTTCGGTCGTGCCGCCTTCCACACCGATCACCGCCTTCGGATCTTTCGCGATTTCCTCGTAGGTCTTGATGCTCTTCGTGTTGCCTTTCTTGACCGCGAACGCTTCGACCGCGCACAGCACCGGCTGCGAATAAGCGACAGCCGCGCAACGCTGCGGCGTCATGAAAAGCCCCGCCGCTATCGCGTCATGCCGCCCGGCCGCGAGGCCCGGAATCATCGCGCCATACTCGGAGACGGACGCGACGACGTCGTTGACGCCTAGCTTCTTGAACACGGCCCGCGCGACATCAGGTGCCGCGCCCGTCACCTTGCCGTCGGCGCCGACTGCGGTGAAAGGCGGTTCGTTCGCGATCGCGATCCGCGCGAAGCCTTGCTGGCGCAGCTGCGTGAGCTTGTCGTCGGCGGCATGTGCGAGGCTCGCGAGCGTCAGCAGCGACAACCCTCCCGCAATCAGAATCCCCTTCAGCTTCATGATCTCTGGCTCCTATGGCGTAGTGGTATGACGTAGTAGTGGGTGATGTGCAGCGTGGGAAAAGCAATCTCTTACGGGTCTGCTCAGATTCGATGTCCCGCGGCGAGGATCTTGCGTAGGAACGTCTGAGTCCGCTCGTGCGTCGGATGCGTGAAGATGTCCTCTGGCTTGCCTTCCTCGACGATCCTGCCGCGGTCGAAGAACAGCACGCGGTCGGCGAAGTCGTGCGCGAAGCCCATTTCGTGCGTGACGAGCAGCATCGTCATGTCGGTTTCGCGAGCGAGCCGCTGCATCACGTTCAGGACTTCCTCGACGAGTTCGGGGTCGAGCGCGGACGTCACTTCGTCGAACAGCATGATCCGCGGTGCGAGCGCGAGCGCCCGCGCGATCGCCACGCGCTGTTTCTGCCCGCCCGACAGTTGCGCGGGACGGCTCTTCGCCTTATCGGCCATGCCGACCATGTCGAGCAGCTCGAGCGCGCGCCTCTGCGCCGACTCACGGCTCTCGCCCTTCGTCAGCATCGGCGCGAGCGTCACGTTGTCGAGCACGCTCTTGTGCGGAAACAGATTGAAGTGCTGAAACACCATGCCGATCTTCTCGCGCATCTTCTGCAGATGCCGTTCGTTCGCGGGCACCATCTGGCCGCCGCGCGGCATATGGAACAACTGTTCGCCGTCCACTTCGATATGGCCGCCGTCGATCGTTTCCAGCGTCATCAGGATGCGCAGGATCGTCGTCTTGCCCGATCCCGACGGACCGATCAGCGCGAGCTTCTCGCCGGGCATCACGTCGAGCGACAGTTCGTCGAGCACGGTCAGCGCGCCATATCGTTTCGTGATCCGGTCGAGCCGGATCAATGGCTTGCTCGCCGGGCTTTCGTCTCGGCGCGCCGGTGTGCTTGCGGAGGCGACCGCGCGCTCCTCGGAGGAAAGACTTGCCGGGGCGATGCCTGAAGCGCTCAACAGATCGGTAACTCGCGCAGTGTTCATATCGATTCGGTCCCGTTCGTCGTACGTGTAATGCGAACCAGAATACGCAGCCATATTTGCGATCCAGATTGCTCTAGAACAATTCTTTTTACGCGCGGACAAGGGCGGCGCAGCGTGCATTGCAACAATCACGCAGCGCCCGTCGATAACGTCAGGAACATTGAACTAGCACATTCGGAGGCGTTTTTTCGCGGCATTAGACTGCGGCGAGAGATACCCGTGGACGCCCGTTCACTTGCACCGGGCGCCACTTTCCGCAACGACGTCACGCTCAGAGAGAGGGGAAGATGTCAGATACGACGCTACACGAATCGCGAATTGAGGCGCCCGTCGTGCGCCTGCCGTTCGAACGCGACGAATACGCCGCGCGTCTCGCGAAAACGCGCAAGGCCATGCAGGCGGCCGGCATCGAACTATTGATCGTGTCGGACCCGACCAATATGGCCTGGCTCACCGGCTACGACGGCTGGTCGTTTTACGTGCATCAGTGCGTGCTGCTCGCGCTGGATGGCGAGCCGGTCTGGTTCGGCCGCGGTCAGGACGCGAACGGTGCCAAGCGCACCGTCTTCATGCAGCACGATCAGATCGTCGGCTATCCGGATCATTACGTGCAATCCACCGCGCGTCATCCGATGGACTATCTCGCGCGCGACGTGATCGCGGTGCGCGGCTGGGCCAACGCGAAGATCGGCGTCGAAATGGACAACTACTATTTCAGCGCCGCCGCTTATCGCTCGCTCGTCGCGCATTTGCCGGACGCGAAGTGGCAGGACGCAACCGGCCTCGTCAACTGGCAACGCGCGGTCAAATCGCCGCGCGAGATCGAGTACATGCGCGTGGCCGCGCGCATCGTCGAGAAGATGCACGCGCACATCGTCGAGCGAATCGAGCCGGGCATGCGCAAGAACGACCTCGTCGCGGAGATCTACTCGGCAGGCATTACCGGCATCGACGGTTATGGCGGCGACTATCCGGCGATCGTGCCGCTGCTGCCGACCGGCGCCGACGCGGCCGCCCCGCATTTGACCTGGGACGACACGCCGTTCGCGAAGGACGCCGGCACGTTCTTCGAAATTGCCGGCTGCTTCAAGCGTTATCACTGCCCGCAGTCGCGCACCGTCTACCTCGGCAAGCCGCCGAAGCATTTCATCGAGGGCGAGCGTGCGGTGGTCGAAGGGATCGAGGCAGGGCTCGCTGCGGCGAAACCGGGCAATACCTGCGAGGACATCGCCAATGCGTTTTTCGCGGTGCTGCATAAATATGGCATCGAGAAGAACAGCCGCTGCGGCTATCCGATCGGCGCGAGCTATCCGCCGGACTGGGGCGAGCGCACGATGAGCCTGCGCCCTGGGGACAAGACCGTCCTCGAACCCGGCATGACGTTTCATTTCATGCCGGGCCTGTGGCTCGACGACTGGGGCCTCGAAATCACCGAGAGCATTCTGATTACGCGGACCGGCGTCGAGACCTTTTGCAGGACGCCACGCAAGCTGTTCGTCAAACCGTGATTGCGCGGGCGTCGTGCCCGCGTGAACTCGCGAAGCACGACGCCCGTTTCAACGAAAGGGGAAACATGCTTCCGAAAACGATGAAGGCCGTCGTGCTGACCGCGCACGGTGGCCTCGACAAACTGGTCTATCGCGACGACGTGCCGGTGCCCTCGTGCGCGGCTGGCGAGGTACTGATCGACGTCACCGCATGCGGTCTCAACAATACCGATGTGTGGGTCCGCCAGGGCGCCTACGGCACCGACGACGATCCGCAAGCGGTGTCGACGTGGCGACGCGGCCGCTCGACGCTGACGTTTCCGCGCATTCAGGGCGCGGATATCGTCGGACGCGTGGTCGCGGTGGGTCGCGGCGTCAGCGACGCGCGTATCGGCGAGCGCGTGATCGTCGACGCGTCGATCTACAACCGCGACGACGACAGCCTCGCCGACATCGACTACATCGGCCACGGCCGCGACGGCGGCTACGCCGAATACACGGCCGTGCCCGCGGAAAACGCGCATCGGGTCGACTGCAGCTATTCCGACGCCGAACTCGCCACGTTCTGGTGCGCTTATCACACCGGCGAGCAGATGATCGAGCGCGCGGCCGTCAAGCACGGCGAAACGGTGCTGATTACCGGCGCGTCCGGCGGTGTCGGCTCGGCCATCATCCAGCTATGCCGCGCGCGCGGCGCGATTCCGTATGCGGTCGTCAGCAAGGGTAAAGAAGAGGCCGTGCTAGCGCTCGGCGCGCAAGGCGCGATGCTGCGCGATAGTAGCGATTTCGTCGCGGACGCTGAACGGATGACCGAGGGCCGGCCCGTCGACCTGGTTGCGGATCTTGTCGGCGGGGCGCTGTTCGGCAAGCTGTTGAACGTGTTGCGGCCTGAGGGACGATACACGACCGCGGGCGCGATCGCGGGGCCGGTCGTGCAGCTCGATCTGCGCACGATGTATCTGAAGCAGTTGCAGTTAAATGGATCGTCGCAAGGCACGCGCGGTGCGTTCAAACGCGTGCTCGACTATATTCAGAACGGGACGATCCGGCCGGTTCTCGCGGCGACTTATCCGTTGTCGAAGTTTCACGACGCGCAGACGCGGTTTATGGAGAAGCGCTTTGTGGGGAATATCGTTGTGATTCCGGATCGGCATTATGGCGAGGAGGCCGCGGATTAGTTTTCGGTAACTCCCGGTGCAATCGGAACATGCGAGCCCGCCCAGCAAGGCGGGCTTTTTTTTCGCGCTTGGCAAGTACTGGAATTGTGAAAACCTGTCAAAGCGGCTTTATCTCAATTTAAAACCGTTGACCTTGTCGTGATTTTGATGGTTAATTCCTCGACTGTGTTCTGAACAATCAGCAGAGGTCAAATGGAACAACGGAAACAGGATGAAACCGGGGACAAGGAAGAGTGCCAGCTTTGCCGCATCACCTATTCAATCTACTCAAACTTCCCGACAATGCCGTCGGCAATGGCGCTGAACGCAGAAACCGGCGAATGGTTTCCGTTCGATAGGCTGAAGTCGTATGCAACTGGTTACGAGATGGCCGAA
>NZ_JACHDI010000040.1:0-50859 GCF_014201025.1 Paraburkholderia sp. MM5384-R2
AGTCCTTCACCTTCTCACACGACGTCGGCAAGGCAACATTGCGACAACAGAAAACCACATTTGTGCTTGCGCTCAATGGGGAAGCCCTTGTAGTTAGCCTTAAGTACCTGCCCCGGACACCGTGCGGCAGGCTGCCTGCACGGTCGTCGATGCGGGGCGCGAAGCCGTCCCTCGCTGCCGCTCTATTCGTGTGATCATCAGAGGCACATCAGGATGGCTGATTATCTTGCTGACATCGATCCCGACAGGTTGAACTTCCTTGGGATCTTCGGGCTGTTGATTGGCGGCCTCGCGCTGTTTCTTCTCGGTCTGGAGTTCTTGACCGGCGGCCTGAAGGCGATCGCGGGATCGAAACTGCAGTCGCTGATCGGCGTGCTGACCGCAAGCCGGTTTCGCGGCGTGGTGGCGGGCGCCGTCGTGACCGCGCTGCTGAATTCGTCGACCATCACGACGGTGCTGCTGGTCGGTTTCGTGTCCGCCGGCCTGATGACGTTGACCCAGGCGGTGCCGATGATCATGGGCGCGAACATCGGCTCGACCGTCACCGCGCAGATCATCGCCTTCGACGTTTCGCGTCTGACGCCGTACATGCTGTCGATCGGCTTCGTGCTGCACGCGTTTGCCCCGCGCGAGCTGCTGCGGCAGATCGGACGCGTCGTAATGGGGCTAGGGCTGCTGTTCATGGGCATCCAGCTGATGGGCGAGTCCACGCATCCGCTGCGCACCTATCAGCCGTTCATCGACGCGATGCAGGACATGCGCAATCCGCTCGTCGGCGTCATCGTGGGGGCGGTCTTCACCGCGGTTGTGCAAAGCTCGGCGGCGACGCTCGCGGTCGTGATTGCGTTGAGCGGCCAGGGCTTGATGCCGCTCGAAGCCGCCATCACGCTGATTCTCGGCGCGAATGTCGGCACCTGCGGCACGGCACTGCTCGCCTCGATCGGCAAGCCACCGGAAGCGTTGCAGGTCGGCGTCGTGCATCTGATCTTCAATGTGCTCGGCGTCGTGATTGCGCTCTTCCTGATTCCGCAGATGGCGGAGGTCGTGCGCTGGATATCGCCGTCGCATCCGGAACTGCAAGGGCTTGCACGCCTCGCGGCCGAGGCGCCGCGTCAGGTAGCCAATGTGCATACGCTGTTCAGCGTGGCGAACACGCTGCTGCTGATCTGGTTTGCCCGTCCGATCGCGCGGCTCGCGCAACTGGTCGTGCCGAAGCGCGCGAAGGCCGCCAAACCCGCGGGCGATCCGCAGTATCTCGACGAGACGTCGCTGGCGGTGCCGGCGCTTGCACTGCAACGCGTGCGTATCGAGCTGACCCGGCTCGGCGCGCAGGTGCTCGACGTTGTGCAACGCGGCTCGCAGATGGTGTCGACCGGCACGATGGAAGAGATCAATCAGATGCTCGATCAGGACAAGGAAAGCGACCGGCTGGCCTTCGAGATTCTTCAATATATCGGCCGCCTGTCGCAGCGGCAGCACTCGGAGGAAGAAGGTCAGCAGGTGGTCGGCTACACGCAGGTCACGAGTCATCTGGAGAGCATCAGCGGCATTGTCGGCATGACGCTGATGACGGTCGGACAACAACGAATGACGCAGCAGATCGATCTGCTGCGTCTGCGCGATGCGGCGACCACGCAGTTTTCCGAGGCGGTGATCCGCAATCTCGAGCAGGCGATCCGCACCATCGAGACGCGCGATCCGGAAGAGGTCGCGAAGGTCGTCGACGCGAAGGCCGGCATCGACAAGCTCGCCGCGACCGCGCGTCAGGTCGTGCTCGCGAAGCTTCAACTGGCGGACAAGGCGGACGTGGTCACGTTCCGGATCGCCATGGATCTGATCGAGCAGGGCCGGCAGATCGCGCAGTTCGCGCGGGCCATTGCGAAAAATGTGGCAGCGCTTCAAGAGCTGCAATAACGCGCGACGCATGATTGGAGATCGATATATTCGCGCAAAGTGATCGGCAGCACACGGACGTTGGGGTTGCGCGAGCTCTAAACTTGTGGCGTGTCATCCTCGTGACACGCTTTCAAAGAGAGTGGGATTGCCCGCCTTTGCTGTGCGGGTTTTTTCGCCTCGCGCGTGTTGTGGTATCAATAGTCAAGGCGTGGCGGTGAAGTCGATCGTGCGACGACCCGCGGTAGCTCGCACAATAAGCAACGCCTGAAGCGATTTAACACACGCCGCATCCATAATTTGATAGCCTTTGTCGCAGCAGAGCATTGAACTCAAGGAGGGCTTCACCATGATAAGGTGGCTTGCTAACTGGGCTTCACAACATGCTCCTACTCCCGAGAAACAGGCCGAACGCGCGCTGAACAACTTGCGCATGGAACTGTTTCAGGCCGAACAGCTCGTGCTCGACGCACAGCTGCGTGCCGATTACTATCGGGCTCGCCTGACCTTCCTCGAAGAAGTCACGAGAAAGGGCATCGAACAGGTATCGGACGAACGCAAGGCTCCTCTGGAGTCTCCCCAGCCGTTGCGGCCGGGACTCAAGCTCACCGCGGCGCAATAGCCGCGTCTATTCCATCGCAATGTGTTCCGTCACCCGCGTTTCGATACGTGGGCTGATGGCAATCGTGCTGTCGCGGGCGCGTGCAGTGCGCGCTCTCGATAGTCGATTGTGCGAGCATTGATTGCCGAGCGGAGAAGTTTCCGGTTGCCCGGTTTCGTGCTTCGACCGGGCAACCTTGACTGAGTGTTTGATTTTTACTGCGCGACTTTCACTGCGCTTCGCTTACTGCGAAACGCCTGCTTCGTCCTGCTTAACTTGCCAGATCGGGCGGCAGCTTGCCGCCGTTTGCCGCGAGCGCCTGCATCACCTGCTTGTGCAGCCAGATGTTCATGCTCGCGGAGTCGTTCATGTCCCCGCTGTACTTCAATTCTTGCGCAAGTTGCTTGCGGTGTTCGAGACTGCTGTCGACGCCGAGTGCCTTCATCGTGTCGACAATCGACGTACGCCAGTTCAACGTCTGTCCGCTTTCGCTGACGAGTTGATCCATCACGGCGGCCACGTCGACGTCGGTCAGCGGCGCGGGCGCGGCGGGAGCGCTGGGCGTCGCGGCTTGCGCGGCGGCCGGGTCGGGGGTGGGTTCCGTCGCGGGGGGAGGTTGGTCCGGCTTCGCTTTGCCGAACAGCTTGTGCACGATGTCACCAAAAATACTCATTTCCGAAATCTCCGCGGTTGAATGACGAATGCGAGTGGGGGCGCTCGCAGGACATACCCCGCTATGCTACGCGATCTGCCACGGTGAAAAACGTAATATTTTGTCAACCCGTCGACTGCTCGTATTGGTCCGCGCGCAATGATCCTGACACGACTTAGCCCGCGTCACGTCAACATGACGCTGTGCGTGGTTGATGGAAGGAGAAAAACATCATTGCGTCACGAGCCGCTGAACCAGTTGTAGCCCTGGTTCTCCCAATAGCCGCCCGGATACAGGTTCGTGATTTCGATAGCGACGACATGCTTGGGATTCTTGAAGCCGAGCTTGGTCGGCACACGCAGCCTCATCGGGAAACCATACTTCGGCGGCAGCACGTCGCCGTCGTAAGTCAGCGTGAGCAGCGTCTGCGGGTGGAGCGCCGTCGGCATGTCGATGCTCGTCCAGTAGTTGTAGTCCGCGCAATGAAGCGACACGTACTTTGCACTCGTGTCCGCGCCCGCGCGGCGCAGGAATTCGGAAAAGCGCACGCCGCCCCAGCGACCGATCGCGCTCCATCCTTCGACACAGATAAGACGCGTGATCTGGCTTTCCTGCGGCAGCGCGCGCAGTTCGTCGAGCGTCCACGTACGCTTGCCGTGCGCGAGGCCGCTGACCTGCAGACGGTAGGTCGCGGCATCGATCTCGGGCACCTCGTCGACGCCATAGAACGCATTGAACGGAAACGGCCGTGTGATCATCGATGCCGGGTACGTGGGCGCCAGCTTGTTCGGATCGAACAGCAGTGCCTGCACGTCGTCGTTGAAGAACGAGATGCGGCGCAGCACGGTATTCACCGCCTTGTCGTCGGTCAGATCGCAACCGGACAGCAGCGCGATGCCGCCTAACGTCAGCAGCCGCCGGCCGAACAGCCGGCGCGCAGGCGATTTGAGTTCGCGCTGAGCATCGCGAATGATCGATTCGCCATGCGTCGCGAGGAAGGTGCCTTGTTGCGCGGTTCGTTTTCGGATCGTCATGATTTACCGTCCGCGTAGCATCAACAGCAGCGAGCGGGGCACGAGCGCAACCATCGCGACGTGAATGACGAAAAACGCCACGAGGACGCTCATACACATGAAGTGCACCACGCGCGCGTTGTCATATCCGCCCATCAGCGTGCGCAGCAGCGGGAACTGCACCGACTTCCAAATGGCGAGCCCGGACAACACGATCAGCAGGATGTCGGCGATCACGACGAGATAGGCGAGCTTTTGCACCGAGTTGTAGTGCGCGAGGTCGTCGTGTTTCAGGTGCCCGCTCAGCGCAGCGAGCAGATCGGCGACCAACTGTTTCGGCCGGACAGGCAGCAGCTTGCGTCGAAAGCGTCCGGTCGCCAGATTCAGCGCCAGATAGACGATGAAATTGGCGACCAGCAGCCACATCACTGCGAAATGCCATTGCAGCGCTCCGGCGAGCCAGCCGCCAAGCGTGATCGAAGGTGGAAATTCAATTGCGGGAAAGATCGGCGACGCGTCGTAGATCTGCCAGCCGCTCATTACCATCAGCACGACCGCGACAGCATTGATCCAGTGCGTAATTCGCACCCATCCGGGTTGGACCATGTTGTGCCTCAAGACCACTCCATGCTCGTTGAGAATCATTCCGGTGCCGCGGAAGCCGTCAACGGGATGCCGTCGGCGCCGGTATGGGGGCGCAGGCAGGATCGGGCGACGAGGCACGCTGCGAGCGTCAGACTGGCATTGCGCCCGAAGCGGTAACGCGATCGATCGACGGTTATTCCGTCGTGTCTGAAATCTTTTCGTTCTTGCTATCGACTCTCAATGACGATGCATACCGCGCAGGAAGGCCGTCCCGCCGCATGGGAAATGCAGCATACGACATTCCTGACTACGGACGGACGCTGGCTCGAAGGTTGCAGCGCGGAAGGTTCGGTGGTTTCACGGGCGATGGGGCGCGTCGTCCCGCCGCAAAAAGGGGGCGTCTCACTGCCGTTCTATGCGAGTTCATTCCCGCTTCATCTGTTCTGTTTATCAGGGTGTGTACAAGCAGGCCTTCGAAAAGCCCGCTTCGAAGGGCCGTGACTCTGGTTTGAACGCTTGTCCAGCGGGGGCTTTGCGCGAATCTGACCGGCCTCGCCGATGCTGTGCGGAACCCTGAGAATGCGGATACTCGCATCGACCCCATGGTTAACCCGCGCTTTGGCCCGCGAAGGACGAAACGTACCTTCACGCCAGTTATTTCAGTAAGCCGTGTAGATGAGACCAATGAAGGAGACAGGAGAGTTTTGATGACGAGTACTACCAGCGGTAACAGAATTGATATCAAGAAGTTCATCGACGAACGGTCGATCTCGCCCTACCAGTGGCTATTGGTCGTGCTGTGTTTTCTGATCGTGACCGCCGACGGCATGGACGTCGCGATCATGGGTTTCGTCGCGCCTTCCATCATTCATGACTGGGCGATTTCGCGCCCCGAATTCGGTCTCGTGATGAGCGCGGCGCCGATCGGTCTCGTGATTGGCGCATTGTTCGCTGGTCCGGCATCGGACCGCATCGGCCGCAAGTGGGTGCTGATTACGTCAGTGTTTCTGTTCGGCGTGTTCACGATCGCGACTGCGTTCGCGCAATCGCCGTTTTCGATGGCAGCATTGCGTCTGCTCAGCGGTGTCGGCCTCGGTGCAGCGATGCCGAACTCGACGACGCTGCTGTCCGAGTACGCACCGCAACGCAAGCGCGCGCTGCTGATCACCGTGATGTTCACGGGCTTCAATCTTGGCTCGGCATTGATCGGCTTCGCGGCCGGCTGGCTGATTCCGGTTCACGGCTGGCGCGCGGTGCTGATTTTCGGCGGCGCACTGCCGCTCGTGCTGATCCCGTTCCAGATCTGGCTGCTGCCTGAGTCGGCCCGTCTGCTCGCGGTGCGCGGCGCGCCCGCGCAGCGTATCGGCAAGGTGCTTGGCCGGGTGTGCGGCGCGCACTTCGCGGGCAATGAAGTGTTCGTGTCGAACGAACCGCCGCTGCCCACGCGCAAGCCGATCGGCGTGCTGTTCTCGCAAGGCTATGGCTCGATGACGATCGCGCTGTGGGTCACGTATTTCCTGGGTCTGCTCGTCATCTATCTGCTGACCGGATGGCTGCCGACGCTGATGAAGGATGCGGGTCTGTCGGTCACGACCGCGGCCAACGTCACGGCGATGTTCCAGATCGGCGGCACGATCGGCGCGATCCTCGTCGGCTGGCTCATGGACAAGGCGCGTCCGGCGCCGGTCATCAGCGCCGCCTATCTCGGCGGCGCACTGTGCGTGCTCGGGCTCGGCTACATCGGCGCGCTGTCTTCGTCGCTTGCATTGCTGGTGTTTGCCGCGGGCTTCTGCATGAGCGGCGCGCAGACCGGTCTGAACGCATTTGCACCCGGCCGCTACCCGACCGTTGCGCGTGCGACTGGTGTGAGCTGGATGCTCGGCATGGGCCGCTTCGGCAGTATCTTCGGCTCGGCGATCGGCGGCGCGCTGCTCGGCTTCGGCTGGCAGTTCGGCGCGATCCTGGCGATGCTCGCGATCCCCGCCACACTCGCCGCTATCGCCATCCTGGTGAGCCAGCGTATGGGCGGCGCCGAAACGGTGGCGCAGCCGAATGTCGCGCATTGAGGCGTGAGGCAACGCGGCGCGCGTGCGTTTCGCGGGCGCCGCTGGATAAATTCATCTACTGAGGAATCACGGTGATCATCGACATTCACGGACACTACACCACCGCGCCGAAAGCGTTGGAGACGTGGCGTAACCGCCAGATCGCAGGCATCAAGAGGCCTTCCGCGATGCCGAAGGTGTCGGAATTGCAGATCAGCGACGACGAGCTGCGCGAGTCGATCGAAAACAACCAGTTGAAACTGATGCGCGAGCGCGGCCTCGATCTGACGATCTTCAGTCCGCGCGCGAGCTTCATGGCGCACCACATCGGCGACTTCGAAATCTCGAGCACGTGGGCCGCGATCTGCAACGAACTGTGCTATCGCGTGAGCCGGCTGTTTCCCGAGAACTTCGTGCCGGCCGCGATGCTGCCGCAAAGTCCGGGTGTCGATCCGGCCACCTGTATTCCTGAACTCGTCAAATGCGTCGAGCAGTACGGCAATGTCGCGATCAACCTGAATCCCGATCCGTCGGGCGGCCACTGGACCAGCCCGCCGTTGTCGGACCGTTCCTGGTATCCGATCTACGAGAAGATGGTCGAGTACGACATTCCCGCGATGATTCACGTGAGCACGAGCTGCAACGCGTGCTTCCACACCACCGGGTCGCACTACCTGAATGCGGATACCACCGCGTTCATGCAATGCCTGACCTCGGACCTGTTTCGCGATTTCCCGACGCTGCGTTTCGTGATTCCGCACGGCGGCGGTGCGGTGCCGTATCACTGGGGTCGTTTCCGCGGCCTCGCGCAGGAACTGAAAAAGCCCTTGCTGAAAGACCATCTGCTGAACAACGTGTTCTTCGACACTTGTGTCTATCATCAGCCGGGTATCGACCTGCTCACGCGCGTGATTCCCGTGGACAACATCCTGTTCGCGAGCGAAATGATCGGCGCGGTGCGCGGCGTCGATCCGGAAACCGGTCACTATTTCGACGACACGAAGCGCTACGTCGAAGCCGCGGATATGAATCCGGAGCAACGCTACAAGATCTACGAAGGTAACGCGCGGCGCGTCTATCCGCGTCTCGACGCGTTGCTGAAAACGAAGGGGCTGTGATCATGTATGAAATCGGAGTCGTCTATCGCAACATCCAGCGCGCGGATGCGGAGGTGGCAGCGAAACTCGGCGCGCTCGGTTCGGCCACCGTGCATGAAGCGATGGGCCGCACGGGCCTGCTCCAACCGTATATGCGCCCGATCTACACCGGCGCGCGCGCGAGCGGCACGGCCGTCACGGTGCTGCTGCAACCGGGCGATAACTGGATGCTGCACGTCGCGGCCGAACAGATCCGGCCGGGCGACGTCGTCGTCGCCGGCGTCACCGCACAGAGCACCGACGGTTACTTCGGCGATCTGCTGGCCACGAGCTTCAAGGCGCGCGGCGCTCATGCGTTGATCATCGACGCCGGCGTGCGCGACGTCAGCGTGCTGAGCGAAATGAACTTCCCGGTCTGGAGCAAGGCGATTTCCGCGAAAGGCACGGTCAAGGCGACGCTCGGCTCGGTGAACATTCCGGTCGTGTGCGCGGGTGCGTTGGTCACACCGGGCGACGTCGTCGTTGCCGATGAGGACGGCGTGGTCGTGGTGCCGGCGGCCGCCGCGCAAGCCGTGCTCGACAAGGCTGCGGCGCGCGAGGCCAATGAAGCCGGGAAGCGCGCGAAACTCGCCTCCGGGGTGCTCGGTCTCGACATGTACGACATGCGCGGGCCGCTCGAGCAGGCCGGACTGCGTTACAAGGACTGACAGGCGTGGTCGCAATGACCAACGATCCAGCCACGCGCGCGCCGATCACCGGCATTTCGTCGATGGCCATGCGCCAGGTGCTGGCCGGACTCGCCCCGTTCTACGAGCGGCGCACGGGGCAGGGCGTCGCCATCGAATCGGTCGGCGGCGTCGATGCGGCGCGCCGGGTCGAGGATGGCGAAGTCTTCGACATCGTCGTGCTTGCCGCCGACGCGATCGAGCGGCTCGTGGTGACGGGTTGTGTCGAGGCGGCGAGCCGCGTCGGGCTCGCGCGCTCGGGCATCGCGGTCGCGGTCGCGGCCGGAGAAACGCACCCGGACATCGCCTCCGAAGCAGCGTTGCGCGACGCGATTCTCGGTGCGCGCAGTATCGGTTACTCGACGGGGCCGAGCGGCACGCATCTACTGAAGCTGTTCGAACGCTGGGGCATTGCCGGGCAGATCGCTTCGCGTATCGTGAAGGCGCCGCCGGGTGTGCCGGTCGGCACGCTCGTCGCGCGCGGAGAAGTCGCGCTCGGCTTTCAGCAGGTGAGCGAATTGATTCACGTGGCGGGCATCGACGTGCTCGGCGAGCTTCCGGCCGCCACCCAGTCCACCACCACTTTCACCGCCGCGATCTGCACGGCGGCGCGCCAGCGTGAAGCAGCCCAGGCGTTGCTGGCGTTTCTGGCCTCGCGCGAGGCCGACGGCGCAAAGCTGCAAAACGGCATGTCGCCGGCTTGATGGCGGGCGGCGCTCGCCGCCCAGGCTTGTGTCCTTGCCTTTTCCGCCTCCATCTCTTTGCGCGAGCGCATGCTCGGCTTCGAAACGCTGAAAGCGCTGAGCGGCACGCCCGCTCGGATGGCGGACGCAAAACGCTACGAATGAAAGCGGATTCAAGCCAGCAGCTTGCCCCACTCGTAATCGATACCGTCCGGAGTGAAGGGCAGCACGCCCGCGCCGGGCGTAAATGTAAGTTCGCCGAAATAAACGAGGTCGTCCGGCGCATACAGGTCGACGCGCACATAGTCGAAGTCTTCGCACAGACGGGCCGCGACATCGAGCACGGCCTGTAGATGCGGCGGGCGCGGAGCGGGCAACGCGCTGCGCTTGTAGTCGCCGATTGCGATATCGAGGTGATTCCAGTCGGCGTCGTACACGTCGCCGTGCGTCGCGTTGCCGAATCGATCCGAGATCATGAGGATATAGATGATCGGCCCGCCAGGACGGCCGCCAAAGCAGTGCATTTTGAAATCCGCCGGAATCTGGCCGCGCCGATCGAGCAGCAACTGCTCGAAGAAAACGCGCGGCTCGATCGTCCGATAGTGCCGCTCGCGCCCAACGTAATAGAATTCGGTGCGCAACCATTGGTCGGCGAGCGTCTTCAGCTTCTCGAACGAGGTCTCTGATTTGTTTCTCACCACTTCGACGTAGCTGCTGCCGTGATTGGCTTTCATTACGAAAGCATCCGGCAGTGCGTCGAACATTTCGGGCGTGAATGCATCGGGCACTGCGATCAGCGGTATCAAATGCTTGTGGCCAATTTTTCGGGCAATATATTCCCGCACCCGAAGCTTGTCGGTCAGGTCGATATAGCGCGGATCAGGATGAAGATTGCGCTGCAGGATCTTCTCATTGAACGTCACCGGACGAATCAGGTTCGGATAGCGGCCAATGCATTTGTGATGTAACAGGCTTAGGAAAAGGGCGTCCGGCAATAGCGTTTTCGCCGCTTCCTTGATTTTTCTCGCGGTAGATGGCGATGGCCCGTGCGCCGCATGCGCACCGGTGTGCAAGCCCGGCTGCCCGCAGGGCGCGGCCAGAGCACTGTCGCCGGAGTGTAGGGAGGCCATGTTTTTCGGCGCGACGGCCGCGTCCTGCGCGGCCAGTTCGGCGGATTTGATGATCGTCATGTTCTAATCCCTTTGCGGTCGAGTCGACGAGTCGTCCTCGGAGTAACGGGAATTGAAATCAAAGCGTCAGCGGCGCTTGCCGCAACATCTCGGTCGCGGCACTCCAGCTTTCCTCAGGCGTCAGCCAGCGTTCCTCCGCATCCACATGCTGTTGCGCGCGGAATTGCGTCGGCGACATACCATAGCGCTCCTTGAATAGCCGCCCAAGCCGATTACCGTCGCCCATTCCGCAGCGGCGCGCAATCTTGTCGACCGGCAGATCGGTGTTCTTCAGCATCGAGCGAACGATCTCGAAGCGTGTGCGCAGCAGATATTCGAGCGGCGTCATGCCGAACTCGCATTTGAAGCGGCGCTGGAAATTGCGCTTGCTCATCGCCACCGATTCGGCCGCCTGCGCAACCGAAATAGCCTTGCTGTAGTTTTCCTTGATCCAGCGCGCCGATTCGCGAATCTTCTCCGTCGTCGTCGTGATGTTGACGTCGTCGAACTCGGAGCGGCTTTTCTCGGCGTAGCCGGTTTGCAGGATGCGGCCTATCTTGCGGGCAGTGTCGGTATTGATGTCGCGTTCGATCTGCGCGAGCGCGAGATCGGTCGGCGTCACATTGCTTTGCGTGCGCGCGGCGTCACCGCTGTCGTCGAACAGAAAAATCGGCACGATCGATTGCAGCGGATCGTTGCAGACGACCGCGAGATTCGCACCCTGTTGCATGCCGAAAGATGCAATCGATCCTTGCAGCGAGATCCACGACAGAAAGCGGTCGTTGGATTCCGCGACTTCGGTGACGTCGCGGCAGGCCACGAAGAGCGCGTGGAAATCAGCGAGGCAGTAGCGTTCGAGGCCTTGCGTCCAGATCGATATGCCGGACGAACTGGTCACCAGACCGCCGCCGTCGGATACCACGGTAAGCCGGTATGGCGCCTCTTCGCCAGCCGTTCTCTTGAACTCATTGGCAAGCCGGAACGCGTCGCCGATCGCGCCGGTACTTGCCATCGAACAATCCTGAAAGACGAATAGACCAATGTGCTTCATCACGCGAGCTTCTCCAGTCAGGAAAATCTACGCATTGAGATTAGCGCATCGATCTGGGCGAGACGAGCTTGGCCGGTATGCGTGGGTGTTTTGGCGTAATCGTCAGGATTCAAGAAATTCTTACCTCGCTATTCGCAGAAATGCGTGCTACTAATTAACGTTGCACGGAATTTTTTTCCAGATCAGTTAGCGTGATTCTTGCAAGCGAAATGCTGGGGCATCGGCGGAATGCGCCGAGTGGCTTGGATTCGGCGCGATTTGCGGGATAACAAGGGCATTCCTGGCACTTGAGCCGTGCAATTGGCGTTCTGTCGCGATGTACGATGCCTGTCGTATTACTCTGTTACAGCAATTGCAGATCGCAACAAGCCTTTCCGGCTTCTGTTTCATTTGTAAAAGGCTCCGCATTATCGGCCAATAGCACCCTACTTTGGGCCGCCGGCGAATGCCTCGATCCTTTGCGGACTATGCTTCAGCGCAACATCGAGAGAGAAATTGTCAATCGCGGATTACGTGAATGGCGGGCTTCGCATTTGCTGATTCGTGAGAAGCACAATCGGCAATGCCGCGGTGGATAAGCAATAGCTGTGTAGCCTTCCGTGGTTCGAGAGGTCCCGAACACGGCTCCCCGACCTAACCCGACACAGCACGTCGCTTCGCCGTGCTGCCAGCCAATCGAGGGTCTATCCGGCCGGCGGCATAAATAGCGACGTGGCGACGCAAAGCGATCGCCGATCGTTTTGTTTCATCAACCTGCAAGGATCAGACCGGTGGATTACTATCCGCAAAACTCGCTCTATCCCGCTGTTGATACCGAGCGTAGACAACTCAGCGCCCGCGCGATGCTCTCGCTAATGCGCGATCACATCTGGGAGATCGTGGTGACGACGGTCGTCGTCCTCACGCTCGCGGTCGCGTATCTTCTGATTGCCACGCCTATCTATTCCGCTGACGTAATCATTCGCGTGGACCCACCCGAGCCAAATGCCCTCGGACTCGCGTTGCAGAACCAGGAACTGTTGCCGCCACCGACGCCTTCGTCGGTAACCGAAATGGCGGTCATGGAAAGCCGTGCAGTTTTGCAGCCGGTGATGGACCAGTTCCGTTTCGACATTTCGGTGAAGCCGCACAAGCTTCCGGTTCTCGGCGACATCGCCGAAAAATTCGCTACACCGGGACAGCCCGCGGCGCCGTGGCTCGGGCTGAAATCGTTTGCATGGGGTGGCGAGCGTGTGCAGATCGCCGAGCTCGACGTGCCGCGCGAACTCGAGGAAGAGAAGCTGACCTTGACCGCGCTCGACAATGGCGCCTTCGAATTGCACGGCCCGTCCGGCGAGTTGCTGGCGAGAGGCACGGTCGGCATGCCGCTCAAGCAGAACGGCGTGTCGATGCTCGTGAAGGAACTCGCTGCGCGGCCGGGTACGAAGTTCGAGGTGATCCGCTGGAATGAGCTCGATGCCATCAAGCGCTTCACCAATCTCGTCAAGGTTGGCGACAAGGTGAAAGACTCTGGGCTGCTGCAAATCCAGTACCGCGACAAGAGTCCGGACAAAGCCGCGGCCGTCGCCAATGCATTGGGAGAGCAATACCTCGCATCCGCGGTGGCGAGCCGGCAATCGAACGACACGCAGACGCTCGCTTTTATTAACGGCGAACTCCCGCGTCTACTCGGCGATCTGCGAAAGGCCGAGGAAGCGCTGAAGAATTTCCGCTCGAGCTCGCAATCGATGCAGCCGACCAACGAGGCGCAAGCCTATTTGCAGGGCGGCCTCGATCTCGACAAGCAGATCGCGGCGCTGCAATTGCAGCGCACGCAAATGCTCGAGCGCTATACGGAACAGAGCCGCTGGGTGCAGAACGTCGACGAGCAACTGGCGCAATTGAAAGAAGCGAGAGCGAAATTCTCCGGCCATTTCAACGGCATGCCCGCGTCGGAACGCGCAAGCGTCGATCTGATCCGCGCGCAGAAGGTCGCGGAAACGGTGTATCTCGGCATGGTGCAGAAGGCCGAGCAATTGCAGGTGCGCCGCGCCAGCACGACGGGCGGCGCGCATATTCTCGATCGCGCGATCAGACCGCATATGCCGGTCATGCCACAGCCGATTCTCGTGCTCGGCGGCGGATTGGTGCTCGGTATCGTGTCCGGCGTCGTGTTGGTCTTCATGCGCCGCCACGTGATGATCGGCGTGACCGACCCGCGCTACGTCGAGCGCCAGATGAGCGTGCCGGTGTTTGGCGAGATTCTGTTCAGCCATCAGCAACTGCTGCTCGACCGCGATGCGAGCGCGGGGCGCAAATCGCTGCCGGCAGCAGCCGGGCGCGCCCATCCGCCGATGCAGAAGAGTCTGCACGAGATTCAGTTCGATTCCGGCGTCCAGAACAGGATTCTCGCCGCGCGCTTTCCGCACGACACGTCGGTCGAAGCGCTGCGCAGCGTACGGACCGCCGTCACGCGCGATCTCGCGCATGCACGCAACAACATCGTGATGATCATCGGGCCCACGCCATCGGCGGGCAAGAGCTTCGTCGCCGCGAATCTGGCGATCCTGCACGCTGAAATCGGCTCACGGGTGGTGCTGATCGATGCCGACATGCGACGCGGTCATCTCGCCTCGCTATTCAACGAGAGCAATCGTGGAGGCCTTTCCGAAGTACTGTCCGACCGCCTGCCGCTCCGCAATGCGCTGCGCTCGACCCGCATCGACGGATTGACGTTCCTGTCATGCGGCGTGCGCCCGGAGAACCCCGCCGCGCTGCTGATGAGGCCTCGCCTGAAGGATGTGCTCGAGCGGCTGTCGAGCCAGTTCGATCTGGTGATCATCGATACGCCGCCTTTCCTCGCGGTCACCGACGCCTCGATCGTCGCGAACGAGGCGGGCGCGTCCCTGCTCGTGCTGCGCTCGGGCATGCAAAGCGAGGAGGAGATCGCCGACACGCTCAGAAAGGTGGAACGCGCGGAAGGGCGCATCGCGGGCGCAGTGTTCAACGGCATTCCGCTGCGTCGAAGCACGAAGAACTATGGCTACGAAACGAACTATGCCAGCGATTTCGGCGAAAACGACGTCGGGCAGCAAGCGCCGCGAGGCGCCTGAGCGTGTGGAGACCCAACGCGGTAAAGCGCGATCGCGATGGCGTAAAACGGAGAACCAGATGGCCTTTGCAATCAACGGAAAGTTTACTTCTCAGTCCATCACGGGGGTTCAACGCGTTGCGTATGAGCTGACGCGGGCCATGCAGATGCGCGCCGCGCCCGGTGACGAACCGGAAGTGTTCGTGCCGCAAAACGCCGTCGAGCCGGGGGCGCTGCTCAAACCGCAACGGCGCTTTCCGTGGCTGCGCGGCACGCTGTGGGAGCAGATCACGCTGCCAGTCGCCGCACGCGGCATCACGCTGCTGAGTCTGTGCAATACGAACCCGCTGTTCAAGCACAGTCAGGTCGTGATGGTTCACGACATGGCCGTCCTTGACATGCCGCAAGGCTTTTCGAGGAAATTCCGGCTCTGGTATCGCATCTGTTTCGCGCTCTTGCCGCGCACGCATCCGATCGTTCTGACGGTCTCGACGTTTTCGAAAATGCGTATCTGCCATCACCTGAAAATCGACGAATCGCGTGTGAAAGTGGTAGCGCCCGGCGCGGATCATTTCGACCGGATCGTTGCCGACCCATCGGTGCTGCAACGGCTCGAATTGAACAAGGACGCCTATTGCGTGATCGTCGGCAGTCTCGATCCGCGCAAGAATCTGCGCGGCGTGCTCGATGCGATCGTGCGGCTCGGGCATCTGCGCGACGTCAAATTCGTCATCGTGGGAAAACAGTATCCGCGCATCTTCAGCGGTGCAGGCGTCGAGCATCCTGTGCATTCGCGGCAGGTCGTGTGGGCAGGTTTCGTGTCGGACGCGGAGCTGAAGGCACTGTACGAGAGCGCTGGCTGCCTCGTGTTTCCGTCGCTGTACGAAGGTTTCGGCCTGCCGCCTCTGGAAGCGATGTATTGCGGCTGTCCGGTGATCGCGTCGGCGCGCACGTCGATACCGGAAGCATGCGGCGATGCCGCAATGTACTGCGACGCGACCTCCGCGGACGACATCGCAGCAAAGATCGCGCAGATGATGAGCGACGCCGATCTTCGCCAACGTTATCGCAGCGCGGGGCTGCTGCATGCGCGCGAGTTTCGCTGGGAGCGCGCGGCGCAAACGGTGCTCGAAATCCTCGATGTCAAGACTGGCGAGCGGCTGCCCGAACTGACGCCGCGCGCGTCCGCGAGCTAGCGATGGGTGGGCACGAACATGAATCGCATGAAGACCCGTGCTGGCAGAAGACGTGCATTGCGCACACTCGCCGCGTTGGCGGCGGGTGCGGCCGCGCCGTTGTCGACTCTGCGGCCCGCTCTCGCATTGGTACCGGACCCGGCGCCCGCGAACGCGCGCGCCCGCATGATGACCGATCTGATCGGCACGAACGGCTGGGCCGGATCAAAAGCCGACATCGAGATGTGGCGAGCGATGGGCATTAGCTGGGGCCGTGACACGGTCGGCCCTGGTCAACCTGATCGGCCCGGCGAGGCGATGCGCATCGACAAAACGAGCTCGGCGTTCGATGTCGATCTACCGTCGGCACTGTTGCGAAACGAACGCAATGGAATCGGTTCGCTGTTGATGCTCGGCTATACGCCGAGATGGAATGCGACTGTGCCCGGCGACAGCAATTCGGCCCCCGTCGACGTGGATGTGTGGAAGCAGTATGTCGACGCGGTGGTCCGCAAGTATTCGGCGCCGCCTTATAACCTGCGCTATTTCCAGATCTGGAACGAGGCGGCCGGCAAGTTGTCCGGCGGCTTGCCGCAGTCCGTGTTCTGGCACGGCCCGGAGTTCAGCAAGGACGAAAAACGCTCGAAACCGTATGAGCGCGCGATGCAGGATTACGTGGAGCGGATTCATATTCCGGCGGCCCGCATCATTCGCAGTTATCGCGCATATGTTGTGTATGGCGGCTGGCCGGACCAGGGCGGCCTCGATAACTTCCACCGCTGGCTCGAATATCGCAGTCCGGTCTTGAAAGAGCGCATGCTCGATTGGGTCGACTACGTCGACACGCACTATTTGCCGGTTGCCGATATGGAATCGCTGTACCAGCGATATGTGAAGAACGGTCCCGCTCGCGGCATCTGGCAAACGGAGATCGGCAACGAGTACATGAAAGACCCGCACTATTTGCCGCGTTATTTCTTCGACTTCGCGGTGTGGGCGCTCGGCAGGAATTGGGACGACCCGAACAAGTACCTGTCGATGATCTATCACTGGGACGGCTATGAACCTTTTCGTCTCACGCATCCCGGTCCGCCTGAACGAACCTACAACGTTTCCGGTCGAAGCTTGGTCGTGTTGCATCGAACAGCGGGTGAGCATCTGGCGAGTTTTTCGAAGCCGCTGCAATGCGGTCCGGGTGTTGCTGCAAATGCCTTGCTTTCCGGCAACGACCTTGTGATGCAGGTGAGCAGCAGCGCGGGCTGGCAGAACATTGCCATCGGCGGGCTGCAGCCGCTGCGCTCGCACGCGGTGCAGGTCGATTTCATCGATGCGCTGAGCGGCGAGGCGAGCGCACCGGACAAGGTTGCATTGAGTTGGGACAACGATTTGATGAACGTACGATTCAAGGTACCCGACCAGGTGAACGGCGCTGGTAATAAGCCGCCCAAACATCTGGCTTATCTCGTGGTGCGTCGTGTGACGCAGGCAGTGGCATAGCGATATTTCGCGAGCATGACGAGCGCCGGGAGCCGGCGGATCGAACCTGACGGATAGCGTTGACACATCATGAAGCAGGTCACCATTGCGATTTGCAATTACAACTACGAGCACTATCTGGCCGCGGCGATCGACTCGGCGCTCGCGCAGGATTATCCGGCGACCACCGTCATGGTCGTCGACGATGGCTCGACCGACGGTTCGCGCGCGATCATCGAAAGCTATGGCGATCGCGTACTGACGTTGTGCAAGAAAAACGGCGGGCAAGTATCCGCCTACAACTATGCAATCGCGTCGCTCACCACCGAGTATGTGATCCTTCTCGATTCCGATGACGTGCTGTACCCATCCGCGGTTACCGAAGTCATGCGCTTTTTCGAGGGCGGCGAGTGGGCCAAGGTGCAATTCCGCCTCGACGTGATGGACAACGAAGGCGCATTGACGGGTGCCTACGTGCCGAATAGCGAGCCGCCACACGACTGCGGCAGGCTGCTGCGCGGCGGCTGGCTCTATCCGTCCCCGCCCGCGTCTGGCAATGCTTACCGGGTGAGCGCGCTCAAGCAGATCTTCCCGGTTCCCGAAGAGGGCGTGAATCGCTATGGCGCGGACTTTTATGCGATCTATGGCGTCGCGCTGGCTGGACCGATCGCGACGGTGTCGAAGTCGCTAGGCCGCTACCGGGTGCACAACGCGGGCAGTGAAACGATGTCGTTCGCGAACTCGCAACAACTGACGAAAGCGCCGCGCGCGTTCAACGTCCGCTGGGCAATTCTGCGCAATATTGCAAAAGATCGGCTCGACATAGAACTGCCGGCAGCATTTCTCGACTTCTCACACGAGAAAGCGACATTCTGCTCTTCCGTTTATCGCGCGACCCTGCTCAGGCGTTGGCATTGGATAATCCGCGATTCGCGCAACTATCTGCACACGATCATTGCAAATCCGTTCTGGAGCCTGAAGAAGAAGCTCGGCACGCTCGTACTGTCGAGCCTGTGTCTCGTGCCTTACTCGCCGCTGTCGGATTTCGCGGTGCGTTATATCGCGAACCCGCTCGCGCGCCGTCGCGTCGCAGGACGCTGAGGCGAAGGAGGACGGCATGGATAGACGAACGAGCGCCAACCTGATCGTATTTGTTTACGCCGGCTATTTCATGAGGTACGTGTACCTCCTGATCGTCGTGCCGTTCTATGGCCGAGTGCTCGGCGTGGCCGAATACGGCCGGGTACTCGCGTCGATGTCGCTGATGAACGTGATATGGATGCTCGTCGGCTTCGGCTTTAACTTCGTCGGCATGCGCGAGGTGGCGAAAGCGCAGTCGACCCGGGAATGCAATGCGATCTATTCGCTGCATGTCAGCGCGCGGCTGACACTCGCCGTGATCGGCGCGGGCATCGGCATCATTGCGACGTTCTATTCACCGTTATTGTCGGAGCGGCCGCTGATCGGCCTGCTCGCGACCTTGCTAGGTATCGTGTCGGCATGCAATCTCAGCTGGCTGTTTCAGGGGCGGCAACTGATTCGCACGCCGATCATGATCGAAGTGTTCGGTTTCGCGCTGAGTCTCGTGCTGGTGCTCACTCTCGTCAAAGGACCGAACGATGCCGTATGGGTGTTGGCGAGTCTGCTGATTGCGGGTATCGCGTCCTTGATCATTGCCTACGGTTTGACGACGTGGCAACTCGGCTGGCCGCGTCTGGCGTTTGCCGGCGTCCTGCCGCTCGTGCGCAGGTCGACGATGCTGTTCTGCTATTCGTCCGGCTCCGTCGTGCTGACGGCATCGTCGACGTATTTGCTGACCTTGTTCTCGACGCCTGCGGAGGTCGGCTATTTCGGCGCGGCCGAGCGTTTCGCGACGATCGGACTCAGCCTGATGGCCCCCGCGGCGCAAGTCTTTATTCCGACGATAACCCGGCAACTCGCGCAGGGCGACAAGGCGGGCGCGCATGTCACGACGCGGCGCGGCGCCATCTTGCTGCTCGGCTATGGCGTGCTCGTGCTGTGCGGCGCGTTGACGCTGTCGCCATTCGTGTTGCCGCTGATTCTCGGCGCTGCGTTCGAGCCGAGTGTGCACGTGTTGCAGGTATTTGCATGGATGTTCCCGTTCGCGGCTTTCAATGAGTTCGTCGCGTTCTATGTATTCATGCCGCGCAGGAAAGACCGGGTGCTCGCGATTGCCGGCGTCGCCTCGGCGCTGGTGAATCTAGCAGCGGCGCTCGTTCTCGCGCCGCGTTTCGGCGCGATTGGCATGGCCTCTGCTCGGGTGATCGGCGAAGCGGCGCTGTCCGTGACGCTGCTCAGCGTGTTGATTCGCCTCGAACTGGTCGGGCTGTTGCCCGGCGCCGAGCGGGCGCTCGAGCGGGTGCGGGTGGTGTGCGGGCTTCGTACGCAGGCGGGCGGCGCAAAGGACGATTGAAGTGGCGCGTGGGTGCGTGGGAGTTTGGGTGGATTGTCACAGGAGGTCGAAGTGAAAGTCGCTATTGTTCACGATTGGCTGGTAGTGTCCGGCGGCGCCGAGAAAGTATTGAAGAACATCATCGAGTGCTTCCCGGATGCGGACGTCTTTTCGATTGTCGATTTTCTCGAAGACCGCGATTGCGTGAAGGGGAAGTCCGTCAACACGTCATTCATCCAGAAGATGCCGTTTGCGCGAAGACGATACCGCGCCTATCTACCGTTGATGCCGATTGCGATCGAGCAGGTGGATCTGTCAGGCTACGACCTCGTCATTTCGAGCTCGCACGCGGTCGCGAAAGGCGTGTTGACCGGGCCGAACCAGGTGCATATCAGCTACATTCATTCGCCGATCCGCTATGCGTGGGATCTGCAACATCAGTACCTGCGTGAATCCCATCTCGACACAGGGCTGCGCTCCGCGTTGGCGCGCGTGCTGCTTCATTACATTCGAGGCTGGGATTCGCGCTCCGCGAACGGCGTCGATCATCTCGTCGCGAATTCTCAGTTCATTGCGCGGCGTATCAGAAAGGCCTATCAGCGCGAAGCGACCGTGATCTATCCGCCGGTCGATCTGGTGAACATGCCTATTGGTACGGAGAAACAGGATTTCTACGTGACGGCGTCGCGGATGGTGCCTTATAAGCGTATCGATCTGATCGTTCAGGCCTTTTCGCAAACGCCTGAACGCAAGCTGGTCGTGATCGGCGACGGTCCCGAGATGAAGAAGATCAAATCGGTGGCCGGCGACAACGTCCAGATTCTCGGGCATCAGCCGTCCGATGTGCTGGTCGATCATTTGCGGCGCGCGCGCGCGTTCGTGTTCGCGGCGGAAGAAGACTTCGGCATTTCGGTGGTCGAAGCGCAGGCATGCGGCACGCCGGTGATCGCCTTCGGCCGCGGTGGCGCGCTTGAATCGGTGGTGGGATTGCCGCTCGAGCGACCCACCGGGGTTTTCTTCGGTGAGCAAAGCACCGCGTCGTTGCTCGAAGCCGTTACCCGGTTCGAGAGCAACGCAGCCCTATTCGACGCACGCGTGTGCCGAAAGAATGCCGAGCGGTTTTCGTCGGAGAACTTCAAGAAGGCCCTGATGGGCTTCGTCGACGCGCGGCTCCCGTATGCGTGCGTCGAACAGTTTCTTCCCTACGCGCCGAGTCAGTCGCTGCCGGCCGAAGAACGTCATCTTGCCGACGTTACGCCCTGAGTCGGGCGCTGGGGCACGGGCTGTGCAGCTCGCGTGCCCACGTTGCCCGCCTTGCGCGCTCCGCGCGGGCCGGGCCTGAATGCGGTGGCCGCCAGCGGACGCGCGGCTAGCAGCAACGAGATCACCAGAGAAAGAATCAATACATTCGACGGCGAAACGAGCCGATGCTCGGTTGCCGACATCACCAGCAGGCAAACCGACGAAATCTCCACGAAGCGGAACGCCGCGAACTGGCGGCCGCCCTCGACCAACGCGGCATACGCCGCCCCCTGCCTGCTCCACTCGATCAGTCTCCAGAAGAACGCGAGGATCAGCGTCAAGCCCACCACGCCGAGCTCGGCGAGGATATTCAGATACGAGTTGTGAGCGTGCGAGTCGCTGTGCTCGATCACTATGTCGGACGGCACCGCGAACAGATGGAAGTACGAGGTGAGGCTGCCGATGTGGTCGTCGAAGGAGCCGAAGCCGAGACCGACGAGCGGGCTTTGCACGAAATACGCGAGCGCTCGCGGCCACAACCACTCGTAGCGAATGTTGAGATTGTTGACCTTGGCGTTATTGGCGTGAATCGCGAAGGTATAGCCCATGTAGTCGACGTTCGGCTGGGTATGGTAGATCGCGACGGCGACCGAGGCTAGCAGCAGCACGGCTATCAGCGTGCCGAGAATCCAGCGCTTGCGGCCAAAGTACAGATAGGGCAGAACGGCCGCCGCGCCAAGCAGCGAGCCACGGCTGTAGGTCGAAAACAGCATCAGCACATTGCAGGCGAGCAGCGCGATCAGCAGCTTGCTGCGTTGTTGCAGGTAGCACGCTATGCCGAGACAGAACAGCATCGCCAGGAAGCCGCCGGCTGCGTTGCGCGCAATGAAGTAGCTGCCGAAACTGTCGGCCGGATTAACGAAGATGCTGAACAGCCCGTTCGTGGCGATGTAGTAGACGTACATCGGCAGATTGATGATGACCGCGAAAATGAACAGCGCACGCAGTACCTTGTGCAGATCCCAGCGGTGCGCATACACGAAACCGGCAAAAATGGGCGCATAGGAAATGAAAAAATTGCCGTCGCGCCGATAAAAGTCGAAGTCGAGGAACGACTGCGGATCATAGAGCAGCGTCGAGATCGTCGCGAGCACCGAGAAAGCGGTAAGTGGCGCGATGAACGCGGGATAACTGCGGCCGTAAAAGCGCCATGCCAGCAATAGCAACGGGACAAAGCCGATCGCACTGATCGGCACGAAATTCGTGACCGTCATGAAGAGTGCGACTAGCGAAATATAGGCCATTGCAACTCCAGAAAAACGAATGGCGCGCCGGTTGGGGTTGTGCCCATGCGCTGGATGATGGCGAGATTGGGAACAGCGGAAAACTCACAGTGTGGCCCGCGCGGGGGCACACCGCTGTTTATCTCTGACATGAATGCCACGAGACGTTCATTGAACGGTAGCACGTGTCGCTGCTTATTTCCAATCGCGCGCCCTGCAATAGAAGTGCAAGCTCGTTCGCAAGCTTGTTAAATCCAGCCCGCGAGCACCGCCAAAACTTCCGCGCTTCGCGCCAGATGGGCTGCGTCGCAATGCGGTCTCACTATGATGAATTCATCGGGGCACGATGCCGACTAGATCCGATGCAGGTCGTTTGCCGCATTCGATCTTTTGTTTCAATCGTTTTCCGGTCGTCGTTGCCGAGCAGACCATTGCGATTCGGCCAGTCAGTTTCCGTACTTCCCGATCGAGCCGGATTCGCCGTAGGCGCATGCATCTTTCACTGCGAACTGAACTACTGGTCTGGTCCGTTTGACGCGCACGCTCTGTCATAAATCACATCAGACGGTATTTGCGTGGATCGCGGCACACCGCGTTATGCGGTGTCCTCGAGGGAAACGCGTTCCCGGCCGGTTTCAATGCGAAGGAGTGAGCGATGGGCAAGGTTACCGCGGCAGCAGCCGCAGCGGATGTCGAAACGATACGACAGGATTCTGCCGAGGCGGAGTTTCCGACGCTGGTGCAGGTGATTCTCGCCGGTGGCTCCGGCACCCGGTTGTGGCCGGTGTCGCGCGAACAGTTTCCAAAGCAACTGATCGACGTGATCGGCAATCAGACTTTGCTGCAAGCAACCATGGGGCGCATGGCGGGTTTTGATGGCGCATGGAACGTCGCGGCCGATCCCGTGATCGTCTGCGGAACCGAGCATTATTTCGCCACTTACGAACAGGCGCGCGAGATTGGCGTGAACGCGCGGATCGTGGTCGAACCCGCGCGTCGCGATACGGCGCCGGCATTGACGCTTGCCGCGTTGACGGCATGCGCGGAAGACGCAGACGCCATTCTGGTCGCAATGCCCGCCGACCATGCGATCGCGAATCTCGAAGCGCTTCACCACGCGCTCGACATCGCCGCGAGGCAGGCGCGCGACGGCGCGATCGTCACGCTAGGCGTACCGCCCGAACGGCCCGACACGGGCTTCGGTTATATCCGGCTCGGCGACGCGTTGCCAGACGGCGCGCGCCGCATCGAGCGCTTCGTCGAGAAGCCCGCGACGGAACTCGCGGCCCAGTACGTCGCGTCGGGCAATTACTGGTGGAACAGCGGCATCTTCGTCGTGCGAGCGTCGGTTTGGCTCTCCATCATCGAGCAGTTTCAGCCGGACATGCACGCGGCCTGCGTTCAGGCATACCGCGACGCGAAGAAGACTGAAGAATGCATCATGCCGGACGCCGAGGGGTTCCTGGGTTCGCCGTCCGACTCGATCGACTATGCGGTGATGGAACAGCTTGGCAAACCGGAGTCGGCGTTTTCCGGCGTGGTGGTGCCGCTCGAAGCAGGCTGGTCCGATCTCGGCTCGTGGGATGCCGTATGGCAAGCGATGGAGAAGGACGACTGCGGTAACGCGGCCAGCGGCCGCGTGCTGTTCGAAGGGGCCACCGCGACCTACGCACGCTCGCAAGGAGGCAGGCTTCTCGCCTGCGTCGGCACCGACAACATGATCGTGATCGAAACCGACGACGCGGTGCTCGTCGCGGATCGCTCGCATGTGCAGGACATCAAGGGACTCGTGTCGCGGATCAGGGCCGAGAAGTCGCCGGAGGCCGATGCGCACAGAAAAGTGCGTCGCCCCTGGGGCTTTTACGATTCGATCGATCATGGCGAGCGCTTTCAGGTGAAGCGCCTCGTCGTGATGCCCGGCGGCCGTCTGTCGTTGCAGATGCATCATCATCGCGCCGAGCATTGGGTCGTGGTGTGTGGAACCGCACACGTCACGCGTGGGGAAGAGCAGTTTCTTCTTGGCGAAAACGAATCGACCTATATCCCGTTGGGTGTTCGCCATCGGCTCGAAAATCCGGGCCGCGTGCCGCTGCAGATCATCGAGGTGCAGTCGGGTACTTATCTCGGCGAAGACGACATCGTTCGTTTCGACGACAAGTACGGGCGTTGCGGCTGATGCGACGGAGTCGACCTGCTACGTCCTATGAGGGGGGCTGTGATGCGATTGCTGACTGGTCTACTGGCGAGAGCGTTCGACGTCGCGATGATCGTGGCTGGGGCATTTGCGGCCTCCCAGATCCGCTTCGACGGCGGCTCGCAACGGAGCTTTTATTTCGCCTTCGTCGCTTTTGCAGCGGCGTTTGCTCTCGCGGTCTTTCCGGCGCTCGGCGTCTACCAATCGTGGCGTGGCCGCTCGAAGAGAGTGCTGGCGAGCCAGGTGGCGCTCGGCTGGCTCGTCGTGCAGGCCTGCGCGATGGTGCTGATGTTCTCGCTGCACCGGATCGATTTCGTGTCGCGACTCTGGTTCGTGTACTGGACCGGCATTTCGGGCGCGACAATGATTGCCGGCCGGCTGGTCACGCATGCGTTGCTTGGGCGCATGCGTCATGCGGGGATGAACTTGCAGCAGGTCGCGGTGGCGGCGTGCGGCGAACATTGCGACGAGATCATCCATAAGATCGAGACGTCGCCCGCGGCCGGCTTTCGCGCGAATGCGCTGTATAACCTGCACCCCGGCTGCTGCATTGCGCCGCGCTCGTCGGTGCAGGTTTTCGAAGAACAGGGTGCGTTCGCTCGCTACGTGCGCGAACAGCAGATCGGCGAAGTGTGGCTGGCGCTGCCGCTCACCGAGGAGCGCATGATTCTCAAGCTGGTGGCGGAGTTTCGCAACGACCTGATCAACGTGCGCTTCATGCCCGACGTGCGCACGCTTGCGCTGTTCGAAGGCAGCATGACCGAGTTGCTCGGCTTGCCGACGATCAATCTTGCCGCGTCGCCGCTGCCGCCGAAGGCGTTGGTGCAAAAAGACCTGTTCGATCGTCTGTTCGCGCTCGTCGCGTTGATCGCGATCTCGCCGATACTGGTGGGCTGCGCGATCGCCGTCAAACTGAGTTCGCGCGGGCCGGTGTTCTTTACGCAGCGTCGCAAAGGCGCCGACGGCCGCGTATTTACGATCTACAAGTTCCGCACGATGCGCCTGCACGAGCAGAAGCCGGGCATTCTCGAACAGGCCAAGCGCGACGATCCACGCATCACGACCGTCGGCGCGTTCCTGCGCCGCACGAGTCTCGACGAACTACCGCAGTTCTTCAACGTGCTGCGCGGCGATATGTCGGTGGTGGGGCCGCGCCCGCATGCGCTCGAACACGACGATCTCTATCAGAACATCGTATCGGGCTATATCCACCGTTATCGGATCAAACCCGGCATTACCGGCTGGGCGCAGATCAACGGCTATCGCGGCGAAACCGATCGCCTGGAAAAGATGGAGGGGCGCGTCGCACACGATCTGTACTACCTGCGCAACTGGTCGTTCTGGCTCGACATGAAGATCATTCTGGCCACGATTTTCAAGGGGCTTCATCATCCAAACGCGTACTGAGCATGATGCTATCCGGAGTTGAAAATATAGTAAGACGATCTGCGAAGCGGGTCTCGCTTTACCGCTTTCACCACGATCACGAATTGCAGGCGAGAAAAATATTGGAGCGACTCGAAAGCAGGTATGGCAAGACCGATCCGAACAAGCTGCGGCTCGCGGACACCTATGCGCGAGACGTGTTCGGCGACTCGGTCTACGCACCCTGGCTGCGCGTTTATACCGCGTTTTGCGGCACCTTCAAGGAAGGCTGGATTCCGGACAACTACTACGGCATCGTCGTCGTGCCGCATATGCAAGGCTGGTACGGCAAGATTTCGAGCCTCAAGCCGATTTCACGGCTGATCTTCGACGGCGACGAATTGCCGGACGTCGCGTACTTTGCCAATGGGCTGTTCTTTACCGACAAGGGCGTCGTGGTGCCCGAGCGCGATCTGACAGACGTCGTGTTCGAGCATACCGAACGCGTCGTATTCAAGCTCGACGGTTCCGGACAGGGCAACGGTGTCTACTTCTTCGACCGTGCCAACTTCGACCCCGCGGTCATTAGGTCGCTCGGCAATGGCGTGATTCAGACGTTCATCAACCAGCACAGTCTGTTCGCTACGTTTGCTGCGAAGCCGGTGGCGACATTGCGCTTCACGACCGTGGTGGACGAGGCCGGTCGCATTTCCATTCGGGCCTGCTACTTGCGGCTCGGCAGAGCGGACGATACGCATGTGCTGAGCGATCGCGAGATATGCGTGCCGGTCGAACTCGAAACGGGTGAACTGTGCGACGAGGGGTATATGAGCGACTGGGCCGCGGTGGATGCGCATCCAGACTCGGGCGCGCGCTTTGCGGGCCTGAAGATCCCATGTTTCGAGAAATGCATGGCCACCGTGCTACGCCTGCACAGGAAGATTCCGTTTGCGCGCTGCATCGGCTGGGATCTCACGGTCGACGCGAACGGCCAGGTCAAGGTGATGGAGTGGAACGGCAAGCACAATGACGTCAAATTCAGCGAGGCGACGCAAGGCCCGTGCTTCGCTGATCTGAACTGGGAACGGCTGAGGGCCGAACCTGAGTTTGCACGGCTGTCACTGGGCTGATCGGGCAGGCCAAAAAAACGTAGTAGGAGACGCGACGTGAGCGAACAGTTATGGTGCGTCCATATCGAAGGACTGAACGACTTCATTGCCGTGGATTCGGAGGAATCGGCGCGGGACGAGGCGTCGCAGATCAATGCGTATATCGATCGCGCCGACAGAAGCTCGCGCGCCGCCCGCTTGCGCGCGGTGGTGGTCGAATGGCCGTATGGCGCCGACGCTCACGCAAGAGCGCTCGATGACGACTGGCACGATCTGCAACGTATGCCACACAGACAGCAGGCCGTCGCGCGGTCCGGCGGCGCGTTGTCGAATCTCGCGCGACGCGTTAGAGAACTGCTGAGCGTCGCGCGCACGGGGAAGGACGATGCGTGAAGCGCGGCTATGGCAACCCGCGTTATGCGGGCAGTGGCACGTCCTCGATCAGATCAGCATTTACCGCGCGAATCCTGCGATCGACAAAATAACCGCCGCCTTCGACATAGCGCATGTACAAGTCGCCCGCAGGTCGAGCACTGCCATACGCCGCAGCGGTTGTACGGGAAAATAGCGCGGCGCGACCGGCGCATCGGCCGATCAGTAGCGGTTGCGATTGCCAGCCGTCGAGGGGAGTGCCCGTGCATTCGCAAGGCGCGGCGGCGCGTTGTTGCACCGGGCGCCGCTGCGCCGCGCGCGCGAGATCGAGAAGGCTTGCAGCGTTCAGGTAGTGCGCCATGTGGCTGGTGGCAAGGCGCTCATAAGCTGTTCAGCATCCGGGTCGCGCTGCACGTTGACCCAGCCGCGCTCGAACGTGCTGCTGGCAATCGACGCGAGCACCGCCGCTTTCTTGACCCGCTGACGCCGCGCGCCTTCGATGACCGCGTCGACATCGGCCGGCGCAATGGCGGGCAGAGCGGCCGAGTGGCTTCCCAACCGACGACTGACACCGGCGGGCG
The DNA here is from genome assembly GCF_014201025.1 of Paraburkholderia sp. MM5384-R2. Taxonomy (NCBI): domain Bacteria; kingdom Pseudomonadati; phylum Pseudomonadota; class Betaproteobacteria; order Burkholderiales; family Burkholderiaceae; genus Paraburkholderia; species Paraburkholderia sp. MM5384-R2. The sequence goes on from NZ_JACHDI010000040.1 coordinate 27,795, forward strand.
CGGCAGCGGTTCTCGCTGGCACTGACCGGCGTAGATCACTGACGGAGAAGGCGGCTCAATGCCGTCTTATCTTGTTGAGCGGCGATACCGGAAAGATGGACCCGAAAATCAGATACCCGCAACGGTTGTGAATATCTGTAAAAACGGTTTTATCTCAGATTGAAGTCGTTGACTGTGATTTGTTTTGGATGGTTAATTCGTCGGGTGTGTTCTGGAAAACCAGCAGAGGTCAAATGGTCGATATTTGCCGATGAGGTGATCAACGATTCAAATTGCATGCGGTACCTGGGCGGTGGCGGATTTGGAGATTTTGATTGCTATGAACATCATGCAAAATTCCTTGAAATCGACAACAAGAAACTGGCAAATTCAATTAAATCGGCACGCGGCATCAAAAGGGCGAGCAAGGCTGAACTTGACCGGTGCATGCGCGCACAAGATGAATCGGCAAAGGCTCGCGGTCTAGCCCCTAAACTTGCCTATGATTGGAATATTGAAGAGCCGCCGAAAACACATGTGGATATGTACGACGTCATGGAGGCGCGCTGTCATTATTCGATCCGAAAACAACAAAACGAATTCCTGCGCGATCTAAAAAGGGTTGAACGACCCAGTTCGGCTGGGCTCCGCAAGACCAGGGCACGCAAACCGGCACCACCCCGACTGAGCATAGGCGACATCGTCGATTAACTCGATGCCGTGAGCAAAAAGCCATTTGGCCCTGTCCAGCTAGTTTCAACATCGTGCAGCGGGGGCAGTGGTGGCATGTCCGTCGCACCCGACTGGTGAAAAGCCGTAATCTTCGTCACTCGTCCGTACGGTTCCGACTGGCTGTGCGCCGCCGTGACCGCCTCCGCCTGTCCGCTGCGCCTTCACGAAGATGAATTCAATGACGCCATCGAACGCCGCGCACGATCGACCAGTAGCGTGCCGCGTCGTTCTTCCAGCGAGCAGATTTGCTGGATCAGCGCGGGTTGCGCGATATGCAGGCGCTCCGCGGCGCGGCAGAAGTTCAGTTCCTCCGCGAGAACGACGAAGCGCTGTGGAGCCCTGAGGTTTATGTCGGTGGTCCTGGCTGGGGAAGATCGAGCATAACCTGTGCGGGGAGGGCGGCAGCACAGGACGAACCCGCCGTGGTAGTGGCGGGTGCGGAGATCATGGTTTCGGTGCGAGCGGCGCGAAATGTTCCCCGTCACGTTGATTGGTGACGACGTAGCCATCTCGCTTGCGTATCTTCAGGAAGAAGAGTACCGGGGCGGTAGCCGGATCGCCACCGCATTCGGGCGTATGTTTCTCGTGAACCCCGACCACGAAATAGCGCTTCTCATCGGATACGTCGAACATAAGGCATTGGGTGCGGTTGGAGGATAGATGGTGGCTCTGGGTAACTTCCGCTGCCCGGTCCGCTGCCTGATCCGCTGTGGCGATCGTCTGCCCCGATGCCATTGCGTGCGCGCTGACGAGGAGCAGAGCGAAGGTCACCAATCGTGTCCTCAAGGTTTTGTCTGTTTTACCGAACATCATATTGATCGAGATGGCGTGAGCGAATGATGCTGATCAGTTTTGCGCCGTACTGCGGGTCGGTCGCATATTGGTTGCGGGCTATTTCCGTCGCGAATCCGACGCTGTCAATGTGCAGGAAAGCGGAGCGGTAACGCGCGCTATGCTTGAGCATATGGGCGTAGTCGTCCGCGGCATCGTCATAACTGCTATAGGCCCTGAAGGTGCCTTTAGTCGCGACAGATACGCCTTGTACGGTTTCGTGCGTATCAAATGTTGTACTTTGTCCACTCGGGGATCGGCCTTTGATACCGAAGTATGCGTTGCCTTTCACCGTCCTTCCCCAGTTACTTTCCAGCGCGGATTGTGCCAAGACTACACCGGCTGGCACTCCGTATTTGCGCTGGATGGCCTGCGCAGTGGCGAGATGGTTGTGAATAAAGTGAGGAACATAGGCAGCGTCTACATTCACGTGGTGCTGATGGCGTTTTGGCATGAATTGCTCCGGAAGCCACAAAGGAGCCCCAAATCTATACCTGACAGTCAACGCTCGGCTATGGGCGAAGGATGAAAGCGATAACCCCCAGTGATCGCTGTATCCAAACAATTCATTGGTCAACTATCACCCGGCTTCTGATAATGTGCGCACAAAACAGGCCATAGCGGACGCCACCGTCGAAGCATCGGCGCGGCCTCACGCGACAATCCGGAGGAGACGATGCTGCGACCCAAGGTCAGCCGGGCGGTTCTCGCGCTCATGTGCGCGATGTCGTTCATCTTGTATCTCGATCGCGTCAACCTGTCGGCGGCGGCCGGGCTGATCCGCGACGATCTGCATCTGAGCAATACCAACGTCGGCCTCGTGTTCGCCGCGTTCGCATACACGTACGCGCTGTGCCAGGTGATCGGCGGCTGGGTCAGCGACCGCTTCGGCGCGAAGCTCACGCTCGTGACCTGCGCAAGCATCTGGATCGTCGCGACGGTCGCGACCGGTCTCGCGGGCGGGCTCGCGTCGCTGTTCGGCGCGCGGCTTTTGCTCGGCATCGGCGAAGGCGCGGCGCTGCCCGCGCAGGCGCGGGCGCTGACCAACTGGTTCCCGTCGAACCGGCGCGGCTTCGTGCAAGGCCTCACGCATTCGTTCTCGCGGCTCGGCAATGCGATCACGCCGCCGCTGATCGCGCTGCTGGTCGCGTATTCGTCGTGGCGTGTGTCGTTTCTCGCGGTCGGCGCGCTGACGTTCGTGTGGGTCGTGGTCTACGCATGGTATTTCACGGACGATCCGCGCAAGCATCGCCATATGACCGCGGAGCAGGAAACGCAATTGCCGCCGGTCCGTCAATCCGCGGTCGAAGCGACGCGCGAGCCCACGCCGTGGCGGCGTCTGCTCAAACGCATCGCACCAACGATGCTCGTCTACTTCTGCTACGGCTGGACCGGCTGGCTGTTCTTCACCTGGCTGCCCACGTTCTTCATGCACGGTCGCGGCCTCGATCTGAAAAGCTCGGCGATGTTCTCCGCGGGCGTGTTTCTGTCCGGCGTGGTCGGCAATACCGCGGGCGGCGTGCTCAGCGACCGCGTGTTGAAGCGTACGCGCAACGTCGTCGCGGCGCGCCGCAACGTGATCATCTGCGCGTTTCTCGGCGCTTTGGTGTTCCTCGCGCCGGTGATGGTCGTGAAGTCGCTGCCGGTCATGGCAGCGTGCATGAGCCTGTCGTTCTTCTTCCTCGAAATGACGATCGGGCCGATCTGGGCCGTGCCGATGGACATCTGCCCGCGGCACGTCGGTGTCGCGAGCGGGCTCGTGAATGCGGGCTCGGCGGTTGCGGGGATTTTCACGCCGATCGTGTTCGGCCTGATCGTGGACCGCACGGGTAGCTGGACGCTGCCGTTCGCGGGCTCGCTCGGACTGCTCGCGCTCGGCATTGTCGCGACCTTCTTCATGCGGCCGGATATTCCGCTCGACGCGGCTCGCGCTCACCCGGATCTCGCGGACATCAATGCGGGCGGCGAATTGCGCTTCGCAGAAAACCTCACGCCGCGCGAATCGAATCGATGACCAGTTGCATCGCTGGCGTGATGCGCCGGTTTCTGCGCAGAATCAGCCCATACGGTGCGAGCCGGCCGCGTAGCGGCGTCGCGATCGCGGCGATCGCATCGAGCGCGACGTAGTACTGCGCGACCGAACTCGGCAGCACGGCGAGCATGTCCGAGTCGCGCAGCAACGACAGCGTGGTCAGAATCGACGACGTCTCGACCGTGCTGACCGGCGGCGCAACGCGCGACTCGCGAAACGTTTGATCGATGACCTGGCGCATCGGGCTCGGATGCGGCTGGATGATCCACGGATAACGCGCGAGGTCCGCGAGCTTCGGCCGCGTGCCCGTTTGTTTGCCTGTTTTCACGGCCGGATGATCGGGCCGCACGACGATCGACAGCGCCTCTTCCGCCAACGTCTCGAAGCTCAGATCGAGCGCCGGAAAACCATCGGGAATCCGGCCAATCACGATATCGAGCTGATCCTGTTGCAGCGACTGCACGAGCACGTCGCTGGTGTCGATCGTGACCGCCATCTGCAGGCGCGGGTGCGCTTCCTTCAGCTTGACGATCGTGTGCGTCAGCAATTCGGGCGACGGCGCCATCACCGCGCCGATGCGCACCTTGCCGATGTCGCCGGCCTCGATGCCGGCCAACTCCTCGCGCAGCTCGTCGAGATCCTGGAACACGACGCGCGCATAGCGCATCACGGCCTCGCCGAAGATCGTCGGCTCCATGCCGCGCGCATGGCGTACGAACAGCGATACGCCGAGCGTGTCCTCCAGTTCCTGCAAGGCCTTGGTCGCGGCGGGCTGGGTCATCGCGAGATCGTCGGCGGCACGCCGCAGCGACTCCGTTTCCGACAGCGCGACCATCAGTTGCAGATGACGCAGGCGCAAGCGTTTGCGAATGGTGGAGGCGGGCTGGATCATGAGCGATAACTTTAGCGAATCGGCCGATTCGAATTATTCAGTGGTCAGTTATCGGATAGTTTCGCACACTAGCGGTTATCGCAGGACGGCCAATCGCAACGCCGTTCGCGTTGACAAGACAAAACCGGAGACGACGCATGACGATGACCGCGAGCCCCGCGCTCGACAGCGCGATTACCAAAGCGCGCACGAGGCTGCTGCCTTTTCTGATCCTGATGTACGTACTGGCGTTCATCGACCGAGCGAACGTCGGTTTCGCGAAGAACGTGCTGCAGGCCGACACGGGCTTGAGCGACGCGGCGTTCGCGTTCGGCGCCGGCATTTTCTTCGTCGGCTATGCGATGTTCGAAGTACCGAGCAACCTGCTGATGTACCGCTTCGGCGCGCGCATCTGGATGAGCCGCATCATGGTCACGTGGGGCATCGTGTCCGCGTGCACCGCCTTCGTCGACAGCGCCACGAGCTTCTATCTGCTGCGCACGCTGCTCGGCATTGCCGAAGCCGGTTTCTTTCCCGGCATCATCCTGTTCCTGTCGAACTGGTTTCCCGCCAAAACGCGCTCGCAGACGATGGGCATGTTCTATTTCGGCTTCCCGCTGGCGCTTCTGCTCGGCAGCCCGATCTCGGGTCTGCTGCTCGATGCGGGCAATCCGTTCGGCATGCATCCGTGGCAATGGCTGTTCGTCGTCGAGGGGCTGGCGGCGTCGGTGGTGGGTGTCGTCGCTTACTTCTATCTGACCGACCGGCCCGTGCAGGCGCACTGGCTCGATGCCGAAGAGCGTGACGCGCTCGATCACGCGTTGCGCGAGGAAGACAGCCAGAAGCTCGCGCATGGTCCGGCTTCGGTGCTAGCGGCGCTGCGCGATTCGCGCGTACTGTTCTGCGGCCTGATCTACTTCGCGGTGCAGATGAGCGTGTATGGCGTCGTGTTCTATCTGCCAACCCGCATCGCCGGGCTCGCGAGCGGCGGCCATGTCGGCGTCGAGGTCGGAATGCTGACAGCGATTCCGTGGATCGCCGCGATCATCGGCACGTTCTGGGTGACGCGCTACGCCGACCGCCACGGTCATCACCGTACCTGGGCCGCGGCGATGCTCGCGCTCGCGGCGTTCGGCATTGCCGCGTCGGCGATGACGTCGTCGGTCACGCTTGCGATTGCCGCCTTCTGTTTCGCCGCCATCGGTTTCGTCTGCGTGCAGCCATTGTTCTGGACGCTGCCCACCGGTTACCTGGGCGGCGCCGCGGCCGCGGGCGGCATCGCGTTGATCAATTCGATCGGCAATCTGGGCGGCTTCGTCGCGCCGAATCTGAAGGGGCTGGCCGAGCGCGCGTTCGGCTCTTCGCAGGCGGGTATGTTCTCGCTCGCGCTGGTCGGCCTGATCGGCGCATTGCTGCTGCTGACGTTCCGCTTCGCCCCTGCCGCCTCCCATTCCGTCTCTCATCGCAGCGGCCCGCTCGGCGAACGCCCGGGCCACTGACTCTCTGATTCTCTGAAGGAAATCGTCGAACATGAAAATCAAGCACATCCGAACGCGTGTTTTCGAGTGGAAAGGCAAAGTCGTGCCGCCGCAAGCGCATTTCTGCACGAACGCGGTCGATATTCTGTACGAGCGTGGCGATGCGATGGGGTCGTTCCGCTTTCACGGCTGGCTCGTCGTCGAAGTCGAATGCGACGACGGCACCGTGGGCATCGGCAATTGCGCGCTCGCGCCGCGCATCGCGAAGCAGATCATCGACGAATACCTCGCGCCGATCGCGATCGGCGAAGACCCGTTCGACAACGAATACATCTGGCAGAAGATGTATCGCCGCACGCTCGCGTGGGGCCGCAAAGGAATCGGCATGGCGGCGATCTCCGCGATCGATATCGCGCTGTGGGACATCATGGGCAAGGCCGTGAAAAAGCCGGTGTTCAAGCTGCTCGGCGGACGCACCAAAGAAAAGATCTGGTGCTATGCATCGAAGCTTTACAACAACGATGATCGCGACGCTTTCCTCGGCGAAGCGGAAAGCTATCTGGACAGCGGCTTCACCGCGATGAAGATGCGCTTCGGCTACGGTCCGAAAGACGGCCCGAAAGGCATGGCGAAGAACATCGAACAGGTGCGTCTGTTGCGTGAACTGGTCGGCGACGAAGTCGACATCATGCTCGAATGCTATATGGGCTGGACGCTCGAATACGCGCGCAGAATGCTGCCGCGCCTCGCCGAATTCAATCCACGCTGGATCGAGGAGCCCGTGATCGGCGACGACGTCGAAGGCTATCAGGAGTTGAAGAAGATGAACCTGATGCCGGTGTCGGGTGGCGAGCATGAGTTCACGAGCTATGGCTTCAAGGATCTGCTCGAACGCCGCGCGATCGACGTGATCCAGTACGACACGAATCGCGTGGGCGGGATCACGGCGGCGCGCAAGATCAACGCGATGGCCGAAGCGTGGTCGGTGCCGGTGATTCCGCATGCGGGACAGATGCACAACTATCATCTGACGATGTCGAGCACCGCGAGCCCGATGTCGGAGTTCTTCCCGGTGTTCGATGTCGAAGTTGGCAACGAATTGTTCTACTACATCTTCGAAGGCGAGCCGCAGCCGGAACATGGCTATCTGCAACTGTCGGACGACGTGCCGGGTCTTGGCATCAAGTTGAGCGACAAGTATCTTGCCGACTTCAACATCGTCGAATGAATGGACCGATCCGAGGAAAGCACATGAAGCCACGCATCGCAGTCCTCCTTGGCGACCCCGCCGGTATCGGTCCCGAGCTGATCGCGCGTCTGTTCGCGCAGCGGGTGAACCGGGCGCGCGCGGAGCTGCTGATCATCGGCGACCGGCGCGAGCTCGAAACCGGCATGAAGATCGCGCAGCAGCGCTTCGATTACGACGTGGTCGAAGATGCGCATGCCGCGTTTCAACGCGACGGCGTGCCGTCGCTGATCGATTTCCGTCTGCCCGGCGATCAAGCTTTCGAGCGTGCGGTGGCGACCGAACGCGGCGGCCGCTATAGTCTCGCCGCATTCAGGCACGCGCTCGCGCTGACGCAAAGCAACGTCACCCAAGGCATGCTGTTCGCGCCGGTCAACAAGACCTCGCTGCATCTGGCCGGCATGCAAACCGGCGACGAGATGGAGTGGTTCGCGAAGCAGCTCGGCTACACGGGCAGCTTCTGCGAGTTCAACGTGCTCGACGAGCTATGGACTTCGCGCGTGACCTCGCATATGGCGTTGAAGGACGTCAGCGCGAAGTTGTCGGAGGAGCGCATCGTCGGCGCGGTGCGGCTGATTCACGAAGGCCTGAAGCGAGCCGGCCATCCGCAGCCGCGTATCGCGGTATGCGGTTTCAATCCGCACAACGGCGACAACGGCGCGTTCGGCCGCGAGGAGATCGACGTGATCGCGCCGGCCGTCGAGGCCGCGCGAGAGCTCGGCTACGACGCGCAGGGACCGTTTCCCGCCGACACGATCTTCGTGCGCGCGCGCGACCAGAACGCCTTCGACGGCGTCGTCACGATGTACCACGATCAAGGCCAGATCGCGATGAAGCTGATGGGTTTCTGGCGCGGCGTAACCGTGCACGGCGGCTTGCCGATTCCGATCGCGACGCCCGCGCACGGCACCGCGTTCGACATCCACGGCCAGGGCAAGGCCGACGTCGGCGCGACGCAGAAGGCGTTCGACATCGTCACGCGGATGGCGACCGAGCGCGTGAACTAACGCGTCAGCGTTTCCTGCGCGGCCCGGTCGAGGCGCGCACCACGAGCTCGGGCGGTGGCCCGAGCACCATCGACGGCTGCCGCTCCGGCGTCTGGATCAAACGGATCAGGCTCTTGATCGACAACTCCGCGACGGCCGCGGTTTGAATCGCGACCGTGGTCAGCGCCGGATGCACCTGATGCGCGAGCTGAATGTCGGTGATGCCGATCACCGACACGTCGTCGGGCACCGAGCGGCCGAGCGTGATCAACGCCTGGATCGCGCCGATCGCGAGCAGGTCGTTGGTCGCGAAGATCGCGCTCAGTTGCGGGCGGTTCGCCATCAGTTCCATGCAGGCGGCGAAGCCGGCGTCGATCGAGTCGCGAATCTGCAGCACGGCGGCCGCATCGGCTTCGATGCCGGCCATGCGCATCGCGGCGCGAAAGCCGTTCGAGCGCGCGTCCTGCAGACCGCCGCAACCGTCGCCGATCAGCAAGCCGATCTCGCGATGGCCGAGTCCGAGCAGATGCCCCGCGGCCAGCTCGCCGGCACGCGCGAAGTCGACTGCGATGCACGGTAGCTCGGGCGGCGACTCGGGGTGCTCCCACATGGCGAGCAGAATCGGCGCGCTATGCGTCGCCGACGCGCACAGGTCGTTGATCGTGATGTCCGTGTTCATCACGAGCACGCCGTCGGCGAGCGTGCCGGCGATCTGATTCAGATACGCGCGGCCGATTTCGGCATCGTCGTCGGTATTGCAGACCATCAGGAAGTGGCCGGTCTTGCGCGCCGCGCGCTCGGCGGCGAGCACGAACTCCGGGTAAAACGGGTTCGAGATGTTCGACAGCATGAGCGCGAGCGTCGACGAACGGCCTTCGGCGAGCGCGCGCGCATTCAGGTTCGGCCGGTAGCCGAGCTCGGCGATCGCCTGCAGCACGCGCTCAGCCGTTTCAGGGCGGACTTTCTCGCGATTGCGCAGCACGTTGGAGACCGTGGCGGCGGTAACCTGCGCGCGTTTCGCGACTTCGGACAACGTGACCATGTCGGCTTATCCCATATTTAGGGAGGTCAATTCAAATGTTGCAAACGGCGTGCGACATTGCTAACTTTCTCAAAAACGTAACGGAGACACCCACCATGACTTTACCCGTCGAACTCGAATTTAAGCGATTAAATGCCGTCGGCACAAGGCTAGGGCGTTTTGTTTTGGCGAAAATTTAAGCGGTTAAATCAAGGCGGAGACAGCATGGCAACGATTCGTTTGAGCGATGTGCAAAAGGCCTACGGCGACCATCCGCCGGTGATCCGGCGCGTGAATCTCGAGATCGCGCAGCATGAATTCTGCGTGTTTCTCGGCCCGTCGGGCTGCGGCAAGTCGACCTTATTGCGGATGATCGCCGGTCTCGAAGACCTCAGCGAAGGCGAGCTGCATATCGGCGGCCGCCTCGTCAACGACGTGCCGGCCGCCGAGCGCGGCGTCGCGATGGTGTTCCAAAGCTACGCGCTGTTTCCGCACATGACCGTGTTCGACAACATGGCGTTCGGATTGAAGCTCGCGAAGCAGCCGAAGGACGTGATCGAGCGCAAGGTGCGCGAAGCCGCGCGGATTCTGCAACTGGAAAGCTTGCTCGAACGACATCCGAAAGCGCTGTCGGGCGGCCAGCGGCAGCGCGTCGCGATCGGCCGCGCGATCGTGCGCGAGCCGGGCGTGTTTCTGTTCGACGAGCCGCTATCGAATCTCGATGCCGCGCTGCGCGGCCAGACGCGCGTCGAGATCGCGCGTCTGCATCAGCGCTTCGCGAATGCGAGCGTCGTGTACGTCACGCACGATCAGGTCGAAGCGATGACGCTTGCCGATCGCATCGTGCTGCTGCATGCGGGCGCGGATGCCGAGCGCTTCGGCAGCATCGCGCAGAGCGGTGCGCCACTCGAGCTGTATCACCACCCGAAGTCGCGCTTCGTCGCGGGCTTTATCGGCTCGCCGCGTATGAACTTCGTCGATGCGACCGTCGAGTCGATCGAACCGGGGCGTGTGACGGTGGCGCTCGTGGCCGGCGCGGAAAAGCTGGTCGCGCACGTCGACGGTAAGCGGCTGCAACGCGGCCAGCGCGTCACGCTCGGCGTGCGCCCCGAGCATCTGCGGCTCGATGGCGACGAACAGTTCATTCAGTGCGCGACCGTGCTATCGGAACGGCTCGGCGAGCACAGCTATATCCACGCGGACTACGCGGGAGGCACGCTGATCGCGAAGGCGCCCGGCGATACGCCGCTCGGCGCGGGCGAGCGCATCCGCGTTCATGTTCCGCCCGCTGCCTGTCATCTGTTCGACGAGCAGGGACTCGCGCTGCGGCGTAGCACGTTCGAGCCGGAACGCGCGGCCGCCTGAACGATCGTCGACGGCGGACCTGCTTGAACGGTTCGTCAGACTGAATTCCGCCATAGAGCGGGTTACATCGCCGGCCACGCTGCGTAGCCGGTCAACAAGGTAGACAAGGAGACATAGATGATTGCTCTTCGCCTTCGCCGTTTCGCACAGGTGTCGATCGCCGCCGCCGTGATGGCTGGCGCGCTCGGCAGCGCCGCGGTCGACGCGGCCACGCTGAACGTCAACGTATCGGCGCGCGGTAATCAGCGCTCGACCTGGCAGGATGCGTTCGACCAGTTCAAGAAAGCCAATCCCGACATCGACCTGAAAATCACCTACGTGACCGAGGAAGCCTACAAGGTGCAGATGGGCGGCTGGCTCGCCACCGATCCACCCGACGTCGTCTCGTGGCACGACGGCGAGCGGATGGCCTATTACGCGCAACGTGGTCTGCTCGAAGATCTGAGCTCGGACTGGGCGAAAAACGGCTGGTCGCAGCAGTATGCGTCGGTCAAGGACGCGTCGACGTACAAGGGCAAGCAGTATGCGGCACCGCTCGGCTATGACGCATACGGCTTCTTCTATCGCAAGGATCTGTTCGAGAAGGCCGGCATCAGGAGCGAGCCGAAAACGTGGGACGAACTGCTCGAAGCCAACAGGAAGCTGAAGGCGATCGGCGTCGCGCCGATCGCGGTGGCCGCACGCGACAGCTGGACGCTGGCCGCCTGGTTCGACTATCTCGATCTGCGCATCAACGGCAACGAGTTCCATCAGAAGCTGATGGCCGGCGAAATTCCGTACACCGATCCGCGCGTGAAGAAGGTCTACACGACGTGGAAGACGCTGCTCGACAATCACGACTTTATCGACAATGCGCTGTCGTACGACGTCGATTCGATCGGCCCGATCCTCAACAATGGCAAAGCCGCGATGATGCTGATGGGCACGTTCTTCTCGGCGAGCTTCCCGCCGTCGATCAAGGACCAGATCGGCTTCTTCCGCTTTCCGGTGCTCGACGCGAACGTGCCGATGGCCGAGGACGGCCCCGTCAACGTGCTGCTGATTCCGGCGAAGGCGAAGAACAAGGCCGACGCGCGCAAGCTGCTCGCGTTCATGGAGACGCCGAAGATCAACGCCGAACTCGCGAAGGGCTGGGGACAGTTGCCGTCGAACAGCCAGGCGGCGCCGCCTGAGGACGCGATATCGAAGGTCGGCTTCCAGACGCTCGCGAACACGAAGGGCGGCATCGCGCAGTTCTACGATCGCGATATGCAGAAGGAAATGGCCGACGAAGGCATGAAGGCCATGCAGCAGTTCTACAGCGATCCGTCGCAACTCGACAGCGTGCTCGCTCATCTCGAAGCGACGCGCAAGCGCATCTACCAGAAGTAAGTCCCGCCGCGCCGGCCGCCTGAGCGCGGCCGGCTTGCGGGTCCCCATTCCGCCTTCGATTTCCGACGAGGCCGTTCCATGTCACATACCGCAGCGCGCCGCCTGCCCGCGGCGCGGCACCGTCGCGTCTCGACGACGCGCCGTCATCAGCATCGCGCCGCGTTTTTCTTTCTGCTGCCGGGCTGCGCGTTGTTCGCGCTGTGCGTGATCTATCCGATCATCAGCAGCATTTCGCTGAGCTTCTACCACTGGGACGGCATGACGCCGAAGACCTTCGCCGGTCTCGCCAATTACGTCGAGCTGTTTCAGTCCGATACGTTCTATACGGCGCTGAAGAACAACCTGATCTGGCTCGCGCTGTTTCTGCTCGCGCCGCCTCTCGGTCTGCTGTTCGCGCTGTATCTGAACCAGCAGGTGCGCGGCATGCGCGTCGTGAAGTCGCTGTTTTTCGCGCCGTTCGTGCTGTCGGGCGTCGTGGTCGGTCTCGTATTCAGCTGGTTCTACGATCCGACGTTCGGGCTGCTGCGGCTGATCGTCGGCCGTGGCATCCCGGTGCTCGGCGATCCGCACACGGTCACGTTCGGCATCATCTTCGCCGCGCTGTGGCCGCAGGCGCCGTTCTGCATGATCCTGTATCTGACCGGGCTCACCGGCATCAATCCCGAGGTGGTCGAGGCTGCGCGCATGGAAGGCGCGCAGGGGCTGCGACTGCTGTGGCACGTGATCCTGCCGCAATTGCGGCCCGCCACCTTCATGGCGGTGGTGCTGACCGTGATCGGCGCACTGCGCAGCTTCGATCTGATCGCGGTGATGAGTGGCGGCGGTCCGTTCGACAGTTCCACCGTGCTCGCCTATTTCATGTACGACCAGGCGATCAAGTACTACCGCGAAGGCTATTCCGCCGCGATTGCGGTCGTGCTGTTCGCGATCATGCTCGTCTATATCGTGTTCCATCTGCGCCGCATGTTGCGCGAGGAACGCTGATTCTCTGAACCTCAGGAGTACCCGGTCATGTATCCGCTTCCCGTCGAACGCTGGAAACCGCTGAATCGCATGCTTTACAAGGCCTCGCTGCCGCTGGCGCTGTTTATCTGGCTGCTGCCGATGCTCGCCGTGCTGCTGACCTCGATCCGCTCGACGGATGAATTGTCGCAAGGCGACTACTGGACGTGGCCAAAACACTTCGCGTTGCTGGAGAACTACGGCACCGCGCTCACGCAAACGCCGATGCTGCATTACTTCGCCAATAGCGTGCTGATCACGGTGCCGTCGGTGATCGGCGCGATCGTGCTCGCGTCGATGGCGGGCTTCGCGTTGGCGACGTATCGCTTTCCGGGCAACACGGCCGTGCTGTTCGCGTTCGTCGCCGGCAATTTCGTGCCGATCCAGATCCTCATGATTCCAGTGCGCGACATGGCGCTGAAGTTCGGCCTGTTCAACACCGTGTGGGCGCTGGTGATCTTTCATGTGTCGTTTCAGACCGGCTTCTGCACCTTGTTTCTGCGCAACTTCATCAAGCAACTGCCGTTCGAGATGATCGAGGCCGCGCGCGTCGAAGGCGCGGGCGAGTGGACGATCTATCTGCGCATCGTGCTGCCGCTGATCCGCCCCGCGCTCGCCGCGCTCGCGATCCTCGTGTTCACGTTCGTGTGGAACGACTACTTCTGGGCGCTGTGCCTCACGCAAGGCGACGACGCCGCGCCGATCACGGTGGGCGTCGCCGCGCTGAAAGGGCAGTGGACGACCGCGTGGAACCTCGTCGCGGCGGGCTCGGTGCTGGCCGCGTTGCCTTCGGTGCTGATGTTCTTCGGCATGCAAAGGCACTTCGTCGCCGGACTGACCTTCGGGGCGAGCAAGGGATAAACGGCGCCTGAAACACGATTGAAACGACGGCTCGACGTCAACTCACCACGAGACTTTCACATGCAACTTGGTGTCTGCTACTACCCGGAACAATGGCCGCGCGCGATGTGGGCCGACGACGCGCAACGTATGGTCGAACTCGGCATCACGCATGTGCGGATCGCCGAATTCGCGTGGAGCCGTATGGAGCCGCGCGCCGGCGAATTTGACTGGCAATGGCTCGACGAAGCGGTCGAAACGCTCGCGAAGGCGGGCCTGAAACTCGTGCTCGGCACGCCGAGCGCTTCGCCGCCGAAGTGGCTCGTCGACGCGCATCCGGACGTGTTGCCGGTGCGCGCGGACGGCGCGCGCTGGAATTTCGGCTCGCGGCGTCACTACGATATTTCGAGCGACACGTACCGGCGCGAATGCGTGCGCATCGTCACCGCGATGGCGAAGCGCTATGGCCGGCATCCGTCGATCGTCGCATGGCAGACCGATAACGAACTCGGCTGCCACGACACGGTGCCGAGCTATTCGGACGCCGCGTTGCAGCGCTTTCACGCGTGGCTGCAGCGGCGCTACGCAACGATCGGCGCGTTGAACGACGCGTGGGGCAACGTGTTCTGGAGCATGGAGTACCCGTCGTTCGACGCGATCGGGCTGCCGACGCTGACACCCACCGACGCCAATCCGATCCATCTGCTCGACTTTCGCCGCTTCATGTCCGACGAGGTGGCGAGCTTCCATCGCGAGCAGATCGAGGTGTTGCGCGAGCATGCGCCGAACGCGGATCTGCTGCACAACTTCATGGGCTTTTTCACGACCTTCGATCACTATCGCTTCGCCGCCGACAACGCGATCGACGTCGCCGCATGGGACAGCTATCCGATTGCGCGCACTGAGTCGATCGCGTTGCCGGAGGAGCAGAAGGCGCGCTTCGCGCGTACCGGACATCCCGACGTGTCCGCGTTCGATCACGACCGCTACCGGGGCATTGGCGGCGGGCGCTTCTGGGTGATGGAGCAGCAGGCCGGTCCGGTGAACTGGGCGTCGTGCAATCCGATTCCGGCGCCGGGCATGGTGCGGCTATGGGCGTACGAGGCGTTCGCGCATGGCGCGGAGCTGGTGTCGTATTTCCGTTGGCGTCAGTGCCCGTATGCGCAGGAGCAGATGCATTCCGGGCTCAATCTGCCGAACGACGAACTGTCGCCGGGCGGTCTCGAGGTGCAACGGGCCGCGCGTGAGATCGCGGGCAGTACGGCGCTGTCGACGCTCGCCGCGCCCGCGCGCGCAACCACCGCGCTGGTATTCGACTACGAGACGCAGTGGATGTTCGAAATCCAGCGTCACGGCAAGGGCTTCGACTACCAGACGCTCGCGTTCGACTACTACGAGTCGCTGCGCGAACTCGGGCTCGATGTCGATATCGTGTCGAGCCGGGCAGATCTTTCGCGCTACCAGCTAGTCGTGGTGCCGAGTCTCGCGGTGATCGACGCCGCGCTCGTCGAGCAGATCGCGCGTTCGAACGCGCAATGGCTGTTCGGCCCACGCAGCGGCTCGAAAACCGACGCGTTCGCGATTCCCGGCAATCTGCCGCCCGGCGCGTTGCAGCGCGCGCTGCCGATCCAGGTGCTCGAAGTCGAAACGCTGCGCTCGACGCTCGCGCCCGCGCTGTCGATCGACGGCACCGAGGGTTACGCGCTGCACTGGCGCGAGCATGTGCGCGCCAAGGGCGAGACACGCATTGCCGCGCGCTTCGACGATGCCTGGCCCGCGCTGCTGACGCACGGCAACGTGCGCTATGTGGCCGGCTGGCTGTCGCATGAACTGCATCGCACGCTGTTGCGGCAGGCGGCGCGCGATGCGGGCCTCGATACGCAGGTACTCGCCGATGGACTGAGGCTGCGCCGCCGCGGCGGCTTGACCTTCGCATTCAATTTCGGCGCGCAACCGGTGCAGGCGCCAGCACCGCGCAATGCGACGTTCGTGCTCGGCGAGCCGCGCCTGAATACCGGCGACGTCTGCGCGTGGAAAGACGCGTGACGTGGTGTGGTTGTCACGTCACGGCAGGAAGTCAACCAGGGAGGAAGCGGTAGGAGCAGCCTGAAAACTCGCAGTTCAAAACTCGTAGGTTGCAACACGGACGCATCAAACCAGGACCAGGCGGCCCGCAAAGAGCCGCCATTTAATCGATGGAGGATGACGGATGAACCGAAGAGAAATGCTGGGATGGCTGGCGGGCGCCGCTGCGGCGGCGGGTGTCGGCGCGACGCTCGGCGCGCCCGCTGTTGCGGCGGAGCAGGGTGGGGCGCCCGGCAACGCCACGGCGCAGGACGCCGCCGCGCTTGCAAACCGCTTCGCGATGGGCGCGGACGTCTCGACGTTGCTCGAACTCGAAGCGAACGGCGCTAAGTACTACGAGCATGGCGAGGCGCACGACTGCCTGGATATTCTGAAGCGTCACGGCGTCGATTCGATCCGTATCAAGGTGTGGAACGATCCCGGCAATCCTGACTTCTTTCCGGCCAATCAGAGCCCCGCGGCCGGCTGGAACAATGCCGGGCACGTGCGCATTCTCGCGCGCCGCGCCGCCGCGCTCGGCCTGCGTATTCTGATCGACTTCCACTACAGCGACTGGTGGGCCGACCCGGGCAAGCAGTACCCGCCGCACGACTGGGCCGGCAAGGACATCACCGAGACCTGCGCGCTGCTGTCCGCGTATACGTCGAACGTGTTGCGGATGCTCGAGCGCGACGGCGTGCATCCCGAGTGGGTGCAGATCGGCAATGAGATCACCGGTGGCATGCTGTGGCCGCTCGGCAAGTACGATCAGCTCGATAACCTCGCGGCGCTGCTGAAGGCCGGGCACGACGCGGTCAAATCCGTCGACGGGCGCATCAAGGTGATGCTGCATATCGACAGCGGCGGCAACAACGCGACGAGCCGCTGGTGGTTCGACAACATGACGCAGCGTGGCGTCACGTTCGACGTGATCGGCCTGTCGTATTACCCGCAATGGCAGGGCTCGTTCAGCGACCTGCAGGGCAATGTGAACGATCTTGCGACGCGCTACGACAAAGACGTGATCGTCGTCGAGACCGCGTATCCGTGGACGACCAGCGACGGCGATCCGGAACCGGACTCGATGACCAACGTCGGCACCTCGCCGTACCCGCAGACGCCCGCCGGCCAGGCGCAGTTTCTCGGCGCGGTGACCGATATCGTGAAGGGGATCCCCGACGGACACGGCAAGGGCGTGTTCTGGTGGGAGCCCGAGTGGATTCCGACGCCGAACGTCGGGTGGAAAGTCGGCGCCGGCGACCAGTGGGACAACAACACGCTGTTCGATTTCCACGGCAACGCACTGTCGTCGCTGGATGCGTTCCGGCGGCGCTAGCGCATCGCGGGTGACACGCCGGCATCACTGTGCCGGCGATGCCTGCCCCTTGTGCTGGTTCACGCACTCCGACGTGATCGCCATGCTCGCCTGATCGGGCGTCATGTGTGGCGCGTCGGGGCTGTAGATCTTTTCGATGATCGCGTCGACGGCCGCGCGGTCGGACGGGTCTTTGTAGTAGTGGGCGGCCTGCTCGAGCGCCTGAGCTTTGGTCTTTTTGTGTGCGCGCCACGACGCGACCTGGCCGGCGATATCGCCGAGCGCGAAACATTGATCGCTGACGGTCTGCGCGACGGCCTGAGCGGCCGGCTGCGCGATGCACAGCGCGACGAGCGCGGATATGACTACGCGTTTCATTACCGGAGTCCTGACATGAGACGGCGGCGGCGCGGCAGCGGCGGTGATCGCCGCGCCTGGCCGCGCGCGGAAAAATTGTTGCGTAGTGTATCGGGAAGTAGGCCGGGGCGCTTTTCGCCGCCGTGGATCACAATGCCGCAGGCGAACGGGCGTGACGTCGATGCATCACAGCGGCAGCGGCCGATCCTTTAGCCAGGTTTCACGCGCGGCGATGGTTCTGATTGCCGTGCTGCTGTGTGTCGAGCAACTGCTCGCGTTCAGGTAAGCGACAGATTCCAGGCGTTCAGCGAAACAAAAAGCCGCCCTGCGATTCGCAGGGCGGCTTCTGGGTCACCACTCGATCGAACCGTCACCGGTCCCGCTGGCGCGCACATTTCATTGCAGGCTCAATGGCCGAACGACTCCGTCTTCGACGCACCCGCTTCCGCCGCCTGCGGCCGTGCCGCCTGCTTGATCAGCAGCGCGACGCACGATAGCAGACCCGCCACCGCGATCGTCGCGAAGATGCCGCCGAACGAGAAGTGGCGGCGCGCCAGTTCGGCTACGAGGAACGAACCCGCAATGCCGCCGAAGCGGCCGACGCCAAGCATCCACGCGACGCCGGTGCCGCGGCCCACGGTCGGGTAGAACGCGGCGGCGAGCGCCGGCATCGACGATTGCGCGGTGTTCATCAGCACGCCGGCGATGAACACGATCAGCACGAGCGCGCCGACGTTGCCGGCCGCCTGACCGATGAAGTACACGCTGACGGCGGTCAGTGCATAGCACACCGCAATGACGCGGTTCGCGTTGAAGCGGTCCATCAGCACGCCGGCCAGTACCGCGCCGACGCCGCCGAGCGGGAACAGCGCGGAGATCAGCGTCGCGCGTTGCGGCGTGAGGCCGGCGTCCTTCAGCAGGATCGGCATCCAGTTGATCGATGCGTAGAAGATCACGAGGCCCATGAAGTACGCGACCCATAGCATCACCGAACCGACGATGTACGAGCGCGACAGCACGACGCCGAGCCCCTTGCCGCCGGTTTGCGGCGCGGTTTCGGTCATCGTGAAACCGGCGGCCTGCACCGCGTCGCCGGAAATGCGCGCGAGAGCGGCGCGAATCCGCTCGGCCGGCTTGTTATTCGCGACCATGTAGCGGACCGACTCCGGCATCTTTGCGAGCAACAGCAGCAACAGCAGCAGCGGCGTGACGCCGCCGAGGATCAGCACGCTGCGCCAGCCCAGATGCGGAATCATCCACGCGGCGAGAAAGCCGCCGAACGCGGCGCCGAGCGGGAAGCCGCAGAACATCAGGTTGATCACGGTGGCGCGGCGCTTGTCCGGGCAGTACTCGCCCATCATCGTGACCGCGTTCGGCATCGCGGCGCCGAGGCCGACGCCGGTGACGAAGCGCAGCACGGTCAGTTGGTCGATGCCGGTCGAAAACGCCGACGCGAGGCAGGCGACGCCGAACAGCAGCACCGAGCCGACCAGCATCGAGCGACGCCCGAGGCGGTCGGACAACGGACCCGAGCCGAGCGCGCCGCACGCGAGGCCGAACAGCGCGGCGCTCAGCACCGGCGCGAGCGCGGGCTTGCTGATACCCCATTCGGTGATCAGTGAAGGCGCGATGAAGCCGATCGCAGCAGTGTCAAAACCGTCCAGCAGGACGATGACGAAGCACATGAAAAAGATCAGCCACTGGAACGGCGAAAACGGATGCTCGTTGATGAAGGTTTGAACGTTCACAGCGGGGCTGCGGTTCATGATGGTCTCCTGGCAGCGAAAGGCCCGACACGACGAGCTATTCTTCTCTAAGACTGTACGCCGTCTGGCAACGGCGTACGATGCCTGCGGCGGGCCAACTGGCCGTTCATCGGCAATGAATCATCCCGGACGGATCGGTTTGACGGAATCGCACCGGGCGAGGGAATTTGTTCGAATAAAGAACTGTGATTCTCTATGCGAACGCGCGCCACTGTAAGGAATGAAATCGATGCGGTCAACGGGGGAATACCCGAGCTTCGCAGTGGCGGACGTGCCCGCCGATGCGTGGGAGGCAGCGCGCTGCAATAGGGCCGCAGAAAGGACGAGGCGCGCCAGGCTCAACGCGCCAAAGCAACCCGCGAACGGCGTCGAGACATCTGCCCGTCAGGCCGTCACCCCGGGACTGGCCACCGTCCGCTCGATTCGCCCTAGCCGGACCACCGTCACACCGGGGCGTAACTGCCGCAGCGACGGCATCACGAGCATGCAGTTGTCGTAGGGGGTGCGCACCTCTTCGCCGTTCGACCAGCCGATCACGGCGCCCGCCTCGGCGAAAACCTCGAGGCCGGTGTACGCCGCGGCGAAGCTGAAGTCCATGCTGGTCGCGACGACCGGCTGTGTCACGCGCACGATGTACTGCTCGGGCGGCAATGGCGCGAGCCATCCAGGCGGCAGATCCGCTTCGTCGATCACGCCGGCCAGGCGCAGGAAGCGCGCGGTCGTATCGCGCGCGACCGCCACCGCACGGCGCTCCCAGTGCTGGCCGCATTCGATCAGCAGAGCGTTCTTCGGGCTCGCGGCATCGCCGAAGCCTTCGTAGTCGCGCATGCGGCGGCCTTCGGGATGCCCTTCGTCGCAGATCACCGTGGCGGGCGTACCGAGCCGCACCGCGAGGTCGATGCCTTTTTGCAGCGGTCCCGCGACGATCAGCGGCTTGCACCGCTCGTGCATCGAATGCAGGTCGAGCAGCGCGTCGACCGTATCGATCACCGGGCGCATCGCACGCGCGCGCTGCAGTTCGCTCGACCTGCGCGACGTGTCGTCGAGCACCGCCGCCGTCCACACGCGATTGAAGTCCTGATCGACGAAGCGCGCGGCGTCCGGATTCGCCGGATCGAAGCGCCGGTACGCGGCGACGTTCGCGAACGACAGCGTGAGCTGTCCGCGTCGCGGCCGCAACGCGCGACGCAGCAGTTCGTCGACGACGATCGCGCCGCACACTTCGTTGCCGTGCGTGAGCGCGTTGATCATCACGTGCGGGCCGGGCACGCCCGAATCGAACGTGTGGACGTACGCAACGCCCGACGACGATTGCTCGTGCGGCGCGATATCGGGGAATTCGACTTCGATCGGATAGGCTTCCCGGCTCATGGCGGCGTCCTCGGTGAATGGCATTGGTAATCTTTTCGTAAGACGTTGTTATTCCTGGCGCCTTCCGCAAAAGATAGTAAATGTTCTTCAGACATGTGCTTACCGTATCCCGCCACGTCGACAAAATCGTGAACGGATATCAATGACGTGTGGATACGAGGCGCATCTTCAGCGTGCGCGCCCGCGCATCGCCCAATATCGGTTGCCGAGAAAGCCCACGATCACGTAGACGGGAATGCCGCACAGTTGCGCGAGATAGGGCGCGTGCGTGAGATGCAACACCGAAACCATCGTCGCGAGATTGGCCAGGTACGAGATCAGCACGACGATCAGAAAGCGGATGGCGGTGTGCCGCGTGGCCTCCGTCCTGAACGTGAACCTGCTGTTGAGCGCGAAGCTCAGTCCCACGCCTATCGCGTAGCCGACTATGTTGGCAACTACAGGAATCGCGCCCGCCGCTTGCACGATAAAGATGATGGCGGCCGAGATCACCGTATTGAGGCCGCCAACCAGAAGATACTTGATGAACTGGCGAAGAGGTTCGGTACGCGATGCTGTCGTGCGTAGACTGTTCATCGAATGGCCGCCTTCATGCGGCGCTCGCGTATACGGCGTATTGGGCGCCGAGCGGAACATGGCTCAGATATTTTTCGAGTGGACGCAGTTTGGCCAGCATGTGAGGAAAGAAAATCCGGAAGCGCACGACAACGTCGGAGAAGCCTGCATCGAGGCACGCCCGCTTCATGTTGCGCGCGGTGATCAGTTTGGCGTTCACATCGAACTCGCAGGTGTTGACCGCCCTGACGGTCAGCGGGTTCAGCGGATTATGCTCGAAGATGACGACCGTACCCCGCGGACCCACGACGCGTTTCAGTTCGCCCAACAAATGAACGTGCTCGGCGTGATCGATATGATGGAACACGCACATCGCATAGGCGAGATTGAATTCGCCCTGCTCGAAAGGCAGCGTGTGGCCGTCGAAGTGGACGAAGCGCGAGGAATCGGGAAAGCGGCTTTGCGCGACTTCCAGTGAACGCTCCGATACATCCGCGCAGGTGAGCTGTGCGTTTGGCAAATAGCGCTTCACCCAGGGAATCGACGTGCCTACGCCCGATCCGAGATCGAGCATGCGCGGGCAGCGCATCGCGTCGCGTCATCTCCGGCGATGTCGCGAATCTTGTACTCGGCGAAAAACTCCGGCGCTTCTCCGGACGCCGCAATGTTACGGGCGTGCAGCGAAAGATACTCGTCAGCAAAGCTGTCGAACTCGGCTTTGCCCATGCTATTCATCCTCACCGTAAAACATCGGTTCCAAAGGCCACTGGAAAACGATCGAACGTGACGGTTCATCTATTGCCTATTGTCGCCACGACCCAATCATACGGGACCGCGAGAACAATCGCATTCCCTTGCATATCGACCGTCCTCATGTTGACGGTATATCAGTAAAAAGTGGTTGTTCGTATTCCGATCTGGTAATTCCGTTGCGGCTCTAATTCGACATTTATCCCGATGGTTTAGAGGGTGTTAGACATTTTTGTTAAGGGCCGCAAAGTGGACAGGCATAAGCACGGCCAATACGACGAAGTGCAAACCGGCCAGGGTTTCAGGCAATCGCTCGTAGTCTCTGGCCAGTCGGTGGAAGCGGTCGAGCCAGCCGAAGCTGCGCTCGACCACCCAGCGGCGCGGCAACAGCACGAAGCCCTTTTTCGCCTCAGGCAGCTTGATTACCTGAAGCTCGATGCTTCGTCCAGTGCCGCCTGCGCAGGCTCTTCGCCGGTATATCCCTGATCGGCGAACGCCAGCTTGACCGTCTGGCCCGTCGCCTGCTGAACCTGACGTGCCAATTCTCCGACCTGCGCGCGCTCCTTTTCGTTGCCCGGCGTAACATGCACGGCAAGCAACTGCCCCAAGGTATCAACCGCCATGTGGACTTTGCTGCCGCGCTTGCGTTTGTAGCCGTCGTAACCAGCGCGAGGCCCACTCTCGCAGGTCGACTACCGCGTCCGCCCGTCGAAAATGACCGCGCTGGGTTGGTCACGGCGGTCCTGTGCGATCCGGATGATCGAACGCAGGTCATTCACAATGGCCTCGAAACAGCCTGCCTGAATCCAACATTGCGTCTGCTGATAGACCAGTTCCCACCGTGGAAAGTCATTGGGCAACAAACGCCACGGTGCACCCGCGCGTACGATCCAGCGCAGCGCGTTGAACATCTCGCGCAGTTCGTGGCGGCGCTACGGTGCATCTTTGTTCATCAAGGTCAGGTACGATGCGGCGAAATACCACCCTGCATCCGATACATCCGTTGGGTATGGCCTGCGTTTTCTCATCCCGCCAGGATGATATGACTTCTCGTGTCAATATGATCGGTTCTGTGTTTTCGATGTTTGAATTTCCTGAGGGCGACGTAGCAGTAAATCTCGACGGTGGATCAA
>NZ_JACHDI010000041.1:0-47577 GCF_014201025.1 Paraburkholderia sp. MM5384-R2
GACGATCACGTGATCCTCGCGGCGCGTCACGAGGTATATGTCCAGGCGCGGGAACGCAACCCCGCACGCTGGTCAGGCTGCACGCGAGACTGGACACCAATCGGCGCCGTCACCCTCAATCCGGAGCGCGAGTCAGTCGTCACGATGGCCTCGCACGCCACACTTAAACAGCCTTTGGCTGCATGACTGAGGCGACAAGTACCTTGACACGCGCCGACTGCACGTTCCCAGACTTCAGCAGAAAACTTGTTCGACTTGTTCATGGCGCCATTTTCTCAGGAGTTGGAGCCTCCACCAAATCCGGGGCGGTTCACCTCGCGCAATTTGCTTCAGGTTGAGCACTGGAATGCGGGTGCCCATACGTCCTCAATGTCGCCGCCCCGACGGACTCGCTTCCCGCCTTGCTTTCCAGAAGGCGTATCCAATTGATTGAGTATGGGTCAATGGCACGTCCAGATCAAGACCGGCTATACGATGCTTTTACGTAGGTGAACGATTGAGCGATATGCCGCCATGAATTAGTGTTAGCACGCCTACAAGTATTCGCTCGACTACAAGGTGACAAAGACTTGCGCGCACCGCAGTTGTGCATGCGCAATGAGATTCAAGGTTGAATTCCCATCTCAACGCATCTCGTTATCGTGCTACCCAGCTTTCACGGTAACGAGATGATTTCAACGAGCACGTTCAGGCGACTGTTACCAATTATGCGCATCGCATAATTGACTGGCACTCGCTTCGTTGTCCGAGACAAGGACCGACTATTCGGCCTTTGTGAAATGCCGGGACGAGAGATTCGTTTTCTTCTTTAAATGGTTGCTACCACATGAAAGATGAAGTGGTCCGCTTCGCGGTGTCTTGCTTGACTTTCGAAATCCACAACCTAGCTTGAAGGGGATTCGCGCCTCCGATGCGGCTGAAAATCATGAGGTCTGCGATTCGATAGAGATCGATTTCAACGTAGCTAATGCCGCTTGATATTGTCCGCGGGCTGGGGTGCTAGCCATGTTAGTCGGTGCCACGATTATCGATTGATCCGAGGGAAACGATCGTTTAGGTCATTCCGACGCGAACTCGATGCTTGGACATCGCGGCGGCGTCGGCTATCCGTTCTACGGAATTGAACGGCACACTTCTGTACAAGCCAGTGTCTTTTCAGGACCGTCGTTCATGACGCCCGAGGTGATGTGCGATGTGCGTGTCGACTTGGTACCCCGGACGCCGCATCGATGACCCCTGAGCGATGGATGCAACGCGTCTGCGCGAACGGCAAGAATATCAACGCGATCGTTTTCGCGCTGTCGGAAATCGATCATCGAGGCGTCGCACATGAATATGCTGAGTTGTGGAGTTTGTGCAGTGGCTGCACTGGAATCATTGGGCCGCATGGCATACGACGAGTTGCGGGCACAGGTTCCGTCGGAACTCAAGATGATATGGCAGCCACAAGCGTCCGTTCGGGCTGAGTGTGACCTGCTGATACTTTTGGTCCGTGCGGAATCACTGGAACTTGCGACTGGTGAGATCATGCGCCTTCGCGCCGTGTCGCCTGCGTGCAGCATCATAGTTATCTGCATTGATCTTCAGGCAGAGCAGATTACTGCCTTGCTCTGCGCAGGTGCATTCGATTTTGTGTCGTCGCCATATGCGGACAACGAACTGTGCACGCGCGTGCGGCGCGCGGCAGGTTTGCTATCGCGTCTTCGACTGGATGAATCAGCCGCGATAGAGACGGCGCGCGCCCATGGTCTGATCGGCTCCAGCGCCAGTTTTGTGAAGCAGCTCTCAGCACTTCCGATTATCGCCGGTTGCGATGCCAATGTGCTGATCCTCGGCGAGACGGGGACAGGCAAGGAAGTCTTTGCCCGGACCATTCACTACCTGTCGCCGCGCGCCTCTCGCCCGCTGGTGGGAGTCAACTGCGGCGCCATTCCCTCCGAGTTGATGGAGAGCGAACTGTTCGGCTGCGTACGGGGTGCTTATACGTCGGCCCATGCGGCGCGCAGCGGGCTGGTTCGTGAAGCGGAAGGTGGGACGCTGTTTCTCGACGAGATCGATTCGCTGCCTTTGGACGCACAGACCAAGCTGCTGCGTTTCCTCCAGGAGAAGGAATATCGCCCCGTTGGCAGCAGCAGCGTTTGCCATGCCGATGTGCGGGTGATTGCCGCGAGCAATCACAGTCTGGCGGGGCTGGTGGAACAGGGCGCGTTCCGGCGCGATCTGTACTTCCGTATTAATGTATTGAACATGGTGTTGCCCGCGTTGCGCGAGCGCCACGATGATATTCCCGAACTCGCGAGACGTTTCATTGACGAGGCCTGCCGCAAAGGCGGTCGCGCAGTGATCGGGCTGACGCCACAGGCCTTGCGAAAATTGCTGACTTACGACTGGCCGGGCAATGTGCGCGAACTGCAGAACGTCATCGAGCGCGCTGTATTGTTCTGTCACGGCTGCGTCATCGGCGCCGACGACCTGCAACTGCCCGAAGATGGTGCGCAAGACCCGGGCGTCGAATCGTTCCGCGAGGCCAAGGCCCGCACCGTCGAGGCGTTTGAGCGCAACTACATTGAACGCTTGCTGATGGTGAACGCAGGCAACGTCACGCGCGCCGCGTCGGCCGCGCAGAAGAACCGGCGGGCATTTTTCGCGCTGATGCGCAAGCATGCGATTGCACCGGAGCGGTTTCGTGCCTGAATGACATACCTGGTCAACGTCAGAGACATTCTCGAGTGGTCACTCCTGCGTCGCTTCAATAGACGGCGCCTTCCGTGTCCCGGATAGTTACGCCCATCCGTTCGGCGTAGGCGAGCACATCTTCCGGAACGTCTTTGAGAAGTACAGGTACCTCCAGGATCGGTCTGCCCTTGAGAAGCTGGTTTGCAATGCCCAGCTCTTTCATCCGTTTGGTGTTCGCAATCCGGGCGCCTGGATGATACTTTTCCGCCAGTTCAAGGATGTAATCCATGGCGCGCTCGGTTTCCATCACGGCGCCGCGCGGATACTTTCTCGATACGATCTCCAGGCCTTCTACGTATGAATCCAGATATACATATTTGCCAGGGATGCCTGTTGAAATAGTGACTTCATTATAGCGATAGAGATGCGCCCGCTCGGCGTTGAAGGTATTGCCTCGCTCGCGCCCCAGTTCTGCTTCGTCGCGCTCCAGCTGTGTCTGATTGAACAAATCGCTCGGACGTCTGTCGGGCAGCGCGGCTGCAGCATCGTCGACTGCGTCGACATCCGCGCCCGAGGACATCTCGCCCATGTGATGCCCGGGGAGTTCGCTGCCCGCCCGCTCGACGTCGCCCTCCAACTCGCGCAGCATACGCTCTGCGGCTTTTGGATCGGTTTTCGACTTCGCGTAGATTTCTGCGAGCCGATGTTCGGAGCCTGTGTCAATCAGATAGCGCTCGCCTTGCGAGGAGTCCATCAGGGACGTGAGCCTTTTGCCAATGTCTTCCTGTAGCGCTACGTCATAGTCGCCCAGCAGATGGTCGCTCGCAATCATGTGGATTGCATAGTGGCCGTTGCCTTTCGGTTGCGCGTCGAAAGACTTGATCCAGGAGAACTGAAGCTTGAGGCCCATCAACTGCGCGATCAGCCCGGGGACTGGCACACCCGCTAAGCTGTCCGCTGACATGATTGTCTTTGCTTCGGCTTCGGCGGCGCCCAACTCCGCTTCCTTGCGTGCGCTACTGCCTTCTGTTTCCTGTACGTTGCTGCCCCCAGCCTGCTCCTCGATTTTCTTTGTGGCCTCATTGCCTTCGGCGAGTGCCTCTTGTCGCCCGAGCTGCGAGCCTTCACGTTCGGTCAGACTTCCGGTCTCCCTTCCGAGAACACCCAGCTCTTTCGCCTCGACGTGTGCTGCTTTGCCGCCGAGCCTGGCGAAGACCTGTTCGCCGAAAGCAATCAGTTTTTCCCCAATTTGACCGATGGCCCTGGAGACGGTTCTGAATGCCCCACTTGCCGTTTCTTTTATTGCGGAACCCAGGCTTTTGATGCCGTCAAGCAGAAATCTTCCGAGAGACCTGAGTAGTTTGAAAGCCTCTCCCAGTGCCTCCATGGGCCAGTTGATGAATTTCGCAATCCCGATCAGGATCGAATCGGCCTCCGTCCACGTACCAGCGGAGAGGGCATCGAGCACTACCTGGAACACCCACGTGCCGGTGAGCCAGCCAATCTTGTCGCCAAGTTCGGATTCCGCCGCGTCGCCCTTGAAGAACTCCGTGAGTTGACCGGCCAGCCAAGCGCCGCCCTCGGCAATCTTGGTTCGCGCCGCCTCCCAGGCGCTCGACAATCGGCGGATCGTCTCGTCGAACGTCATGTTGCCGCCGTTGAAATAGTCCTGTACAGCACCCCAAAAATTTCCCTTCACCGTGGCGACATTAGGGCCGATGTTCTGTGCGGCTTCTTGCGCAGCGGTTTTGAGCGTTGGAAGATTAGCGCTATCGATGACTTGCTCCGCGGTGTTCTCGGCACTCGCCGTGAACTGCGAGGCTGCGCTCGTCGCATCTGGCGCACGGTTTGTCTGCATGGCCGATTGCTTGGCGTGCGCGGCTGCAAGCGTCGATGCCGGCGCTGCATACGACTGTGTCAAGACGGGTGCATGCTCCGAAGCGCCCGTCGCCGGCGGCGAAGACGGTCCCTCATCCGTAGCTGGCGAGCGTTCGGAAGGGTTCGTGACGCCCGCGAGACTCAACAGATACTGCGTCGCCTTGTCGAGACCTTCAAGCACGGTCCAGATGGCCTTGATTGGGTCGCTGATGCCCTCCCACACGCCCTGCGCGAAACCCTTGACGAAGCCGAGCAAGAAATCGGGATCGGAGCCGCTCAGGATTTTTGCGATCTTGTTGGAAACGGCCTCCTTCACTTCCGTGGGAGACGCACGTAAGGTCTTCAGGAATGCCAGTACGCCCGGCTTCAGCAGTGACCAAAGCAAACCAAACGTCGGCAGCGCCGGAACCTTCGATATGGCCTTGATCGCGATGTCGAGCACGAAGTCCAGGATAGGCGCCTTCACGCAATGGGGGAGTTTTCCCCAAGCCCAGCCCGCAAGCAAAACGGGAATGGTCGGCGGCGCGGCGATCGCGATGATTATGCTCGACATGACGCCCTTGTACGGCTGGACGAACCGGTCGATGCTCTTCGCGCTGGATTCGATGCTGGCGAGCACTTGCGTCGCTTCTTGCTCGACGTCTGCGACCATGGTCTTGAGGGCGCTGTGAGCGTCGTCGAACAGGTTGTGCGCGAAGCTCAACAGAGGCAGTCCGGTCACTTTCGACGCCGCATCGAGCATTGCGTCAGCCAGCCACGAGAGATTCTCCGAGAGCCAATTCAGCCCGCTCTTGAGCGTCTCCTCGAAGTTGTTGACGTTTGCGCCAATGCTTTCCAGCATGTCGCGGATATCGGCCGGCGCCTCACGGATCTGTTGCGGCGAAAGGCCGTTCTCCCAGATCCACTTCACCACTTGCACAAGCTTGGGACCGTATTTGATGATCGCGTGGATTTGCCCCATTGGCGTCAACAGCGCCACGACCGACGCGATCTTCTTCAATGGCTCGATGGCCGGCGCGACTGCGGCCTTGAGCGCATTCCAGACTTTTGCCGCCTCGCTCTTGATCCAGCCCCACACGGTGTCTTCGCTGCTGCCATCGAAGCCCAGCAGCGTGACGAGCTGGCTCCAGACATCGCCTAGCGCTGTCCTGGCCTTGTTGAACCAGCCGGCTATGGTACTTGCGACGGCCTTCAACGTTGACCACGTTCCCGACACATATTGCTTGAGTCCGTCGAAGAATGGCTCGGCGATTACCTTTAGCACGTTCGTCAAAAAGTCGGATACCTTGCCGAGCGCGCCGGTGACGGCGTCCACTATCGGGTTCTCGATCAGTTTGCCGACAAAATCGGAGAGATTGTGCATGGAGGCGGCGAATGCCTTGCACGCTTGTTTGTCGCCTTTCGTCAGATTCGTGATAAAGCCTTTTGCTTGGCCTAGCCAAGAACCCAGGCCCCTGGAGAGCTGGTCGATGCTGAAGCCACCGAGCGCCGCGGGCAGATGGGCATCCAGCGCCTCGGAGACCTTGCGCTTGGCAAAGTCGACCGGCCCTTCGTCGATGATGTCAGCTAGGCCGGGGGAGACCACACGGAGCACCTTCATCAATTGCTGGCCGGTGAAATCGGCGACTTTCTTCGCGCCGGAAGCGACGGCCGATTCAGCCTCGTCGACATTGGTCTTTCCCCAGTCGAGCGCCTCGCCCCAAAGACCCTTTCGCTGAACGAGGCCAGCACCGCTGCCACGCACCCGAAACGTTCGGCCGGCGAGTACAGCGCGCGCGGCGGCGTCTGCTTCGACCTCGGACGGATCGTGCGGCGCGCTGACGTTAAACGTGCGCTTGCGCGAAGGGGCAAGTGCGTTTCCGTTGCGGTTCTGCACAACATGCGCGAGTTCGTGCGCGAGCAGTTCGCGGGAGCCTGCGACTTGCGGCTGGTAGCGACCCGACGCGAAATAGATGGATTGTCCGACCGTGTACGCCTGAGCGGCGAGCGCGTTGCTTGCGCTGTTGGCGAGTGCGTCGGTATGGACGCGCACGTTGCTCAGGTCGACACCATACGCACGTTCCATGTCTCTGCGCACGTCTGTCCCAAGTCTTTCACCGTAGCTGTGCAGCAGTGCTTCGCGCACGATCCGCTCGGTGCGTGAACGGATCGCTTGCTGGGGCGACGCGGCATCTGGCGAAGAGGCTGACGGTAACTCCGGCCATGGTTTGCAATGCAGCCCCGGTTCGTCGTGGTCCTCTGCGGCGCAACCATTGTACTTGCGTTTGAGCAGAACGGTCTCCAAGGCAGGCTCGTCGTCATTTTCCGCGGCGCAGGCGACACATTGACGCTGCGCGAACAATGGCGGAGCGTCGTTGACTCTTTCGGCAGGTAAGACTCGTTCTTCGTAGTTGTCTGCACGTGGCACGGCCTGAATACGCGGGAGGGATAGATGCGCCGGCCGCGCCGCCGGGTTAGCGCGTAGCGGGGACATTGGCAGAACTCTAGCGTCGCCAGGCGCCAGTGCAGGAAATGACGAAAAAGACGCCAGCGACATGGTCGGTTCGAAACCACGCAACTCCTGGCTATGCACAGCTTGGTCGGCGCGCTCACGCGCACGCATGATATTGGCCGCGTGCTGCGATATGGAGGGAGCAGGGCCTTTGACGGCGTTGGCGGATTGCGTGCCCATGGCGATGACCAACGAGCAGAGCCACTACGGCTGTGCTCGCCCCTTCTCCTGAATCGCCGCCTTTGTCGCATTCTCGATGGCATCCAGCGCTTGCTGATCATTCACGCCGGCCCCTTCGGCCGCCAGACGCGCCAACTTTGCCGCGCCCGTTTTCACGCTGTCGCGCGCGGCCTCCTTGATCTTGTCGCGTGCCTGCTTGGACAACCCGTGCGCGACGCGATCGACGACCGGGTCGATGACCCTTTCGCCGATAAAGTCGATCACCGATTTCGGACCCACCCCTTTCGGTGCAGTCGGTATGGGTTTCCAGAAATCCAGCGGCAGTTCGTCGGGGCGGTATGGCGGCCCGCGGTACGACGGATCGAGCGAGCCGTGATAGTTGATATCCGGCGGTGGCGTCTGCGCCAGTCCCGATGTCTTTTCGTCCCCCTTGGGCTCGAGCTTCGGCACTACGCTCACGCTTTGTGCAGCCTGCGGTTCGAAGCGTATGTCCACGCGTCTGTTTTGCGCATTGGGCGCTTCATCCCGGGTCTTCACCGCTTGTGGCGCGGCTTCCCCGGCGCTGGAGGTCGTGACAATGGCCGCCGGCACACCCAGCTTTTCCAGCGCATCGGCCGCTGCCATGGCACGTGCCGCGCCCAGTTCGAGGTTATGCGCCTCAGTGCCCACCGTGTCGGTGTGGCCGATCACGGTAACGGTGGATTGCGGGTAGTGATGCAACAAAGAGGTGATGCTGTATGCGGTTTTTTTCAACTCGGCGATATGAGCCGGCTTCAGGTCGGACTTCCCGGTATCGAAACCGCTCAAGGTGGCCGATCCAATCGAGGCAGCAAGAAATAGTGACGCGTGATCCAGCATCTGGTTGAGAACCGGCTCGTGCGCCGGTTCGCTCGCCTCCTTCTGCGGCTCGCGTTGCGCAGCCGCGGTGGCGGCGATTCGCGGACGGGCGGTTTGGCCTTGCATCAGCGCATCGGCAACGTGGTCGGCTTCCCGCTCGCTCGCGTCCGTCGGTTGACTCACCGCGCGCGTGCGGGGGCCGTCGGGTTGCGCCACATGCGCCAGTTCGTGCGCAAGCAAATGCTGACCGTCGGCAGAGTCCGGCCGGTATTGTCCGACGCCGAACACGATGTCCTGTCCGACGGTGTAGGCCTGCGCCTCGATGCCTTCGGCCGAGCGCGAGGCTTGTTCGCCGGTGTGGATGCGCACATCGCTCAAATCCGTCTGCAGATGCGCGGCGAAGCGCGCCTCAAGCGCATCGTCGAGTGGCCGGCCGGCGCTTTGCGTGGCCTGCCGGATGAGCGGATAGTTCGACGATCCGCGAGCTCCGGCAGCGCGCTCGCCAAGCGCCAGCGCCGGAATGCTGGATGACAATGGCGGTGTCACACTCGGCGTGGCATCCGGCGCCCGCGTGCGCTGAGCGGCCTCCGGTGCGGGGTCCCGAGCCGTCGCACCATGCCGCTTCAGCGAAGGCACAGGGCGGACCACATCGCCGGCGGGTTTGGCAGGTCCGGATGTCATTTCAAGTCCTCGTCAGGCGCTGGCCGAGCTGCACGCAGAGCCGATAGAAATCGAGGTCCTCGCTTTGCATGCGCCGCTCAAGGCGTCGTGCGACATTGGCGTCGCTCTTGCTGGATCCGAGCAGATGGGTATAGCCCGCCTGCGCAGCCCGGGCCGGGTTGAAGGCGTCGGCCCAGCTGGGAAACAGGTGTCTGACGTGCACTCCGCGATACGGCGAGTCCGGATGGAAACGGTGGTAGTCGAGGCAGACCGAGAGCAGCAATTGCTCGACCCGCATGTTGTAGCCGTCCTTATCCGGCAGCTCGTGCCACGCGGCCGCGTTGGCGGGGTCGCGCACCAGCTTGAGTCCGAGCGTCGCGAAATAGCGCAGAAAGTCGACATGCTGACCACCCACGATGCCACAGTTTTCCTCGCGAAAGGACGGCTCTCCCAGCGAGCGCGACCATTCCCATTCCACCGGCAACGAGAGCCCATGTCGCGCAAATGCGGTTTCGATATCCGACGGCGCCGCATACAGGTCCAGCGGCGGGTGATACTCAGGGCACTGCGCGAATACCGGCGCGTTGACCACGGCAGGCGGCAGAGGCTTCCAGAGAAAGACGTCTGCATCGATATGAATGAACGGGCGCTCCTGCAAGCTATACGCATACAGCTTGCCGAGCGCCCACCAGCCTTCTTCCACATCGCGCAACGCTTCGAGCTCGGTGCTGACCTCGCCGAACTCGAGCCCGAGCTGGTCGATCAGCAGTGTTTTCCCAGCCCTGTCCGTGACCAGCACGGTCTCCGGATAGTGCTTGCGCGCGAGCCGCAGCGACAGGCCCCACGCAAGCAGGTGATGGTGCGGCGCGCACCAGGATTTCCCCTTGTGTGCAGTGAAGGGCTTGCTCCAGAACGACCATACGGCGCGCATCGCTTCAGCTCCGCTTGCGTTTGGGGGAAGCGGGCCGTTTCGCCGGCGTCGCCTTGGGAGTGGGCGCCTCGGTGTTCTGCGTGACTGACGGGGCGCTTGCCTCGCCCGGCTGCGTTTTCATCTCCGTCTCTGTCTCCGTAACCGTCTTCGTCTCCGCGATGGGCTGCGCCTGCGCTGGCGCGGGCGCCGGCTTGCCGCCGCGTCCTATCACTGTGAACGAGGCGGTCTGAGAAGTGGCCTGATTGAGCGCCGAAGGCAATGAAGCCGTCAAGGTGAAGCGAGACTGCTGGTCGCTCACCGGCGCGCCGTTGATGGTGACGTTCACCCTCACGCCGCTGTCGCCCGCGTTGACCGCCACGGTCGAAGGCACGCTCGCGATGCTGGAATCACCGGACATGGCGAGCTGAATCGTGGCGGCTACCGTGGCCGCATAGTTGAGCTCGATGGTGGCTTGCTGCACAAGTGGCTTGATCGGGTTAGGCTCAGCATTGACGATGCCCGCTGTTCCTTCGATATCAGCGACGAAGAGCTGCGCATAAGTAAAGGCGACGCTTTCCAAAGCCAGTGCCGGATACAGATAGAACCAGCTTTCGAAATCGCTCGCGCGTGCGTCGTTGCCGGTAGGCAATTGCAGGTCGATACGTTCGCGCTGTTCTGTCTTGCTGATGACGCTCTGGCCGAAAGCCTGTCCATCCAGGTAGAGTTGCGCGCCCGCCGCTGTGCTGGCATAGAGCGCGCGCCCCGGCAACTTCACACGCGCGCGCACCGGCGTGCCCAGAAATGCCCACGGCACGAGCCCGCTGTTGATGGCCTGAAGGTCTGCGATCTGGTGCGAGCTGACATTCTCGCTGGGTAGTGTCCACGTCACGGCTGTGCCCTGGCGCTGAACCGTCGAATCGAGAATGAACTCGGTGCGTATGACGGTCGGTGTCGGGTAGCCATTTTGCACGGGCGCGTTCAGTTCGTTCCCGAGAGCGGCCTGTGTCTGTAGCTGAATCGGCGTCTCGAGCGTCACGATGAAATTGGCGGATGATAGCGGACCCGTCGGTGGCTGATCGAAATCGACCTCCAAGCCGTGAGCCACCAGCGCGTCGAATGTCATCACATCGTCGTTCTGCCAGTTGATGGCGGTAATGTGCAAGGCCTTGGCATTGACGAAGCCGCCCAGTTCGGTGAGGCTGGGGAACCGCCGCCGGCAGTCTTCCACCTTGAACGGGGAATAGACTTCCTCGGCAAACGCCGCTTCCCGAAACATGCCCGTGTCGGTCGTCACCGAGTCATCAGTGTCGCTCAGGCCGATGCATGCCAGCGGTGCGCGGTAGATGTGCGCGTAGTACGCAGGCTGACACGGTTTTCCGTCGTTGCCGCAAGGCGGCCAGTCGATCTGGCCGGTGGCGTTGCGCGCGGCGATGGTCCACGCGTCCCCCGCGAAATAAGTGCCGGTGCCGAAGCGGATCTGGATGCCGTTTTCAATGATGAACCATTTATCGGATAGCGCAACACCATCGGCTGTGGCAGCACTGCCGACCTGATCCCAGCGCCGCAAGCGGGCGTTGCGCGTGGTGTCCACCGGCTGCACTGTCGTGGTCATGACCAGCGTCATGGACGGCCGGTCGATATGCTGGATCTGATACAACTGCCCTGGCTGGTTCGGCTCTTCGCCGAACAGATTGGTGTCGTCGCTGATCTCGACCCATTGGCCTTCCTGGAAACCTAGGTTGGCATCCATGCCAAGGCTGTTCACCGTCACCTTGTTGCCTGACACGGATGCGATCGCAACCACAATCGAGCCGTTTTCGCGCGACCATTTCAGCGTTGCCGTAGCCAGCGTTCCCGAACGATGGATCTCGAACCGGTAGAGCTGGTTCTCCTGTCCCGTGTAACCTGCGGCGGGGATAGGCTGGCAGCCGCAGTCGTCGCCCCGGTCCGCGACCTGCGCGCACAACGTGCCGGTACGTTCGACAGGTGTTGCGCGATACATGGCGTCGCAACTGCAGGCGCGAACCTTCAGCGCGAAAGATGACGGGTCCTGCGCGGTAAAGCCCGATGCGTTGGCCGACGACGGCGTGCCGGGCGCAAATGGATAGGCGACAACGCGCCATACCGTTTGCATGCGCGTGGTGGTGTCCGCCTGACCCAGTGCCGGTTCGCCCAGACAACTGTCGTCGAGCGCGGTCACCATGCGCTGCCATACCTCGAGGTAGACGCACAGGCATGCGTTGCGGCGGTTGCGGCGCATTTCATCGAGGAGGAACCCGATCTGGTCGGTTTCGTCTTGTGCGATCCGGAACGGCTGTTGATCGTAAGCCAATGCCGCTGCGTTTTCGCACAGCAGCCCGTGCACGTAATAGCGGCCCGCGCCAATGCTCAGGTTGTTGCCGGTCACGGTGATGGCGAAACCTGGATCATGCATCGGCGCCCCATACTCGCCGATCACGTCGACCGTTTCAACCGCGCGGCGGTGCCGGTCGATGAAGCGCTGTTCGTTATGGTCCGCGTCGTAGGCAACGCGCCCTTGCTGATCGAGCACGTCCGTGTAATGTTTGTTCTGCTCGAAGCGGATCCGGCTGAAATCACCTTTCATGGCATGCCCCTCTTGCCTGTACATAGGGTGTGCGTCGTGGTGGAACGCCTGCCTACAACAAATTCGCGCCGATGCCTGGCAAACCGGCCAGTTCGTCATCCTCATCGTCACAACAGCTTCGCTGCCGGCCGGAGTAATAGCCGTAATAGATGAACGCGGGGAGTTCAGGCCGCGGCAACGGGCGTGATGGATGCAGGAAAAGTCCGCTTTCCAGCAAGACAGGCAAGTACTCTGGCGTGCGTATCTGCACGTTGGAGACAGCCTCCGTTTCCTGTATCTGGTGATACACGCCCATTTGCGAGCCGTTGTCCGCGCCATGCCACACTGCCATCGGCACATCGCCGCTCAGCAGGCCATAGGCGGGCAGTCCGTAGCGCAACGTAATGAAACTGGGCGCGAACGCTGCGGCGTTGTCTGGATCCGGTGGCAGGCATTCATAGCATCTGGGCGTGATGGCTTGGGTGGGCAGAGAACAGAAGCGTATGCAGCCGTCCTGCCGCCGGCTGCACCATAGCGCGGCCGGCCACGGATCGTGCCGCCCAAGACGGGCAAAGAAAATCGTGTTGCTGGCCAATCGCATCGTGCGGGTACGCACCTTGCCGATGATCGTGCTGTCCTCGACATGCAGGTCAGCGCCGGCTGAGTAGCCGTCTGACCCGGCGTAGGCCACGCAACAAGGCGACGTGGCGTCGACCATGCTGTTGCACAGGCGGACGGCGCCTGCTTGGTTCGCCGCAATGGGACCGGTGATGCAGCGGGTCACGCACAGCGTGGCGTCGTTTTCCACGATCACGCCCGGCTCGCATTGCTTCAGTCCCGGATTGGCCGCTCCGAGCCCCGGCACCAGCGTGCAATCGGAAAGCTGCACGGCTACCGGGTCTTTTCCAATGACAATCTGTCCTTCGATCAACAGGCCGTTGACAATGAGCTGTCCAACCGGCGGCACTTCACCTTCGAGCATGGGCGGCGGCATGCCCGCGATGTCGATATCGCCGAGCAGGGTGACACACGCATTGTTCCAGATCATGTCGCGTGGACCGCCCAAGGGTACGGGCACAGCGGCGGCAATCGCGAGCGTGCTGCCCGATGCGAGGGTGATGGCGTTCGCGCCCGTCAGGTCGATCACATAACGCTCGAAGCCCGGCAGTACGATCACACCGGTCGAGCCGGCCGGTTGCAGATTCCATTGGGCGACGGCTGCCTCCAGGTCGGGACAGGCAGAGGTGCCGACCTGCGCGAAAAAATCCGCCTGCGCCGGATTCTTTGTGGGAATTTCCTGGCCAAGCGTGGCGGTACGATCGTAGGGGCCGCCGCCGATTGCGGCCGGGAAGCCGTAGACGTAGGTCACACGCAGCGATTGTGGCGGCGTAAGGTCGGCCGCGTATTGAATGCGCCCGAGTTCCGGATCGATCGCAATCTTGCCGGCCGCCACGGCACACCAATTGCCATCCACGCGGTCGGCAAGATTGGCGCAGCAGATTTGCGACGGCGCAACCGGCGCGCCATCGGCGAACAGCATCATGCTCTGGCCGTAAAAGTCAGCGAGTTGCCGCAGGAATTCACCGCGGCGAATCGGCTGGGGCACATCCAGCCGGGTGTTGATCACAGTGAAAGGCAGCCCAGCCGCCGGCGGCAACGAAAACAGCGGAATGTCGAGGCCGAGCGCATTGAACTTGAAGCGGCGAGCATCCACCACGAAAGCCGGCGCCTGTTCGTATTGCCAGGGGCTGCAGAGCCATAAATGCACCGCAATGTCGGAGACGTTGATACGTCCCGGGCCGTGCAGCGCGATGTCCAGTGGCGTCGGATCGGGATCGGGCACATCGCGCATACGCGGCGCGATACGGCGCACGTCCAGCGTACGGTTGCTCATGTCAAACGCGGTGTCGTCAAGATCGTCCAGCACCGCATTGCGGCGCAGGTCGATACATGCGACATGATGCGGCCGGGGCAGGCGAAGGCTCTGCGTGGTGATCAGCCGCCGGAATTCCTCCACCACCACCGCGGGGCGTCCGGAGACGTCCATGGCCACCTGCTGCAGCGCAATGGGCGTGCCCTTGCGACGGCGATAGCCAATGGTGTTTGCGACTTCCGCACGGCTGTCGAGACCTGCCGACGTCTGGTAGATCGAGTTGTAGCCAATCAGGTCGCCAATATAAGGAATGACCCATGGCATGCACGTCGTGATGAACTGGTCGTCGTAGAGCTGTTCGATGTTCTGTTCGACGATGCCGGTTTGAGTGGCGATCACCTCGAAGAGTGCCTGCAGCGGTCCGCCATTTGCGGCGTCGCGCGTGCGATAGACCGCGGGCATCAGTGCAAACAGATCGGCGGCGTCGAGGCTCATGACCATGCTCCGATGGCGTTCTGGCAGGCGGGATCGAGCAGCAGCATTTGCGCGCCCCGTGGCGGCGACGCACCGGCGGCGCATAGCTGCCCGGGAACGGCGCCGGGTGAGCTGCCGGTGAGAAACAGCGCCTTCAATTGCATGGCGACAACGCCGGGCGTGGACTGCACGATCTCGATAATGTCGCCCGCGGCGGCATTCTGGCCGAGCAGGCGGGCATCAAACGATAAGGCGTTGACCAGGTTCTGCCATACCTGAGCCCGTACCAGCGTGGAATCGTGATCGCCATCGACCAGCACGTTTGCTGCGATCTGGAACGGCACCGGATCGTAGGACGCGACTTGCAACTGCACGTACTTGTTGCCGTACCGGTGCAACGATTCGATCAGATTGACGATCACCGTATCGGTCGGCTGGAAGGTGGCGCCGTTGGCTCCGGCAATCGTGAGGAATACGCCGCGGGTGCGGTTGAAATAAGTCCACGACGCGACCGCCCTAGCGATGCCGCCGAAGTTCAGCGCATAGTTCTGGTAGTCCTCCAGCGAGACAATGCGGCCAATGGTGAGGGTGGGCAACGGCGCGCGGGCGCGTGCGTCGTCGGCGGTGGCCGGGTCTGCGCCGCCAGCAGCGGCACTCGAATTGGTCGCCGATTTAAGCCCTTGTGGCCGGTCCAGCGGCTGCGACAACTGGCCCGCCGCCACCATGCCGGCAGCGCCTATGCCCTTGCGGTAGACCGCGCGGATATTCATCTGGCCCGTTGGCGTGCGGGCGCCATTCGTGCCGTCGCCGAACTGCACGACGGTATAGCCGGCAGAATTCACACGAGTGACGAAGACGCGGTCGGCGGGCCCGGCGGAAAGCAAGTTTGGCACCTCGTGCCATTGCAGGTTGTTCACCCAAATCTGCAGCGTCGATTGCGTGCCATTGGTGCTGGTCGACGAGACGTAGGTGAGCGGCAACTGTTTCAGCGTGAACGTCAAGGCGACCTGAGAGGCATCACCCGAACCCAGCAACTCCTGGACCGTCTCGCCGTTACTGCTATTGACGGCGTTGGCATTCACACTGACCGTGCCCGCGTCGTACAGGCGGGCGAGCATGCCATCAAGGTTGAGCGTGGTCATGTCCCCGAGCACGGATGGCGTGGTGACGGCGGACGCTTCGCTTGCCACTGCGTCGTTCTTGTCGGACGGCAGCAACCGCACACTGCCATCTTCGACCTGCAGATAGCCGGCGAGGCCGCTCAGCGTGACGACGCTCCACACGGGCGCGCCGTTCGCGGACGCGACTGGGGGGTAGCCGCCGACCAGGAAAACCTGGTTATCGGTCACGCCCAGCGAGGCCGACGAGCCTGCCGGCGCAAAACTCGCATTCGCCCCCGGCAGCACCTGCAGCCGCACGCGTTTGCCGGAAACGCTCAATGGCTGCCCGGCGACGATCTGCTGACCGCCGATCACCGCAACCTCGGTGCCGCCGACCGGCGCGAGCATGCCGTCCTGCATCGCGTAGCCGGGATTGCTGCTCCATTGCACCTGCGGCATGTTGGCCAGTTGCAATTGCACGCTCTGCACATAGACGGTGACGTTGCGCGTATCGGCTTCGAAGGCGGAGAGCGCGTTGTCGAGCGACACGGATGCGCCCGCCGTAAGCACCTCTCCAAAGCCGAAGGTGAGCCGCGTGGTCTTGGTGGTGAGCGTATAAAGATTCGGGTTGGATTCTTCCGCGCCGGTGACGGCGAAGAACGCGGTACTTTGGGAACCGATGAATACCGCCCATTGTGGCGTGTTCGCGGCGGGGGTCAAACCGGTATAGGAAGCGTCGAGATTGAGCTGGTAGGTGCCGTCCTGATAGCTCGCAAAGCTCCAGTCGTCGCCTTGCGTGACCGGCGCCCCGCCGATCATGCTGCCGACGCCTCCAGCCACCAAAGTCGCGGGATTGAGCGCCTGCGCACCGTACAGCGCGGCCTTCTTGCGGAAGACGTACAGACAGACCTGGTCGGCGGTCATGCCGGGCGCGAAAGAGGAGGAGAGTGCGCTGTTCCAGGTGATGCGCGTGATGCCGTTAGCCGAATCCAGCGTCACGGCGGTGACGATATGCACGTCACCGGGACCGGTTGTGTCGGGCACGCTGTTCGTGGCTTTGACAAACAGCAGCGTGTCGCCGATGTTGATATTGTTGACCGTGCCTACGACCCACGTGCTGTTGTCGGCGGTGAGCTGCCATGCCACGAAGGTTTGCGCCGGCAGAGCATTCAAACCGATTTGAGTGACGAGATCTGACGATGTCTCAAACACCTGAGGCGTCTGGCCGGGACCGGGCACACTTTGCACGCGTGTGCCGGCAGGAATCAGCACGTTGTCCGGTGAGCCGGGTGCGTCGGAAAGCGTGAACGCCAGGACATCCGTCGCGGCTACGCCAGGCGAGGGCACATAGCCGATCAGCCGCGACAGCTCGAATACCGAACGCTGGTTGATGGCGGTGCGCAAATATGCTTCGTTGGCGAAACGCTCCTGGTAGAACGTCAGGATATCCAGCACGATCGCATAGCTGTCGATCAGCGCGATCGTGTAGTCGCTCGGGTCGCGCGTGCGCAACAGGCTCATCGGCGTATAGGCCGACTCCAACAGACAGGCCAGCATGCTGGCGTTGAATGTCGCATAGCGGCCCACGCGATAGACAATGGCCGGCAGTGCCGGGCGGTTGCCAATGAATTCAGGCGTCTCTATCGAGACGCCTGTGCAGCAATCGCACAGCTCCTCGGCCGTGATCGGGCAGACGCTCATTTGCCACCGTCCAGTTGCAGCGCGAACACGCCGCGGTCGAGGTGATTGGGATCGTTGTCACAGGCGGCGATTTGCAACGGACCGAGACTGATGTAACCGAGCGCGACGCCGTCCACCCACGGCGCGTCGAGCCGGCTGAACGTGGTGAGCGTAGCGGAGACTACGCCGTCGACCGACTGCGCCGCGGCAATCAACGGACTGGCGTACACCGTTTCGCCGAACACGAAGTTGGCGGCGGCAAGGAGGCCAGGCTGACCGTTGCATTGATTGCCGGTAATGAACAATTTCATCAGCGCGGCAAACACGTCGCCGCGGAAATGGCCGGGCGCCACGCAGATCCGCAGCGTGATCTTCAGGCCGATGATCTGAGCCGCTCTCACGGTCAGGTCGATGCCCAGCATGCGCAACAAGTTGAGATAACGTGTGGTGTCGTGCAGAAGCCGCTTCGTCAATGCGCCCTCGGGTTCCACCGATACAAAGGCGCTGTACCAACTGCCTGTCCAGTGGAACGTGCCGCGCGCCTGGCGGATGCCAGGAAGGGCTGCCGTCATCACGCTGTAGTCGTCCTCGGTCACGCAGCGTTCCTGCGTCTGGAACGCGAATGGCGCGTACTGGCGAATGTGCTCCATGCCTTCCGGATCGGTGCCTCCGGCGGCGGCGAGCGGGTTGCGCACGCTGCGGATCTGATGCGGATTGCCAACCATGTGTGCAATCGTGTCGTGGCCCACATTGCCCACGCTGCCATTACCAATGCGGTAGCGGGCGGTGAGCTGCAAGCCAGGATCGGGCGCCGCGCCATACTGGCCGTCGCCGAAGAGCAGAAACACCGAGCCGTCTAACTCGATCTCCGGCGTGAAACTATCGCTGTCCGGACCGCTGCCGAGGATGTCTTCGGTGACTGTCCAGGTGCGATTGTCGTCGCTGTGAACGACAATCTGCGGCGTTGCGGTTGCAGGGCCAGCCGCGGTAAACGCAGTGGCAGGCGCGCTGGACGCATAGGCGTGCGCGAAGGTCAGGGGCGATTGCGCCAGTTCCGGATAGAAACGTGCGTGCGGGGGCAGCAACGACACAGCGGCCACTGCCTGAATGTCGCAATCGCAGCTGGCTTCGACCAGTGGCGCGGGCGGCAGAGCCGGCACCACGCCGAGGATCTCGTGATCGACCAGCGTGCCATGATCGGCCGGCACGATATTGCCAAACGCGACGCTCACGTCCTCCAGCTGTACGGGGCCATCGTCACCCTGGTAAGTAGACGACAAGCAGAGCGGGAACGGTAAGGCATCGTCGGCCGACCAGCTGACCTGGGTGATGTGCAGCGGCGGGGTGGGAAGCGGGTCGAACAGCAGTTCACCGGCGTCATTGGTCGTGCGCACGCCGGTCAGGCGCACCGCCCAGCGATGTGTGGGGTCGGCGTCATCGGGGCTGCCCGTCAGCGGGCCTACCTTTTCCTGGAAGATCAGCACGCTGCCCTCAGCGAGCGATTCGAGCGTGCCCACCAGGGTCGCCTGGGTCGCGCCGGCCGGCAGGCAGCAGTTGCTGTCGCCCCAGGTGTAGAAGTGCATTTCATTTTGTTCCATATATAGCCACACGTCGCACAGGCTGCTGAAGATCGGCTGCGTGCTATTCTTCAGGAGTGCGACGTGGTACAGGTCGAGCGGATCGACCACCGCTGCCTCGCCCGGGGTGCGCACATAGAACGCAGTGCCGCGCGGCACCAGCAGATCGTCTTTCGCCGTCTCTAGGTACACCCAGGCGCGCGCGTTGCAGCCTTCGCCGACGCTATAGTCGACCAGCCGCGCGTGACGACGCAGCGAGATGCGGCTTCTCGCAGTGCCAATATAGGCCTCAGTGCTCACGGCGTCTTGCTGGTAGCTGAGGTGATCGGCGGCGTAGGCCAGCGACTCGATGATCGCCACGCCCATGTCGGCGGCGTGTGTTTCCGTCCATCCCGGCGCCAGTACCGCGAGGCGGTCGCGCATCACCTGCACGAATCCGGTGTAGTCCTTGGCGAGGTAATTGATATCGGGCGAAGCGGCCGCGGGCGAGGGGCAGCACGGTTGCGGACGGCAATCGACAGGCGAGGGGCAGCCCGCCTTGAAGGAGAACGTCAGCGTCGAGAGTTGCGGATCGAGGCCCGCAGGCGGATCGGTGCCGCTTGGCTTGGCGACCAGAGAGAACGTATAGGGTGAGAAGTCACCGGTCCGGTCGAGGGTGATGACGACGAGCAGCGGATCATCGTCGGTGGCCGCATCGATTGAGACGACCTTCAATGGCGTGTCGCCGGTTACCTCGGCATTGCCGGCATCGAGATCGAGCGCACGCGCATCCTTGAGGAAGGTGACAGCCAACTGCTTGCCGCAGCCGGCGTGGTCGGTCAGCACTTCCAGGTAGTCGATGCCATTGAGCGTGGCGCTACGCAGGACGAGGTCGCGGCGATTTTTCTGTGAGCAGAAGTAGATCATGACCCGGCTCCCGTGTCGCTGCCGCCGTAGACGAACTGCTGGGTCTGTTGCTGCTGGGTCTGCAACACCACATAGACAACGGTGATCTGCAGGGTCGCGTCGCTCGCCACCACCGTCACCGATTGCATCCGGATCAGATCGGAGAGCCACATCTGCAGGCTCGCCTGAATCACATTTTGCTGCGCGGCGGCGAGCACGTCGCTGTTCGGCGCAAACACCAGTTGTGCGGTGCCGCTTCCGAAGGTCGGGCGGTTCACGCGCTCTCCCGGCGAGGTGAAGAGAATCTGCTCGATCATGTCGGTGATATGACTCAATGAATCGGTCTGAGCGGTGTGGCCCGTCGTGTCGAGGTTGTACGGAAAAGCCAGGTTCATTGCGTGCTCACATCGCGCTGACGCGCAACTGGGTCATCACCGGCAGCAGTGGCAGGCCGCTGGGCGCGCAGATCGATACCCCGCTTTGCACCAGCAACGGCTGGCCAAATGAGGTGACACGCGTGGTGCCGACCGCCCACGTCGCGCTCACGCATGGCGGCATCATCGCAGCGGCCGCCGGGCAGCCGGTCACGATCCACGGTGCGGACAACAGACTGGAAGGCATGCCCTCCAGCGTCACCGACGGATTCGGCACGCTCGGCATGGCCGGCGCTCCGTGTGCGCACATCACTACCGCGCCTTGCTGGATGAGCATGCCTGGCATC
This sequence comes from Paraburkholderia sp. MM5384-R2, assembly GCF_014201025.1. Taxonomy (NCBI): domain Bacteria; kingdom Pseudomonadati; phylum Pseudomonadota; class Betaproteobacteria; order Burkholderiales; family Burkholderiaceae; genus Paraburkholderia; species Paraburkholderia sp. MM5384-R2. Next base: position 20,527 of record NZ_JACHDI010000041.1, read on the forward strand.
AGATCACCTCCAGCGCGCCTTCGTTGATGGTCACCGCGGGACCTGTCATCACGATGCTGGCGCCTTGTCCATTGCTGATCGTGATGCCCAGTTCGGTGATCGAGATCAGCGCACCGGCCGTCGTTTTCAGCAGGATGCCGCCGGTGGGTCCAGGGGCGTCACTGATCATCAGCGTGTTCTGCAAGGTGGTCTGCATGACCATCTGTTGCAGGCCGGGCGGGCCGGCCAGGGCCAGCGCCGGCACTTCGGACGCCGACCCCCAGAAGCACCCGACCCAGACCGGATAATCCGGATTGCCCTGCTCGAATTCGATCCAGACGCCCGAACCGATCGCCGGCGCGACAAACATGCCTGACTGGATGCCGCCGAACGGGAGGCACGGCATCGCCCACGTGGAGGGCAGTACGTTGGACACATCGGGCACCTGCACCATCAGCCGGGCCAACTGCAACGGATCGACGTTGTCGATAACCGTGCCGCGGAATTTGCCGTAATGCTTAATCATGATGGCCTCTCGACGGCTCAAGTTAGAACGGATAGGAAGGAACAACGGGCGTATTCGCGATCAGCGCGTTGCGCTTGAGCACGAAATTCTGCTTGTATTCGCCGGGTTTCAGGTGGTGCGTGGTGCTGTCCACGTAGTACATGCCGTCGAAGGCAATGCCCGCGCCGCGCATGCCGACAAGACTGCGCGCGCGCAGGATCTGACCATAGCGCAGCACGTCCAGCGAGCCTTCGCCGGTGACCACATCGGCGCTCTGCACCGCGCGCGCCATGCCTTGCATGATCGCCTGGCTGACCGGCAGCTTCGCCGTGTCGTTCATCTGCTCGACTTTCTGCGGTATCGGCACGGCCAGCCCCAAGGGCGGATTGAACGGCGTCACGGAGGGAATGGGAATCGGAAACACCAGTTTGGTGGTCTGATCCTGCGAGAACACGACCGGCGTCACTGCGTTCTGCGGCTCGTAGCGAAAGCTCAGGCTTTCGACGTTGGTCCACGTATCGAGATTGACGTTGAGGCACTGCTGCGGCATGCCTATGCGAATCTGCGGCCCCCAGTACGCCTGGCTCACACCGGGTAACGGACCGGGCATCATGTAAAAGACGTAGCCGCAGTCTTTCGCCATCTCCTGGATGTAGTTGAGGTCGGTGCTTTTCTGCGATGGTGTCTGCACGAGTGGCACCTCGACATCCGGAATCAGCACGGGCACCACGTCGGGCACCACGCCGAACGCGGCGTACTTTGCCAGAATGGTGAGTACCCGCACGTCCGGACTCATGCCCGGATAGGGCAGGCCGGAGAAATCGATCAGGTCCATCAGAGCGGAAAGATCCTGCCCGGTGACGACGAGCCTGGAAGAGCCCTTCATTGCGTCGGGCACTACCTCGTGATGCAGCACGATGCCGTCGACGACGACCTGCGGCAGTCCGCCAAAATTCGCCATCAGCACAACGCGCAGCAGGGGGATTGGCGAGGCAGCGGCGAGCAGGAAGAAAGTCTGCAGAATCGAGTCGTCGGCCAGCGTAAACGTCAACTGGAAGCCGCTGCGCCCCGTCGCCGATTCGCTTACCTCGGCCGACACCAGTGCATCGATCAACGGCTTGGGCACCGGCAACGCAACGCCGGGTCCAGCCATCAGCGTCAGGTAAAGCGGGCTAGCCATTGCGTGCTCCAGCGGGAATGCCGGACGAGAGCGGTATCAGGATGCTGCGACCGGTCTCCAGCGGCGCGGTGAGTTCGTCGGGGTCGGTGCTGTTGTTGGCATCGCAAATCATCCAGTACAACAGCGGATCGCCAAGGAACTTCGCCGCCAGATTGTCCAGCCGGTCGCCTTCCACCACCGCATAACTCTGCACGGACTGGTAGATGCCCGCTTGCGGCAGGATGCGGCGCGCGAGGTACATCACCTGGGTGCCGTCCTGCTGCGTATAGGTCAACGTAGCCGAACCGTAATAGCGGCTGGAGGTGAGCGTTGGCGCTCCGGTGCCCGCAGCGGAAGTAATCAGTGAAGCCAGTGCTTGGTTCATGTTCATGTCCCTACGCCATCTGCGCCATGGCTTCCTTGGTGGTCTGATAAACGAGGTACAGCGCGCCGGCCGGCGTCAGGAAGCCGACATCATTGACGCTCAGAACGCGCAGCCCGAGTGAGACCTTCGCGCGGATCGGATTGAGTTGCGGGTCAAAAGCCTGCTCGGTGATTTCCATGTCGGTGATGCGCACCGGTGTCACACGCCGGTTGCTCCATGCGAAGACGGTGAGCGCCGACTCCATGGGCAAGATCTCGATGGTGCCGATCAGCGAGAGCACCTCGTTGAGGATCAGCGTTCCGCTGGACGGATAGAGCAGCAGTTCCAGCATGGACAACTGCGGCTGGATGCCGAGCGCCACTGCCGTGGCGTCGCCATCCGCGAGCTGATCGGTGGCGTCGATTTCGATCTCGCATTTGATCGTTTCGATGGGCGGCCCTTTCAGACGCAGGATTTCGGTGCGGTCCGGTTCGTCGCCCACGCTCTGCGGCTTGAGCGAGCGCGTGATCGTGTCCGGGTTGTACTGCAGCATGATGGTGCCAAGCGGGACGCCCAGCGTGGGGTCGAGCGTGAGGAGGGCGCCCTTGCGCAAGAGCGGCGAGATATTAGCCATGGCCGCGCTCCGGTTTGCGCTCGGCAAGTGCACCGATCAAGGCCTGCGCGAGCAGTCGCGCGGCGTCTTCCGGCGTGCTGCCGGGGCGCATGCGTAACGGTTCCAACTGCGCGATGTGCCTTGACGAAAGAGAGGCATCCCCGGCCCCGTCTTCGGCAAGCCGCGAGAGCGTTGCTTCCAGCGCCTGCACGAAACGTTGCTGTTGAACCTGCGTATAGCCGTTCAGGCTCAGGCGCTGGATGTCGATACCGATACGCACGCCGCCCGGCGCGCTGCGCGAGCTTGGCGGCAAATCGGATCGGGGCGGCGCAGGCAGAGCCGCACCACGCGCATGCGAGGCGGTCATGACCATCCCCTTGTTTCCGCCAGAGTCAGCGGCTTCTCCATCTTTGCGTACTCGATTCGCGAGGCGGCGAGGATGTGCCGCGCACCGATCGGCGTGTCCTGGTCGGCGGCGAGGAATGCAGCATGGGTGGCAATGTTCCGGATCACGCCGCCCGATACGTTCAATTGCGACAGCTGCTCGAAATCGAGCTGATCGAGCGGCGCCATCGTGGGGAAGATGCCTTCCCAGATGCGTGCGCGCGACTGCGCGTCCGGAAACGGAAACTGGACGATGAATCGGATGCGCCGCACGAAGGCGGAATCCAGCGCGTGACGCATGTTGGTGGTGAGGATCGCCACGCCGCGATAACTGTCCATCCGCTGCAACAGATAACTGACTTCGAGGTTCGCGTAGCGGTCGTGACTGTCGCGCACCTCGCTGCGCTTGCCGAACAGGGCATCGCACTCGTCGAACAGCAGCACGGCGCCGCTCTCTTCAGCCGCGTCGAACACGCGCCGAAGGTTCTTTTCGGTTTCGCCGATGTACTTGCTAACCATTGAGGCCAGATCGATCTGATAGAGATCCAGGGCGAGTTCGCGCGCGAGGATTTCCGCGGCCATCGTCTTGCCGGTGCCACTGCTGCCGGAGAAGAGCGCACTGAGTCCGTGGCCCCGGCTGTATCGTCCATAGAATCCCCAGCGCTGGTTCACCACGGCGCGCTGGCGCATGTGAACGGCGATCTGCCGCAAGGTCTCGGTCTGCGCGTCGGGCAGGACCATATCGGACCAGGTCGCGCGCGTCTCGATGCGCCGTGCCAGATTGTCCAGCGAACGCCTGCCCTGCTGTCTGCAAACCCGCCACGCGATTGCGCCGATGTCATCGCCATCCTTCAATGGCGTCTCCAGAGCAATCGCGGCGGCGGACTGGATGGCGGATTCGTCGAAGGGAAAATAGTCGACAATGCGCTCGAGCATGCCGTTCAACTGCCTGGAAACGTCGCCCAACTGCCCGATCCATGCCATCTTGCGTTCTTCAGCCGACAACCCGGGCACATCCAGACGCATGCCCGGCAACTGCTCGGCGGCCGAGCCCGGCGACGCGTCGATAGCAACAGGCGCGTGCACGAGGTTCAGCCACCCCGAAAGCGGTTGCAGGTTGTCGTCGTCCGCGCAGCGGATGAAGAGTGCGGCATTCTGCAGGGCCGATTCGCGGGTCCACAATCGTGCAAGCGTCTTGCGTTCTTCGGGCGTAACGGGCAAGTCCGCGGCCTGCAACTGATGCGGCGTCAGCCGTGCACGGCTGCACAGTTCGGCGAACGCCATTTCACGCGATGCAGCGCGATCTCCGCAAATCAGCACCGGCTTGCTACGCTCGGCGCCGCTGAGCCAGTGCCGCAGCGCTTCGTCCAGCGCTGTATTCCAGGCCACGTTGTGATTGCGCAGTCCCGGATGCATCGACGCCGGCATGGGCTGTATCAACGCTTCGAGCCGCTCGTCCACTGCCGGCACGCCCAGCATATAGAGCAGGATGCGTTCATCGATCTGCAGGGGCGCATGCAACAAAGGCGCGCTGCTGGCGGACGTGCGCAGGATGTCGACCAGGCTCCAGTAACGCAACGGGTGCAAGCGGCTGATGGCGCTCCAGTGCGCATCGCCGAGTGTTGCCAGGGCGAGCCCGAACGTGGGCCAGGTGGCTTGCGGATTGCGATGAACGGCTGCGCAGGCGGACAGGAAGCGTGCCTCGACGCTCGCCCCGAGGCACAGCACCAGCACATCGCACTCAAATGCGCTGAGGCTGAAAGTTGTTTGCAGCCGTTGCACTACGTCGTCCGTCGTTGCGCTTGCGCCGGGAAGGCGCGACGACGCATTCGTGCCGGGCGGCTCCGAGCCGGCTGCAGCAAGTAGTCTTCCATAAACGCGGTCAAGCGCATTGGACAGCGATTCGGGTGCCGCCATCAGGGGTGAGAGGGGTGAGGCGGTGTTCATGGCGTCACCTGCAATTGCGGCAGCAGCTCGCCATAGGTGGGACTGCCGCTGGAGGAGTCCAGCGTCAGCTTGCTTTGTGCGCCATCGATTTCCACCCGCAACGGGTACGTGCCGGCCGCGACGCTGGCGGGAACCGAAAACGCCAGCGTGTTCGAATCTGCCGGGCCGCTGACTGGGCGCTGGTCGATGGGAATCGCAGTATCGCCGATAAACAGCGTGGCCTGCTGCATGCTCCCCACGGCGGGCGAGAGGGTCAGCGTGACCGGACCGCCCTGCGCCGCCGGGCTCGGTGTGACGTTGGTGATCGTCGGGATCAACTGGAACGGCATCGGGCTCGAACTGAAACCCCCATGGGGCGTGGGCGACGTCGTATAGGTAACGGTTCGCTGCACGCGCAGTGAGCGCGTGCCGGACTGCAGGCTCGCCGGTAGTACCACGCGAAGCACCTTGCCTTGCACGGTGGCGGGGGCAATGCCCGGCGCACCGTCGAAGGAGACCAGTGTGCTGTTGGGCGTGTCGCCGAGAAAGTTGCTGCCCTGCACGGTGAGCGTGGCGCCGGCTGCAATGGGATTGGGCGCCACGTTGTCAATCGATGGCGACTGTAGCGGCAGCACCATCACCGAGCGCTTGCGCACGGGCAGGTTCGATGCATAGGTCTCAGTGTCCTGAATCACCACCACCGACACCTGGTAGGATGTGGTCGGCCGATAGCTGGTCTGGAACGCGGTCCAGAGCCGGTAGATCTCTTCCGTTGTCAGCGTTTCAGGCGTGATGCGGATATGCTCGATCTGGTTGGCCAGCATGCTGCCGCTGATCAACGTTCCTTCCGTGGTCACGGGACTGAGCAGTTCATTGAAGGCATCGGCGATGGTCTTGCGCGGCACCACCGGTGTGTCGTGCATGATTTTCATCGCCCATGCCAGCAGGATCTCCGGATCGAACTGGTTATTGCCATAGGCGGTGATCAGATAGTGCAGGTTGAGCGCCAACGGCGGATTGCTGATCTGCGCACCCTGAGCGTTGCGCGACGGAAGCCCCTCGTTGCGCAGCGCGGCATTGAGACTCGCGTAGTACATGAAGATATTGAGTTGCGGCTGTTCTTCCGCCCCGACCGGCACCCGGTCGGGCGCGTACGCGGTGATGCCTGGTCCGGTGCCGAGCAGGGCGCCCGGGCCACCGCTCGGCAGGGCGCTGGTAAGGAGATGACGCAGGACGGCGCTGACGCCACCGACGGCCAGGTAGCTGCTCATCGTTCGTCGTTCCCGCGTCGCCGGAGGAACGCGTCGAGGCTGACGCCTGGACGGAACGCAGGCTGCCGTGCCGCGGCGGGCGCGCTGCGCACTTCGACATGACCGATGGAAAGGGTAATTGTCTGCGTGCTGCTATCCCGCGCCGCTAGTGCATCGCTCGTAACAGGCGGAGGGTGTGCTGCATCCGTCGTCGGCGTTAAACGGGATGGCTTGCAGGGTCGCATGGCGGCTATGTGTATCGATCCATCCGGAGCGTCTTCCGCACGTGCGGCGACCCTGTCATGCTCGATGACAGGGCTCACCGGTAACGGTTCAGTGGGCGTGTGAGGGATGGAATCGTGAAGCCGCAGGGAGGCGCTTTCAGACGCCTCCCGCACCGCGGCAGAGGGAGACACCTCCCTCTGCGCGGGAGCGGGCAGGTTCGTGCTCACAGCCCCGGCGCTTGCGTGCCGGGCTTCGAGCGTGACAACAGGGGCGCCGGCAGGCGCAATGGCCACTGTGCAAGCCGGCTCAGGACCTTGCACGGCCTCGCGTGGCGGCATCGTGCTGGTGGGCGCCGCTTCGAACGTTGCCGGCCGGACACGAGGCGGCTCGATCGCTCCCTCATGAATTTCGTGCGGATGCGCTGCGCCACCCGCGCCATGCGCCATGGCATAGCGCGGTGACAGCAGAGGTTCGATCCGCAAGGCGGCGGCCCCGGGGCCACCCCGTGCGCGGCCAACCAGTCGTTGCAGCAGAGTGTTCATGCGTCGAGCAACTCCAGATAGGCGTCACGGCGCGGCTGGCTCATTGCCGCGATGGCGGACTCGCTCCAGCCGTAATGCAGCGCCAGCGTGTGGATATCCGTCAATAGACGTTGTGCGGCGTGGCGTGCTTCGGTCCATACAAAGTGCGCCACGTCCAGGTCCCACGTTTCCTCATGCGCACATTGCGGGCAACAAAGCGCGCAGCGCAACTCGCTGCCCGCATGCAACTGCTCAAAATGCTCACGTACCGACGGCAAGCACGCGGGTTCGATGGCGGCATCACAACCGCGTTCGAAACCCAGGCAGCGGGACAGCAGCAGCGTTTCGGCCGGTTCATCACCGGACGCGTGCATCAATGCAAGCAGGTCCGTGGTGTTCGCCTGGCGCAGGTTCAGGGAAAGGCCGCCTTCGAGCCATGCAACCGATGCCGGCGTCGCCATGTCGTCGAGGCTCTCCAGCGCCGCATCCACGTGGAGGCTGAATTCCATCGCCGCACTGCATCGTGTGCAAGCGGCGTAGCCGCCGAGCACGGGCCCGAAACTGATCCGGCGCAGTTGCAATAGAAGGCGATTGCGCTCGGCAATGGACAGATGCAGCAACTGAGGGCGACCGCACTCCGGCAGCGCTGCGGCGAGCAAAGCGATCGCACGCAGCACGGCGGGCTCGCTTCGGCCCTGCTCCCAGGCTTCAAGCAGCCGTTCGCCGGAGAGGGCGCGCATGGACGTTTGAGCTGTCGCGGACATGGTTGGCCTGGCGATCGGCGGACGCTCAGGCTGCGTTAGAATTGAAGCTCGGTTGGGTCGGTTCGGTCACCGACGTATCGCGCTCCCAACCCTCGTTTTCCAGCTTGATATGCTGAATCGCGACAGCGTTTGCGTTGGCATCGAGATCGGGCAGCGCCTGATATTCGGAGACCCATGCGCGATAAATCTTGTAGCTGATCGCCAACTGCCCGGCTTCGTTGTAGAAGTCGAGGATCACGTCCTTGCGGAAATCGGCGAGCGACACTTCACTGCCGAGCGTGGCCCCCACTTGCCAGACCTTGGCGGCCCACATTTCAAAGTCAAGGTCGTGCGTGACACCGCGTTCCAGCGTGATTGCCTCGAACTCGCTACGCCCAGGCGACTTGCGGCTGGTGCTCGGGTCGCCGCCTTCGCGATGCTTGACCACTTCGGTGGTGCGTTTGAGCGCCGAGACCTTGCTGATGCCCGCGACATAGTGGCCGTCCCACTTCAGCCTGAATTTGAAGTTCTTGTATGGATCGAAACGCTGAGGATTGACGGTAAATTCGGGCATGGCTTATCTCCGCCGGAGAAGGTAAGGGTCGCGCGAGTGCAGACGTTCACGAGGATTGTGCGGTTATCTGCTCGATCTGGATCACCACGAACTCCGCCGGCTTGAGTGGTGCGAAACCGACCAAGATGTTGACGATGCCGGTGTCGATGTCGTTCTGCGTGGTGGTCTCGCTGTCGCACTTGACGAAATACGCCTGCGTCGGGGTGCTTCCCTGGAAAGCGCCCTTGAGAAACAGGTTTTGCATGAACGAACCAACGTTCAGCCGTATGGACGCCCACAGCGGCTCGTCGTTGGGTTCGAACACCACCCATTGCGTACCGCGGTAAAGGCTTTCCTCGATGAACAACGCGGTACGCCGCACCGGCACGTACTTCCACTGGTTCGTCATCGCGTCCGCTCCAACCAGCGTACGCGCACCCCAAAGCACCGAGCCGTACACGGGGAAGTTGCGGAAACAGTTCAGGCCGAGCGGATTGAGCACGCCGTTCTCGGCATCGCTCAGCTTGTAGACCATCGTTTGTACGCCGTTGAGCGTAGCCGCAGTGCCCGCCGGTGCTTTCCATACGCCACGGCTGCCGTCGGTGGTCGCATACACGCCCGCCACCACGCCGCAGGGTGCGAAGGTGCGCAACTGGTAGTTGTTCAAGGGGTCGGACAGACGCAGCCGCGGGAAGAATGCGGCGCCATTGGGATCGACCACTGCCAGCTGTTCGCTTTTCCAGTCCACGGCGCCGGCCACGGTGGTCACATTTGGCGGCGAGTCGATCAGCAGGAAGGCCCGGCGCAGATCACACAGCGCAATGGCAGCGCTGTAGATCGCATTCGAATTGACGTTGGGGTCCGGCGCTGCCGGGTCGCTGGCGTTGGCGCGCGTCGCATCCGGTATGCACAAAAGGTTGAACAGGTCGACCTTTTGCAGCGCATAGAGGCCGGTGAACGTAGCCTGGTCGCCGATGATGTCGGCGGCGGCGGGCAGCCCTGTGCCGTCGGAGCCTTTGCCGGACGACGTCTGCTGCCCCCAGACGTTGTTACCGGTTCCCAACGCATAGTGCGCAACGTTGGCAGCGGCTCCGAGCCCCAGTGTGGCTGTAAGCGCGTTCAGGTTCGAGGTGGCAGACGGATCGCCGATGCTGATCACCGCGTCCGGGTTACCCGGCAACAGCGCATTGATGCGCAGGGCCTGCGTCGCGGACGTGCCCGGCAACTGGGTCACGCTGACCTGCACCGTGGCGCCAGGCATCTGCACCGCGAGCACTGCATTGATGGCCTGCTGCAGTTGCGCGGCGAGACCGCTCAAGGTTGCCGGCAGCTGGCTGTTCTTCGCGATCACCTTTACCGTAACCGGCAGCCCGGCCGGCACGACAGGGGGCTGCGTGGTGGTCAATACCAGACCGAAATCTTTTGTCACTGCCAGGTTGGCGACGACGATGGTCGAGCCGGCAATATTGGCGCCGGTATAGTTTTGTGTGAGCGTCAGGCTGGTATCCGACCCAATAGCGAGAATCCGGTAGGGCGTAGCCGTCGCGTCCGAACCGAAGGTGATCCACTGCCCGAACTTCAGTTCACTCGTGAACTGGGTCCCTGTTCCCGTGACGTCCGCGCTGTTCGCATTGAGCGTGGCCGTGCCCGTGGCCGTGGTGGTGCCACCGATCGTGGCGGCGACGGAGTAGGGTGTGATGGCGGTTCCAACCAGGCCGGTCTGTGCGATGCTGGCGAGACCGGTAATGGCCGTCAGCTGCGCGGCCGTTGGCGTGTCCATCTTGATCAGTTGCGATCCGTTGTCGGGATCGTCGACTACCGTTTGAACCCAGTTGCTCTTGGTGTTGTCGTAGGTGACCGAGGGGAAATATTCCGAGGTCCCGCCGGCGAGGTCGGTCACCGTCAGATTGAACATCTTCGGATCGGCAGAAGCGCTGCCTCCCGGCGTCAGCCCGATGTAGTCGATGTCGATCAGCAGGTTGCCGTTCGCCGCGGCGCTGCTGCTCAGCGCTTCCAAGCTGAAGTCCTGGAAGGCGACGTTGGCGGCCGACGCACCCATCGATGTGGCCGGCGTCCGGACGACGTAAGCTTGCGCTCCGCCGTTCTGGAAGAACTGCTGCACCGCATAGCTGAGCTCGCAATTCGAAGCCAGGCCGCCGTATAGGCGTTCAAAGTCGCCGAAGCTGAAAATTGCCTGCGCGCGATTGTCGATACCGCTCTTGGTGTAGCCAACGAATGCCGCGATGGAAGTCGGCACCCCGGTGATCGGATGGGACGAACTCTGCAATTCCTGTACGTACACGCCGGGGTAGGTATAGGACATCACCATAGGGGTCACCTTGCTGACGTTGAGGAAGAAACATCGGAGCGCCACGGGCGCGGATGGCCTGTTGCGGCGGCAGTGGTGAAGAACGAATTGGGCATGAACCTGGCGGTTTCACCTAACGGTCCCGCTGCGGATTGGCCGGATTGGCGATCAGCCTGTCGAACTGCGCGTTGGTGCTGGCATCGGGTGAGGTGCGCCGGTAATGCACGAGGCCGTCGAGACCGCGCACCGATTCGATCAGGCCAGCCGCCTGAAGCGAAGCGAGCAACTGTTCGACCAGATCGACGGATGCGGGTGTGAGACCAAGCCACCATTGCGTGATGCCCTCCTTGGTATCTCCTGCGAACGGGTTGTCGCGAAGATGACGAGCAAGTCGCCGTACCAGGTCGAGCACCCATTCTTCTCCATCACCTGTAGGACGCCCGGCTTCGTTCATGCGGGAAGAAAACGCAAGGACGGTGCCAGGCGGGCGCTCGCTGCTCACTCCGTGTTTCACCAGAATTCGCGCTGCTGATTCATACGTAGTGGATATTTTTGTCCTACCGGCGAGAGCGATCGGCGACGACCAAACCGCATGGTCACGTGGATGTGGCAGCCCCGGACAAAAATGTCCTGGCGACTCGTCGATTTGTCCTGCGGCATGACGATCAATCGGGCAAACCAGGTCTGGGCACTGGATACGAGCTATCCTCCCGATGGCACGCGGCTTCGTGTATCTGACCGCCGTGGTGGACTGGGCCAGCCGAAAGGTACTGGCCCACCGCGTGGCGAGAGAGTGAACCAAACCGTGGGAGGCCATTTCCGTCGACTTGACCACCGTCATGGCGTGAATTCGTCGTACTCGATCGGATAAGGCGCTTGGAATCTGCGAAGTTCCGACGAAAAGAGCTCAGCGAGCCCGCCCGGCATGCTGGCCGTTTCAGCTACGCTGGCGATGTTGCCAACCGATCGGAGTTGCTATGCGACTGATCATCGAGGCCCACCTAGAGGGTGGGGAAGCGCGTGCGACTGATGCGACGATTGTTGATGTGGTGGAACGAAAAGACCCCAGCCTCGCCGACCTGGGACTCACACTTGCCGAAGGTCGTGCGTTGCTTGCCGAGGTTCACTCGTTTCTTGTGCCGGAGCAGACTGCCGGGTGGATGGAGAGCCAAATGGCTCGCCATCGTTGTGGCTCGATTCTGGCGCACAAGGACGCCTGATCGATCGTGCGGCAAGGTCGACGTGCCGAGTCCGAGGCTGTGGGCGTGCAGCTGTGCGGCAAAGCAAGGGCAGCCGCGCCGCTCTTTCAGCCCGCTGTGCGAGGCCGTTCACCACCGTGTGACGCCGGAATTGGAGTACTTGCAGGCCAGGTGGGCCGCCCATCTACCCTACCGTCAGGCCACTGAGCTGCTTCGAGAGGTCCTTCCGCTGGACCAAGGGATTTCCTTCGGTAGTACTTGCCGTCGGCAGCGCACTGGACGCGCAGATCAAGCGCGATATCGCGTCTGGACCAAAAGCGGTCAGCGGAGAGCAGGTTCGCGAATCGAGCACCGTCGGCTGCGTGAGCGTCGACTCGGCGTGGCTGAGCTTCAGCAGCAGCCCCAAGAGCCGCAAGGCGGCGCGCGACCTTGCGGAGCTGAAATCGCCTTGGGCGCAGAAGGCGATGGACGGACGAGGGAGCGCACTGTCTGGCACAGGTCAGAGTTGCTGTTCTCAACGAAGAATTTTCGGTTGAGAAACTCGCCGTGTTGACCAAGACTTCCGCAGCTGCAAACTCGCCGAGTGCGCGCCGAGCGGCGTAAATAGACGTCCCACGGTTTGGTTCACTCTCTCGCCGTCTTGAAGACGCACGGCGAATACGCGGGTTATGTCGTGACGCCGGCCGGAAAGCGGGCGCGCGGCACGTTTATCGTCTATCACGGTAACGGCGAGTCGGCACAGACCTAGCTGCCACTCGCTGATGTCTTCGTGCGCAATGGATATCGCGTCGTCATCGTCGAGTATCCGGGACACGGCAACCGTTCGGGCGCACGCACGATGAAGGCGGCGGTGGCGGCTTCGCGCGAAGCCCTGGAGGGAACGCTCGCTCAGTGGGGCGGGCCGGTCTTTCTGGTCGGCGAATCGTTGGGCGCCGGCATGGCGTCGCAAGTGGCGAAAGGCAACGAGGCGGCGATAGCGGGCGTCGCGCTTATCACGCCGTGGGACTCGCTCGCCGATGTCGCCGCGGAGAAATACCGGCTTTTTCCGGTGCGCTGGCTGCTGCACGATCCCTTCGATTCGGTCGCCGCGCTGTCGCGCTACGACGGGTCGGTCGTCATCGTCGGTGCGCAGCAGGACACGTTGATTCCCGTCGCGCATGCACGCCGGTTCGCGAGCGAACACGAGCACGCCCGGATTCTCCAATTACCGACGGCCGATCATGACGACTGGTTCGAGGCCATGAGTCAGGACGACTAGAAGCAGATCCTTGCGTGGCTTCGCGCCGGGTGAAGTGGCGCCGGCGTGGCCGAGGACAGCGAGGGACCACTACAGATTGTGCCGACTGCCTCATTGATTTGACATAAAAGAAAAGATCAAAATTTTAATTCGGAATCCTATGTTTAGTGAAATCTTGCGCTCGTCTCTAGCAGAGCTCTGCCCAACGGGGTGGCCTCCGACGGTTGGGAGACTCCAATTGCGGGACGTAACCGAATGGTGACATCGCGCCTGCTCGGCATTAATGCGGTCGCTTACGAGATTCGAACCGGCCTACGTCTGCGCACTTAGCTCCGCCAGAATATCCCGTGCGCGCTCGGACAGATGGCTACCAAAGACTCAGAGTTAAGAGTAGTTCGACGAAGCCGCGACGGACGTCGTCGCTACGACGAGAACGGTAAGCGCGCGTTGATCGAGGCCGCGTTGCAGCCGGGCATGTCGGTTGCACGCCTGGCGCAGGAGCATGGAATCAACGCCAACTTGCTGCGCAAGTGGATTACGAAGTATCTGATGGAGCGGGAAAGCGCTGAGTCGTCCGGGGCGCAGGACAGCCACGCTGTTGAATCCGAAGCGCCGCGCACGATCGGAATGGTTGACGTCATGGCCATCGACACCCCCGGCACAGCCATGCGCAATGTGCCGCCCGAATCTGCGCCGTCGGCGTTCGTGCCGGTTGTTGCGGCACCGCCGGTACCGTTGTCTGTCCCTGCTGCACCATCGTCCTCAAGTTCGTCGATGGCGGTCGCATTACACGTGCGGCTGTCTAACGGCGTCGAGTTCGACCTCGGCGAAGCGAGCATCGACGAACTGACGGCCGTGGTCCAGATGCTGGGGAGGATGCCGTGTTCCGGTTCGACGAAGGGCTGAAGGTTTATCTGCATCGCGAACCCGTCGACTTCCGGATGGGGATCAACAGCCTGTCGATTCTCGTCGAACAGGCGATGCGTCTGAACCCGATGAATCCGGCGCTGTACGTGTTCGGCAACCGGCGTCGTGACCGGATAAAAATCCTGGGCTGGCAGCACAACGGGTTCTGGCTTTTTTTAAAACGACTCGAGGCTGACCATTTCATCTGGCCGGACGGGACGGCAGTCGTCACGCTCACCGTCGAGCAGTTGCACTGGCTTCTCGAAGGCGTTGACCTCAATGCGGTACGCAAACATCCGAAGCGACATTATGCTCAAGTAGGCTGAACATCGGAGCGGCATATCAATCTAAGCAGTATGCCGCTCACGGTCGCCACCACTGCCGAAGAACTGACAGCGTTACTCGCTGCACGCGAGGCATTGAACGAACTTCAGCAGGCTCACGATACGCTGCGCGTTGAGTTGCGTCTGATGAAGGCCGAGCGCGACCTTGCCGAGGAACGGCTACGGGCCTATCGTCGCGAACTGTTCGGTGCGAAGAGCGAAGCACGCGCCTCGGATCAGCCAGGTCTGTTCAATGAAGCCGAGGCCCTCGGCGCGAACACCACACCCGCGCAGGAAGATATCCCGGAAATGAAGGTCACCGCGCACGCGCGCAAGAAGCGTGGCCACCGCAAGCCGCTTGATCCCAATTTGCCGCGCGAGGTCCGCCGTCACGAACTTCCCGAAGCAGAACGTTTCTGCGCTCATGACGGCAATCCTCTTGTTGAGATCGGTGTCGAGACCAGCGAGCAGCTCGACGTGATTCCGGAACAGGTTCGCGTGATCCAGCACCAGCGCGTCAAGTACGCGTGCCCTTGCTGCGATCTCGGCATCAAGGTGACGCCAGCGCCGCCGCGGATCATTCCGCGCGGGCTGTTCACCGAATCGGCGCTTGCGTGGATAGCGGCCGGCAAATACCAATTCGGCATGCCGATCTACCGACAGTCGGGCCTGCTGCGCCGCTTCGGCGGCGACATCTCGTCCAACACGGTCGCCGCTGGCATGGTCCGGGTTGGCCTGGCTGCACAGCCCGTGATCAACCTGATGCGCGACTCGCTACTCGAGGCCGGGCTGATCTACTGCGACGAGACAACGTTCCAGGTCCTGAAGGAGAAAGGCCGTCTCCCGCAGACGAAGAGTTACCTGTGGGCGCAGATGACCGGCTCGGGTCCCCCGATACGATGCTTCACCTATACGCCTGGACGTGGCGGCAAGTTGGCCGACAAGCTGTTCGCCGGCATTCGCGAAGGCACGGTCCTGATGACCGACGGTTACGAACCCTACAACGCCATCGCGCAGCGCTACCAGCTCGTCCACCTTGGGTGCATGGTCCACGCGAGACGGTACTTCGTCAAAGCGGAGGACAACGTACCCAAAGCGGCACGCACGCCGGACCTACTCGCCACGCGCTTCATCAGGTTAATCGGGAAGTTGTTCGCGGCTGAGGCGCGCAGCGAAACTTGGACCGCCGGGCGACGGCACCGCTTGCGACAGCGGTACAGCGCACGGGTGCTCGATGTGATCCAGAAGCTGATGCTCGAAAAGCTGTCCGGTGTTCTACCCAATAGTCTGCTTGGGAAGGCGTTGAACTACCTGCACGGGCAATGGCCGAAGCTCACTCGCTACGTCGAAAATGGCAGCTGGCCGATATCGAATAACCCCTGCGAAAATTCGATTCGCCCATTCTGCCTGGGCCGCCGTTCATGGCTCTTCGCAGACACCGTTGATGGTGCCCACGCAAGTGCGAATCTCTATACCCTGGTCGAAACGGCAAAGGCGAACCAGATCGACCCGTATCGATACCTGACCTGGCTCTTCACGAAGCTGCCGCTAGCAAAAACCGTCGACGACTATGACGCGCTTCTTCCCTGAAAGATGCCCGTCGAACTCCGTTGATTAGCGTCGCTAACAAAATATCATGCTTCTGGTCCCTCACTCTGAGGGGCGTCCTTGATGGACCGCATACACTGGAAATACTTGTACCGTGCCGTCGACAAGGCGGGCAACACTGTCGATTTCCTGCTGCGCGCCCATCGCGATAAGGCTGCAGCTCGCCGCTACTTCGAGAAGGCGATTGAGCAGAACGGCGAGCCCGAGACAATTACCGTGGACAGGAGCGGCGCCAACCTGGCTGCGCTTGAAGCGCTCAATGCCGTGCGTTTAACGCCGATCAAGGTCCGGCAAAACAAATACCTCAACAACGTCGTCGAGCAGGATCACCATGCCATTAAACGCATCATCTAACCGATGATGGGGTTCAAGGAATTCCGCTGTGCGCGCATCATCCTGTCTGGCATAGAGATCGCGCACATGATCCGCAAGGGGCAGATGTGTGACGACGGCGTCGCCTCGACTGCAGCCGAGCAATTCTATTCTTTGGCAGCGTGAGTAGTCCCATATCAGCTTTTTCTCAAGCTGCGATTGTTATCGCGACAGAACCCTCTGATTCATACCTGGGCGTGGAGCACCCCTCCGATCTGACAACTCCTCTATACCATACAGATATTTCTTTTCAACCTATTCATTCTGATAGGACTATCTCGAAAATAAATCGGTTCAAATTACCCATCTTTTACTCTTCGCGTTTCAAGCCGCATGCATTTCGGATGCTATATCGAGCACAGATATCTCAAATATGAAACGATTTTGGCATTTGTAAAAACACCGTACTACTACCTAATAACGTCTCCGTTAGCACTGAACTCACAAATGTCACTGGTCATCGAAAAAAATGTCGGGTGTATCCGAGTAATAACACTGAACCATCAAAACAGGAGCAATCCTTTTAGCGAAGATCTCGAGAACAGTATAAAGCGCGCTCTTGCCAACGCTGATACTGACGCCGCTGTAAAAGCGATTGTGGTGACCGGTGGCCCCAACCGATCATTTAGCGCCGGCGGTGACTTCAATGAAGTCCGGGAGTTGCGCGGTGGGGAAGATGTCGACAAATGGATCGATCGCGTTACCGATCTATATTTGAGTGTACTCCGCGTTCACAAACCCACTGTCGCAGCGATTGATGGTTACGCGATCGGAATGGGATTCCAGTTTTCGATGATGTTCGACTGGCGGGTGGCAGCCTCAACCGCGGAGTTCCGCATGCCAGAATTAAAGCACGGGATTGGGTGTTCTGTTGGAGTCGCTATTCTCCAGCATGCGATTGGGTTCACGACCATGCAGGAAATTGTATTTGCGTGCGACAGTATCCCTGCAGAAAAGGCCGCCCGCTACGGAATTATCAATGAGCTTGTCGATGCTGACTGCCTGCTTGAGCAAGCGATTTCTCGAGCAAACGCTTTAGCGGAATATCCTGAAATTCCCTATCGAGCCACAAAGCATACGATCGTAAGTAGCATGGAGGAGGTTCTGATGCGCTCAGCGCAGTCCTCCAAAGAGGTTCACAGAGCCGCTTTCTCATCGCGCAGTCCCCATGCGCATTTCGACCGGATTCTCCGCAACAGCCACCATCACGGGCACGTATTGACACCATCGATCGATACATAAATATCTTCCTCGAGATCCCGCGATCGCATCTACCCGCAGCTTAGGAGCGAAAGCACGACTTCTCATTGTTTATTCATCAGTCGGAGTATTACATGAGTGAAATTCTTCCCCTCTATGAGGCCGAGTCGTTATTGCCTACCGGATTCGGCACGGAATTTAACAAGCATGCGTTTCTGAGCACTGACCCGGAGATTATCAAGGATATCCTTAAGCAAAAGGGTTTTGCTCTCGTGCGAGGATTAGATCTGGAAAAGCGAGATTTTCTGAAAGTCTACTCGAAATTCGGGAACATCGTCGCGTACGTCAATGAACGAGAGAAGGTGGGGTACGGTTACAAGGACACACTCGAACTCGACGGGGACAAAAAGAAGATCGTAACAGGCCGTGGACAGCTTCCGTTTCACGCGGACGGCGGCTTATTGTTAAGCCAAGTAGATATTGTTTTTCTTTACGGCGCGCGGATCAACAATATCAAGTTCCGCGGCGCTACCCTGATGACCGACCATGTTCTGGCATGTAAGGAGATGCCTCGCCATCTTCTCGAAATCCTCGAGAATGAGGCTTTCGAGGTCCGCGTTACCGAGCGTGGCTACTACGCCGATGTCTCTCCCGACGGCTGGTTTAGGGTCCCGGTATTCACTGATCTCGGATGGGT
This sequence comes from Paraburkholderia sp. MM5384-R2, assembly GCF_014201025.1. Classification (NCBI taxonomy): domain Bacteria; kingdom Pseudomonadati; phylum Pseudomonadota; class Betaproteobacteria; order Burkholderiales; family Burkholderiaceae; genus Paraburkholderia; species Paraburkholderia sp. MM5384-R2. Next base: position 38,599 of record NZ_JACHDI010000041.1, read on the forward strand.
CAAAAAGATGCTGATCTATTTTCCGTTCGATGAAGGTCAGCCGGCGAGCTGGGAGTCCCGCATTGTTGGCTTCACTAGCAGCGAGACAAAAAAATTCTTCAACGAACTTTCGCGCTTCTTCAAGAACTCTCGTTACACCTATACCCATTACTGGAAGAAGGGCGACCTGCTGATCTCGGACAATCGTCGCAGCATTCACGAGCGGGAAGAGTTCGATGGCGCCGCTGCGGAACGTACTCTCTGGCGCGGACAGACTACAGAAGTTGCCATGTCCGGTCCAGTACGGGACATCGCTATAGGCTAGTAGCCTACCGCACAGCGAGTTTGTGAGCTTTTTTGCATGTGAGCACGCAAGCTGTCATTTCGCGAGATACGGCAACGGGCGTGAAATTCCAATGCGATACTCCGGCACTTTGATTACTCCATAGAGTACCGGATTCAACGAGTCACTTCATGATCGATATATTAAAACCGGATGAAATTGGGTCCGCAAGCAAATATCCGGCTTCCGTTGCACAGATCACACTCGGCGGACATTCACGGGAGAACTATCTAGATGCGAGTGCCAGACGGCAAACTCTCTTCGATATCAGCACCGTTCAAGCAGATCCTGCTATATCAGCCGTCGTCTTGTCTGGACCACCGGAAGGCGCGTTTTGCTCCGGAGGCGATCGGAATGAAGTTCGAAGCGTGCAAAGCGCCAATGATGTTGACGGGTGGCTCGACAGTATCGTCGAGCTCTATCTTGCGGTATTGCAATGCAAAAAGCCCGTCATCGCAGCGATCTCCGGGCACGCCTGCGGACAAGGATTGCAGCTTGCACTTCTCTGCGATATCCGTATCGCTTCCTATGGGGCAAAATTTTCAGAGCCCGGGCTGGTCGACGGGGTGGGATGCGCGATCGGGGCCACGATCCTACGCGAAGTGACATCCGGAAGCGTCACGAGAGAACTCGTATATGGCTGCCGGGAAATCGGCGCCTTGACCGCGCTCGAGCACAATCTGATTAACCACGTCGTTAAGCAAGGCGAACTGCTGGATTCGGCACTTCATTGGGCCGATCGACTTTCTTCGTATGATCATATTGTGTTCGAATATACCAAGAGAATTGCGTCGAGGAGAATGAAGGACGAACTCCAGCGGTGCCTACCTATAGCGCGGGAAATGCACAAACAGCTGAGGTTACGTGAGGGGAGTGGACGAGAAGTCGTTCCGCACTGACCATAAATAGCGGCCCCCATCAAATATATTAGTAGCCGATATCCGTGTCTCCCAAAAATTTCTACCGTAGCTTGAGAACATCTGCCGGAATGTTGGTCTGCGTCGTGATCACTACCCTTCTTGGAGTACCGATCGGAGCGATGCCGTCGCCGGAAATCGTTAATTCATCACACTCGGCTTATTATGCGGAGGTCAATGGAAATAGGTCGTTATCTCTTACGATCGAGCCAACGCAGCTAGGCTTGGATATGAATCCGGAAAATTCCGTACGATCGGAGACGAACGCTTACAAACCTGCGCGGTACTATTTCACGGGTGTCACGGTCCCGTGCACCATTCTGTCGCATCTCAACGAAGGCTATCGTTACGATCGCCGCTGGGATATCCCGATCGTCTCTACTGCAGGCGATTGGGTGATTGCCGAATATTTCAGGGCAAACTCACACATCCCCACAGTGCGATTCAGACTTCTTGGAAACAATGTACAGCGCTAGGAGCAACTCGATGCTTCAGGACGAACCAAAAGGATCGTGCTCGTTGGCTGCTCTCCCCGCAACTCGACTGAAGATGACGTACAGTCGGACAATTCATCGATGCTTGGCGACCATCCAGCATGGATTCGTGTGCTGAAGGTGTCCGCCGACGGACAGAAAACGCTGGTGGCAATTGCGTGGAAAGCTAAGGGTTCTAAGGTTTCTGCGATAACGGACGACGAACCGAAATACAGCGACCTTTACTATGGACTGCCAGACGGAACAAGGCGATGGCATTCAATAGACAAGTTTGCCAATTCGCAAGACATCGATCTTCATGCTGAAGGTCTGTCCGGGAAATTTATGCGATAACGAACGGTCGTAATGGCTTGCTAAATTGCGTGATACCAACCGGAACCACAAATGCGAAAGAACACAGGGTACTGTACGAAATATTTATGTCCTGTCACACGCAGTTTGGCTGTTGCGCTTTTCGCGGTCTGTTTATCCACAGAAAACGCGTGCCCGAAGAACAAATCAATGATAGCGGCATCCTGCCAATCACCTTCATATGTCATGAAGAAGGATGGTGCTTTCGTATACCAAAAAGTGCCGATGGGTGATCCGACAAATCCCGAGTACGTTTTAGTTTGGTATCTGGGAAAACAGGCAGAAAGCCCGTTAATTCGATACCAGGACGGGACTATGACGGCCACACTTACATGTTACGAAAACTGTCAGTATGTGAGGTGGACCGGCAGGTCCGAAGGGCGGGCGAAATTCGGCGGAAGGATTCGAGTGACAAATGACCCCCTGATTTATTCGATCATGCGCGACGCTACAGCAGGTTTTCTCAATTGATGACCGATCGCATGTAGCTTGTTCAATTCTTGACGAACAGCCGGAAATTCGGCTAATTCCTAAAATTCATCCTGTCGAACATCCTGACATGAAATCAGTTTCGAGGACTCTGAAAATAGTTTCGACTTTTCTTCTGGCACCACTGATTTCTACATACAGCTATTCCGCGTGCCACGAAAAGATACGACCTGCCTTGGATGTAAAAGGTGACCTCGCGTTGGACCACAACTCCGGCTTGATATGGCAGAGATGCGCATTGGGAACGCGCTGGAACAACCGCACGAAACAATGCGATGGCAAGGTGAATGGTTTAACGCGAAATGAAGCGCTCGTCGTAGCCAGACGTTCGGGCTCTGAATGGCGTGTTCCGAGCGCAACGGAACTTGCGTCACTTCGCATCAATACGTGCAGAGGGCCGAAGATCGATACACGCGTCTTCCCTAACGTGACGTCGTCTGATCTCGGTGAAGGTATGAATTTCTGGACATCGACGCGAGCCATCTCACCAGATACGTTTTACTATCTGAATTTCGCTGACGGATCATTCGATTTTCATAGCGAAGGTTTCAAGTTGGCAGTCATTCTAGTGAGAGACAAACAAATTCGGTTTGCAAAATAATGTAAAGAAGGCAGACGAGTCAGCGTCGCAGATTCACCCACAAGGATTCGTATCGTCTCGAGACCGCACTACACGAGGTGAGGTCATCGCAATGATATTGCAGTGTTGCCATGCAGACACTTTCACCCTCAATCGACCATGAATACGACTCACACTACGCCAGGAAATACAATAGTTGTAGTCAAGCTTGGCAGTAGCACATTGACATGTGCCGGGGACCCCAATCATGCATTGATCGGCCAGCTGTGCGATGACCTTCAAGAGTTGCGCGCAATTGGCATGCATCCCGTCTTGGTAACGTCCGGAGCGGTACAACTCGGCCAGTGCAATGTCCAGTCAGGCACTGGCGTAACGACGACCTACGCCTGTCAGGCTGCCGTCGGCCAGATACGGCTTGTCGCGGCTTTTTCTGAACATCTGTCAAAGCTCGGCTACAGCGTCGCCCAAATCCTGCTCAAGCTCGAAGACTTTCGTTCGGCCGGCTCACGCGCCGAGATTGCAGCGGTCGTTCAAGCTTTCTTTGGAAGCAACAGCATACCGCTCATCAACGAAAACGATGTTACTTCGTTCGGCGGCCAGTTTCCGAGCAACGACGAACTGAGCGCGGAGTTGGTTGCCGCGCTTGGTGCGCAGCGACTCATCATATTCACGGACCGCCCTGGGGTTTATGAAGTCGACCCACGCGTCGATATGGGAGCGCGGCTCTTTGACACGATCAGTGCCCTTGATGAACGGCTACTTGTAGCGGCTTCGGACCTTCCGACCGCTACAGGCCGGGGCGGCATGAAATCGAAGATCCACGCGGCGCAAATAGCAGCCGCAAGTGGCGCGGTCACGGTCATTACCTGTTATGACGAGGCGCGAAAACTGTCAAGAATCGCCTTGGACGACCGCGTAGGTACCTGGATTGTGCCTACCATCGGCGATAAGCATTCACTTCAGTGTCGACAGCTACACCTAAACCAAGAAAAGGAATCGCCTGCATGACTTATTCACTTATTGCACGCCGACAGGTAGCCGGGTTGCCGAGCACAACGCATTTCCCGAATCGGGACCAATGGGATGCATTTGAGACAATGGGGTGGGATATTTTCGTCCGCTCGCTCGATAGCGTGTGTGTGCAGGATAGGATCGATGTGTCACCCGCGCGTATTTCTATCGTGCTGGGATCGCCGACGAATGTCAACTTTCTGCGATCGATTGCGGTGGCATTCGACGGCGGTGCGACCACTGCGAGCACTGCACAACTGTTCCGTATTCTGTATTCCGTGCTTGGACCATCCGCCTTCAACCTTGTTGAGGGGCCGTTCAACTATCTGGAGTTCACGCGCGATGCACTCTTCGCGGCGAATGACCCGCTCGGCATGCAACCGCTCCACGTCGTCCATGGGCGGGCTGTGTGGCTGTGCTCAGAACTCAAGCATGTAGGGCGAACTGAGCCCGGCGTGTTCCGCTTCCATCCGGTTCACCAGGTGCTGGCATCTGATATACGTCCCGATAACTATCTGCCCATCGAAAACGCGTCGCGCCTCAAACCAGGTACGTACACGACGCTATACGCAGACGGCTTCGGTCAGGTGAGTCTGGATACGTCGGCCTATCACATACCACGTCTTGCCGACGCACAAGTTCTGCCGGCGATCGTGGCCAAACAACGGATTGCTGAGCTATTGGCGTCAACCGTTCAGTCGAGCGTCGATACAGCCGGACGCATCCTCGTCCCGCTTTCAGGGGGACTGGACTCGAGCATGGTAACGTCGCTGGCTTCAAGAAAACGTCCTGATATCGAAACATTTGCGCTCGGTACCGGCCGAAGCAACGAATTTCCTTTTGCACGCATCGTGTCGGACCACCTGAAAACCCAGCACAAAGAGCTTGACTACTCATCCCCCGAGATCATTGCTGGTGTGCATCAGGCCATTTACCACAACGAGATTTTCGACGGGCTATCAGCCGAGATCCAGTCGACACTAATGTGCTTCTACCGAAGTGTCGGCGCAAAAAATGCGCGCGTCATCACCGGTTATGGCTCTGACCTACTGTTTGGAGGAGTTCTCGATCGGAATGATGCCATGGAAGATGTAAACGCACGTCTCTGGGCACAAATCTACCGTACGCGATGGACGGGCGAGTTCTCCTCATTTGGTGCGGCTGCGTTTGGACTCGATGTTCAGCACCCGTTCTGGCGTCCGTCACTCATAGGCTTTGCAGCAAGCCTTGCGCCGCAGCTGAAATTGTCCGAGCGGGACGTGAAGATTGCACTTCGCGAATGCGCTGAAGAGTGCGACCTGCTTCCCGCGAGCATCGTATGGCGCAAAAAAATCGGCATTCACGAAGGCTCGTCGGTTAACGCCATTTTTGCCGACCACATTGGCGCGAGTGCCAAGGATTACACGGCAAAAACGGCGTATTCCTACGATAAGTACGTGTCATACATGAATGGTCAAGCAACGCCGCAAGACTGTCTCGTATAGGCATGATCAGGGTGCGATTCGTCACGCGCCCTAATGTGCGAATCATCGGTCGCGCTTTAGCGCCGATGACGCATGACCTTGCCAGTTTTTATCACGGGGGTTTCCGGAACTGGAGAGCCTCGATTGCCCAGTTCAGTTCGCATGACCGAAAAATCCCTTTCAGGCGCTCGTACAACGATCGCAGGATATCCTCTCCTCTTATCATTTTCAGCCCTTGTTCTTGCTGCGGTGGCTTGGGCGGGCAATGCCGTGGTCGGTCGGGGCCTTCGGGAAGCATACGACCCACTTGAGCTGACCTTCTATCGCTGGAGTCTCGCCAGCCTGTGTCTGTATCTCGTGAGCGGTAGAGCCATTCGCGCCGAGTTTTGTCTGGCGCGGCGCAATGTTTGCCGTTTGCTGACAGGAGCGGTGTGTGGGATGGCGGGCTTCCATTTGCTGCAGTATTTCGCATTGTCGCGCTTACCGGCAAGTGAGGTGGCTGCCGCCGTCGGCATGACCCCGGTCATCGTTGCCGTTGCACAGGGCTTGGGTCGGCGTGCGTTTCCCTCTCCTAGTATCACGCTTGGTATATGCATCGGCATGTGCGGCCTTTACCTTGTCTGTTATGCCAGTCAAACCGCCGTCCACGTCAGCAGTCCGTGGGCCGGCATTGGTGCAGCCACGGCCGCCATGCTGTGCTGGTGCGTCTACTCCATGCGTTTGAGCCAGTGCGAAGGTATGTCGTGGTTCAGTACCCTCTTCTACATGTCGCTAGCTTCGACCGCGATCTTGCTACCTCCTTACGTTTGCGACGTTATCACGTCCGGCGCACACGCACTTACGCTCAAACTCTTTGCACAGATCCTGTATCTCGGTATTCCGGCATCGGTAATTGCTTACGCCTTATATAACTTCGGCATACAGCGCGTCGGCGCGCTAAGGGCCACACAATTCAATTGCCTTATTCCCGCGTTCGCAAGCATCCTTGCGGCAATCGTCCTTGACGAACCGATGACCAAAACCCGGGTTTTCGGCTTGATTTTTCTCACTGTTGGCTTAATTTTGACATCAAGGAAAAATCCCTTGATGTCAGGAGTTGGCGTTAACAAGCGCATTCAGGCACTGACATTAGATCTCCCATTGCGCTTGGGGCGTGGGCCCTTTTTCTCGCACTTCATCAAAGGATTGCAACGTGGATTTATACGACGAGATGCCTCAACCACTGGGGTTCCAAACACTTGCCGGAAACATCGGCATCAAGGACACGAGCGATGACTTCGCCTGCGTTTTCTCGGCCGAACCATGTGCGGTTTCGGCCATGTTCAGCCAGAACTTGTTCGCTGGGCCCAGCATCAAGCTTAGCAGGCAGCACATGCGGCAAGGGCAACCACGCGCAGTTGTCGTCGTTTCGAAGAATGCCAACGTTGCTACAGGCAGTGAAGGAATGGTCAACGCGGTCGAACTGACGAAACGGCTCGCAGCAAAATTGCATTGCGCACCGAATGATATTCTGGTGGCGTCGACCGGTATCATCGGTCGACCCTATCCGATGAACAAAATTCGGGGGTTCGTTGACAAGCTGAAACCTGAGTCGGCTGATTGCGATTTCTCGGCCGTTGCGCGTGCGATCATGACCACTGACACGATTCCGAAGCACGTATTCGCCCGAGTGGGTGATGCGACAATCGTTGGTATCGCCAAGGGAGTTGGCATGATAGAGCCCAACATGGCGACGATGCTTGGCTTCTTCTTTACAGACGCGGCGCTGGCGCAACCGGTATTGGACAGTATCTTCCGAAGGATCGTGGACTCAACATTTAACTGTCTGAGCATCGATACCGATACGTCGACGAGCGACACCGCGGCTATTTTCGCAAACGGATTGGCTGGTGCGGTACCGGAAGATGAGTTCGAAGTCGTACTGCATAGAATGGCTCTGGCGCTGGTCAAAAAGATCGCGCGCGACGGCGAGGGTGCAACGAAGCTACTGGAGGTTAGTGTCAAGGGCGCCCACGACAACGCGCAGGCTAGGCGCGTCGCAAAAGCAATCGTCAATTCTCCCTTGGTCAAGACTGCGGTTCACGGGGCGGACCCGAACTGGGGCCGGGTGGCAATGGCGATCGGCAAATGCGAACAGGACACCGGCATCGAACCTGCGAGAGTGCGTATTGCATTCGACGGTCTCGAGGTATATCCGCTGCAGTTAGGGACAAGTGATCTTCGGCGGCTCTCAGCCCTGATGCTTGGCGAGCACGTGCGCATTGCCGTCCATCTTGGCTGCGGTGGAAGCGAGGCTACGGTCTGGGGGTGCGACCTGTCTGCGAGATATGTCAGCATTAACGCCGATTACTCAACCTAATTGCGTGGCTTCAGCCAACGGCCTCAGGGTGCACCGAGATCTGCAAAGCTCTTTGTAATGAGTCGGGAAAGCCGCATGTGCGAGCCGACCCGATCCATTCAGTCTGCTCACGGGTACCAACAGGGATCATCTGGACACGGCACCTAGTCCAAAGCGCTCACATTGCGCCCGTAGCGCATACTTGGCTTCTTCGATCCCTCGTGCGCCAGCCGTGCAATACCAGTACTCGGATTCACAAGAATTTTGAGGCGTCCCGTATCCTTCGGCAAACATAAATCCTAAAATAAACGAAGCTTCGACATCGCCGCTCATTGCCGCCGTTTTGAAAAGACGCAATGCACGTGCAAAATCCTGCCGCCCTCTCGCATTCCGGAAGTAGGTAGTCGCTAGCGTAAAAGGATCTGATTTGCCTCCGTCGCTGTCCGTTAGCCTGACTTCCATCATCGACTTGACATCCTGCAATGTTCCGACACTGCGTAAAATTTTTTGATCTGCACCGCATGTCATTGGATTTTTCGGGAAAGCAGGCAACGAGATCATCGCCAGAATACATGCTTGGATAGTGGTAAGAACGTATAGATTTCTCAGCATTTTTCGATTGAAATTACGCTTCGTAAAAACAGATTGAGAATAACTTTATAAAGATAATATTGTAATGGTAAAGGTAAAGGTAAGCGGCTCACGACGGCCGGTCTCGATTTCGCACACGCGCGTGAGGCACGATGATGACCTGGATAGTTACGGGTAGATCGGGTGAGATCCTGTCCATGATGGCTATTTTTGCCCATCCCCCGAAATCTGAAAATCACCCTCAAAACCTTGCCCGACAACGCTCTCCGGGGTTGCCAGGCTACGAATCGGCCTTCCTGAAAAGTAGCCGTCAGGTGTCCGCATTCTTCCGGCGCGTGTCAAGGTACTTGTCGCCTCAGTCATGCAGCCAAAGGCTGTTTAAGTGTGGCATGCGAAGCCATCGTGACGACTGACTCGCGCTCC
>NZ_JACHDI010000042.1:0-43864 GCF_014201025.1 Paraburkholderia sp. MM5384-R2
GCGCACACCGGAAACTCTTGAAGCCCATCATCGGCTTGATGACACGTTTGATGGCGCGGTGATCCTGCTCGATGACGTTGTTCAGATACTTGTTCTGCCGGATCTTGATTGGCTTTTTCCGCTCAGCGTTGAGCGCTTCGAGCGTGTCGCGCAGGCTGAGGCGGAACTGGTAATACCAGCGAACGGCACAGCTGACGAAGACGTCGGGGAGCCGGTGACCGATAAATCGATTTCGTCTGCTTTATTGCCTGACTCTACCTGCGCCTGTCCAAGAACCTCCCAGTGCCTTTGTGAGCGAGACCCGAAGGAATGTCTTCGTCTTTGTGTGAGGTGACGAACAAATGGTTACATTGGCGCGCGTATACTCGTCAAAAAAGTGACATATAGCACGATGAGATCGAAAGCGACCACGGATTCAGCTGCGCGATATCTTGCGGTAAGCAATGTATCTTTCGTTTAACTGAACAAATCGAGAATACCTTGCGTGGATGGTTCCAGATCAACCTTCCGAGGTTTTTGATGACTATCCGAAGCCTGATGAACACTGGCATTTCGCCTGCGCGTCTGTGGGGTGTGTGGCTTATTGCGACCGTGGTTGCGTCGGTGCCATTCCTCGTCACGCCATATCCTCCTCTTGGGCAACACTTTTACAATATCGTCCGGCTCGATATCCTTTCTCATCCGGCATCGTATGCTAGAAATTTTGTCGTTCAGTGGGATGCCGTGCCTGACCTTGCCATGGACCTGGCCCTCCCGTGGTTCACGAAGCTCATACCGGTAGAATGGGCCGCCTGGCTGTTTACCCTCGTTGAACTCGGGCTATTGACATCGGGCTGCCTGGTGTTGAGCCGAGTTGCCAATGGCCGCTGGTCATGGTTACCGTTTATCAGCTTCCTGCTGCTCTATAACTGGATACTGATACGCGGCTACGATAACTTTCTGTTTGGTCTTGGCATTTCCTTTTGGGCGATCGCTGCGCACGTGGCGTTGCGCCGGGCCACCCTCGCGCGGATCCTGGTTTCGTGCTGTAGTGCCCTTGTCATCTATTTTTGCCATCTGTTTCCGCTCGCCGTTTTCGCTCTGGTCGCAGGCACGTGGGAACTTGGCTGTCTTCTTCGGGAGGGGAAGGTCTCGATTCATTCACTGGCTCGCCACGCGGCCGCGAGCTTTGTTCCGTTGCTGCTCCCCCTTGCACTGTTGATCCACAGCAGCACCGGCGGCCTTCATGGGTCAACCCACTTCGGCCTTATCCACGTACTTTCGAAGCTCGCTTTCTGCATCGATGTCTTCTCAGTGGGAAATCGTGCAGGCGATGTGGCGATCGTGGCGGGTTTGAGCCTGTTCGTGGTCATCGGTCTCGTTATGAGATGGTGGACGTGCGAGCCAGAGTTCCGGATAACCGTGTTTTCACTTCCGCTGGTAGTCCTGCTCGCACCGTTTGACGCGTTTGCTTCCTACGGTGTGATCGAGCGATGTGGGATCAGCTTCGCGTTTTTGCTGACTGCGCTGGTTGGCATACGACATTCGGTGGCGCCACGTCTCCAACGAGTCGGCGCACTCGCTCTCACGCTTGTCTTTGTTTTCCGGATCGTGACTGTGACTGAGGACTGGCGGGGCGACAGTCCTGTCATTCAGGCTTACCGCACTACGTTCGCGTCTCTGAAGGCCGGTTCCGTCTTGTTCCAGTACAAGCAAGACACCGCCGACCGGTCTCCATGGAAAGACCCCCACCGCTGGAACCCATATTTGGACAAGGTGGTGGCGCTCGCAACAGTGAATGGCGTTCTCGTGCCGGATTTGTATCTCAAAGCGGGCCAGCAACCCGTGCTTTACCGGAGCGAGAACGTAGCATTGAGGGAGTTCCAGGACGACAGCTCTACCCGGAAACCGAATGTCTTAGCAAATGGCGCCATGTTGCGCGCGTGGTCGACTGAACTGCTGGATCGTTTTCCGGACCTTCAAAGCCGGTTTACGACGGTCTATCTTGCGGTGCTCGACCCGTACCGGCGCCTACCCGAGACGCTTGATGGTTGGCAACTCGTTGCGACTTTACCTGAACATCGGCTCTATGAACTGCGTCCGCGTTGAGCTCAAATATTGATCTTGGACGACCACGACGCATGAGAGTTACACGGTATCGACAAGGCATCGGTCGACGGGTCGCATCAAGGAGGCTGTAGTTGTTTCTTATCCTCGTCCGTTGCAACGTCTTCGGTTCAAGGCGTTGCCGACGATAGAGCCCGATACGAGCTAGTCGCATCGGAAGTTGGCATGGTCCGATTTTCTTACAAGACAATGAATAGCTTCGATTCGTCTATCGAGACATATCTATCCACCATCCACTTCGGTTATCTCACGGCCCAAACCATAGAGGTCATTGCCGACCTCTACACCTTCAAAGGGCTCGTGCTCATACCGTTGCTGTGGTGGATGTGGTTTCAGCGAGACGAGCGCCGCGAATGGCGGCGAGAAATGGTGCTCGCAACGCTTCTCAGCGGCCTCCTGGCGCTCTTCGTCGGAAGACTGCTGACTCACTGGTTGCCGTTCAGAGTGCGCCCTGTCTTTAGCAGCGAGCTGCATCTGCACTTTGCGGGTCACGTCATCGAGGACGCACAGCTGTCGAGTTGGAGTTCCTTCCCAAGCGATCACGCGATGTTATGGATGGCGGTCGCCACTGGCATCTTTCTCGTGTGGCGGGGCATCGGCGTGCTGGCGATTCTCTATACGGTGCTGGTCATTTGCTTGCCGCGTGCCTATCTAGGCTTTCACTACCCGACCGACTTGCTGGCTGGCGCGCTCGTGGGAGCCGGAATCACCTATCTCATGACGCGAGACGCGATTCGCGTGCGCTACGCCACTCCGGCGCTGCGATGGATGGAGCGTTACCCGGGACCGTCAGCGATGCTGGCCTTTATTCTGTGCCTCGAACTCGCCACGCAGTTCGACGAACTGCGCAAGCTGACGGGCAGTGTGATCAAACACCTATGAATCACACATGGCGGTTTTGTCGCGATAAGGAAGTCAGTGCGAGCGGATTTGATATGAAGAGGACTGCATATATGACCAGCGAATAGAATTGCTCGGCAGCGGTTCTGGTGTCGCCATCGTGCTGCATCTGCCCTTTGCGAATCATGTGCATCACCTCGATGCCGGACAGAATGATGCGCACACCGGAAACTCTTGAAGCCCATCATCGGCTTGATGACACGTTTGATGGCGCGGTGATCCTGCTCGATGACGTTGTTCAGATACTTGTTCTGCCGGATCTTGATTGGCTTTTTCCGCTCAGCGTTGAGCGCTTCGAGCGCGGCCAGATTGGCGCCGCTCTTGTCCACAGTGATAGTCTCGGGCTCGACATTTTGGACAATCGCCTTGTCGAAATACCGACGTGCAGCAGCCTTGTCGCGATGCGCACGCAGCAGGATCGATCGTGTTGCCCTCCTTGTCGACGGCCCGGTACAGATATTGTCCTTTTACCTTGACGTAGGTCTCGTCCATGCGCCAGCTCTTGCCGGCCGGGCGCTTGATTCGCCGAAATGCCTTTTCGAACAAGGGTACGAGTTTGATCACCCATCGGTGCACACTTGAGTGATCGACCTCAATTCCCCGCCCGGCCATCATCTCTTCGAGGTTGCGCAGGCTCAGCGAGTACGCCACGTACCAGCGAACACACAGCAGAATCACGTCCAGCGGATAGTGCAAGCGCTTGAGAACCTTGCCGATCCCCGCAGGAAACGTCGCACGCGATGAATTCTTCGTTTTGCCCATCTCGTTCGTGGTTCGTGAGGGAATGCGAATTCTAGCGCACCGCGTTAGCGCGACAGAACCATGCACGTCAGGCACGTGCAATGCGCATCTCGGGACCAGGCGGGCCGATGTATCGGACCGAAGGAGCCGAACATGCGTGTGCAGGCGATAGAGATGGCCGACTTCCTCGTAAGCTGGACCGTCGTCAGGGATTCGGAAGGTGTTTTCCAGTGGATCGTGCTCGTGACCGAGCGCGGCGGCGAACATGGCACGGTCTTCGAGCGACGCGGGACCTGCGGCCACGTGTCGTGGGGAGATGCGCAGGACATCGCGGCTGAGAATGCGCGCCGCGTCGCGGCCACACTCGTCGAGCCGGACAAGACGAAATCGCCGCGCGAGCGGATGCCGGTGGCGCCCCGCGCGAATCATTGATGCACGGTCGGGGGCAGTGGCTGCTACGTCGCGTCGAGTAACGATTTCATCGGCGCCCCCAACGGAGATCCAGGCAGTGACTGCTGGCGGCCGCTTCGAAACGCCGCCGCACCACCCATTCGCGAATCCGCTACTCCCTCTAACTTCGCCCCCGCCCCGCGCGACGCGACCTCGGCAGGCAATGCCGTATCGCTAGCAAAATAGTCGATCCAAGCAGCAGCGTGGCGATTGGAAACGTGCCGGCGGCATTCACCGCGATGTCCATCGGGCGCTCCCCGAGCAGCTGCATACGGCGGCGCGTCATCGCGGCGCCGAGCGGCTGCAGTTCGTTCTTCAGCATGCGCTCGGCGTCGGGCAGCAGGACGGTTTCCTCGTCGGCGACATGATGGGCAACCTCGCGAATCAATTGAAAAAACAGCCCATCGTAGGCGGCGTTTTCGGGGCCCATCGCACGCAGCTTCGCGATCGTCGCGCGCATCTGGTCGTGTTCGGGACGGCTTTTCTTCAGCGTTTCATCGCTGTCGAGTGCGCGGTCGAGCGCCGGATAGAAGATTTCTTCCTCCAGCTGCGCGTGGATTTCGAGCGCGTCGCACACGCCATTGACGATCGCACGTTTGCGCCACCACGGCGTGGACGCGTGATATCGGTGCGAAGCGGCGAGCACGTGCATATGGTCAAGGCGGATCATCGACGTGATCGACGGCGACAGCGATGAGGCATCAGTGGACATGGCGTTTCTCCAGGGCAAGGGTGCTCGCGGGTACCGCATGCCCCATTCCCGCTGCCCGACAATTGGTCAACCGGGTGCCAGCGCCGCCTAGCGGGCCTCTTTACTGCTCGTGAAAGCATTCAACGCGGAGTCCGCGGCATCCGCCGCGCGGGCAAACAGATCGTCGACGATTCTGCGCGCCGCGCTATAGCCGCCCATCAACGCATCAGCCTCGGTGTCGAACGCCCGGCCGCCCGCAATGTCGAAGCGCAGCGGCGAGAACGTTGCGACGGCGGCGCCCGCCTGATAAATGTGAACCACCGCCGCGTAGCGCGTGCGTACCGCCGCGCGCTCGGCGGGGCGCAACGTGAAATCCGCCTCGACGGTAACCTCGATCGTGAACCCGTGATATTCGTAGGTCCGCATCATCCTTTCCTTCGTCGTGTAAGTGGGTACGTACCGGTGCGCGATGATCACGCGGGACGGGCGCGGCGCTCGTCGCCGCCGCGCGCATTCGAGCGGCGCTGGCTCGATGCTTCGAGCGTATCGAGCCGCGCAAGCAACAGACGCGCCTGTATCGCTTCAACATTTTCGCATCATGGTCTGAAGCAACGATTCGCCGCAGCATACGCTGGCGGTCGCAAAAATGTGCATCGGGCGGGGTGGTCGAAACCATGGCGTTGCGGACGGGCATGCCCGAACGCGCAGTTAGCGCCTTCGCGCGTATTTGAACCTGCCCCGCGGTGACAGCGCGCGCAAAGTCGCCGGCCCATCGGCTGCAACCTGCTGAGCGCGGTCTCAATCAAAATGTGGACTGATGCGTGGAGGGACGAAATGCCTGATATCCGACAAGCCTGCCCGTGCGCCGTCGATGCACAGGGCCGGCGAAATTCCGCAAGTTCCGATTCCACCCGCGACGCGTCCGGCGCTGTGTGGAAATCTCGCGCGGCGGCGCTGCGCAGAACACTCGTCATCATATTCGCGATCGCCGCGACGGCCGCATGCGCGACGCCGCCCGAACGCGGCACCGCGCAGTCTTCGGGTCAACCGGCATGCAACGTGGCCGGCAAGTTCTGCAACACCTTTTTTGGCCCTTAACGAGACGCGCGCCCGCGCATGAGCTGCGTTGACGCGCGAGACCGCAAGAGGACCGATCAGATATTCCCGCGGCGCGTTCACCCGAGGTCGTTGCTGCGCGGCACCTCGCTGCCCAACTCAGCGCCGGTCGTCGGATCGCTCGACGGGTCCGAGCGCAGCCGCGTGGCCATCGCGGTGACCGCGGTTTCCTGTTGCGCTTCGAGGCCGACCGACGCGGTGCCGTCGCCGCCGTCCACCGCCGGTTCACCGGTCTGTAGCGTGAGACCGGTGCCGCTGTTCCACGGTGTGTTCACCACCGCTCCGTCGTGCGACATCTTGTAGTAGACGCTCGCGAATTCCTGTCTCGGCGGTAGCTTGCCCGGCGGAAAATTCGGGGTGATCGCATATAGCGCCTTCTCGAACGACTTCTGATGCGCAACTTCGCGGGTCATCAGAAAGCCGAGCGTCTCGCGCACGCCGGCATCGTCGGTGACGTTGATCAGCCGTTCATAGATGATCTTCGCGCGCGCTTCGGCGGCGATGTTCGAGCGCAGGTCCGCGGTCGGTTCGCCGATCGTGTCGATGTACGCGGCACTCCACGGTACGCCGCCGGAGTTCGTCAGCGGCGGCCCGCCGCCATACAGCACCTGGGTAACGTGACTGTCGTTGCCCGCGCCGTTTAGCTTGCGGTAAAGCTCGGCTTGCTGCTCGACAGCTTCGGCGAGCTCCCCTTTCGCGCCGCGGTTCAACATCGCGACGATCGAGCCGATGATCTCGAGATGGCTCAGTTCCTCGGTAGCGATATCGAACAGCATGTCCTTGCGCCCGGGGTCTTCTTCTGCAACGGCCTGCGTGAAGTAGCGCATCGCGGCGGCCAATTCGCCTTGCGGACCGCCGAACTGCTCCAGCATCAGGTTCGCAAGACCGGGATTGGTCGTGCCGACGCGAACCGTGTATTGCAGCCGTTTGTTGTGCATAAACATCGTGACCTCCATTGGAGTTGGTACTGTGGGTCGTCCATCCGCCGTGCCACGCGAGCGGAGCGTGGGTCGTCGCGAGCGGCGCGTGGCTCGTCGCATGCCGCGTTCCCGGGCGGCTCGCAACGCCTCGTGGGTGGTCCTGGGATGGTGTGCGCGGCGGCCGATGTCGCGTGTCTCGTGGCGCGCTCGGCTCCTCGTCGAGGTGTCCGTGGCCTTCGGCATGTGGACAGCCGGCACGGGTTGGAGCAGGATGGTCGCCTGGATAGGCATGAAGCAGCGGGCCAATGTCAGCGGAACCTGCATGTGAGCGAGGCAATCAACCCAGATACCCGCGCTGCGGTATCGGCACTTTTTCGATCTGCGTGCACCAGCGAGCAACCAGTCGTCCTGCTGCAGGAGGAAAGAAATGCTGACGCAGAAAACGAAGGATATCGTCAAGGACACGTCCCCGGTTCTTGCCGCACTCGGCCTGCAGCAGATCCGGCAATACAGCTTGTCCGACGTGCCGAATGGCCATACCTATCGGATCTCCGTCAAGCGCGAGAGCGGTGAGGCCGGGCGGCCGCCGGGCTATGTGTCGTCGCTGTTGCACGATCCCGTAAACGTCGGCGACGAAGTCAAACTGGCGGCACCGTACGGCACGTTCTACATCGATGTTCATGCCAAGACGCCGATCGTGCTGATCAGCGGCGGTGTCGGTCTGACGCTGATGGTCAGCATGTTGAAGCGCGCGATTCAGGACCCGCAGCGGCGTGTGGCGTTCATCCACGGTGCGCGCAACGGCGCCGTGCACGCGATGCGCGACCGTCTGCAGCAGACCGCCGCCACCCAGCCGAATTTCCGCGCGATCGTGTTCTACGACGCGCCGCTCGATACCGACGTGCAGGGCCGCGACTACGACAACGCGGGTTTCATCGACCTCAGCAAGCTGCGCGACGAGATCCTGTTGCTCGACACCGACTACTACATCTGCGGTCCTGTTCCTTTCATGCGGCTGCAGCACGACGCACTGAAAAACATGGACATTCACGAGTCGAAGATTCACTACGAGGTGTTCGGACTGGATCTGTTCGCCGGCGAGCTCGACCCGGTGCGTCCGCATTGCGCACCCGGTTTGCGCTTCTATCAGTGGATGCTCGAAAAGGATCGCGCGGCGCGACTGTACAACCAGCGCCGCCTGCGTGATCTGGCGAAGCGGGCGAGCCCCGCGTTGACGATTTTTTGCAGCCACGACGTCGACGAGTTCGAGCGGCTCGCGGGCCGTTCGGTGGCGGTGCCGGCGAAGCAGATGGCGTGATGCTCGCAGGCTTGCGAGCGCGCCCGGTGCGTCGCGGATCGCTCACGTCTTGCGCCTGGCCCAGGCATCGTGCGCGGCGGGGCGCGTTTCCTATACTGCCTTTGTCCTCCGTTTGGACTCCAGGGGACATCGTTCTCAAATGCGCTTGCGGCGACCATGCCGGTTGAAGGCTGGTGGCTCTTTTTTGCGCGAGCGCATTTCATCGATCCGGCCGCCGCAGCAGCGCGGCCGCGAGCAGGCCCGCGCCGAGCGCCACGTAGACGTTCCCGAGCGAGCGGCGCGACAGGTGCGCCTCGAATCCAGGGGTGAGCCTGTTGGGCACCACCTTGTAGTCGACCACATACGCGCTCGCCACGGTCGTGGCCGCGGCCACCGCGGTCGCGCCGGGCCGTCGTGACGGATCGGGGCCGGCCATCCGGTCAACCAGTTGCTCGAACATCATTGCCCAGAAGATCGCGGCTGCCTGATGGATCGCGAAGCCGGCCACCGTATGCCGGATGCTGAAGCCGCGT
Source organism: Paraburkholderia sp. MM5384-R2 (assembly GCF_014201025.1). Taxonomy (NCBI): domain Bacteria; kingdom Pseudomonadati; phylum Pseudomonadota; class Betaproteobacteria; order Burkholderiales; family Burkholderiaceae; genus Paraburkholderia; species Paraburkholderia sp. MM5384-R2. The sequence goes on from NZ_JACHDI010000042.1 coordinate 8,755, forward strand.
TCACGCAGCGCGCGTTGCGGCCACAGGCAGTGGGTGACGGCATTGATCGGCGCGAGCGGGCTGCCCGATGCGTCCGTGGATGCCGCCGCGGCTGTCGCCGCCGACACGCAGCCGGCCAACAGCCCCGATGGGACGGCTCGGCGTAGCGTCGCACGGGTGGCCTGATACCACGGAGAACCGACTTTGTACTCGAGCGTTTTCATGGCAGGGCTCCGGTTCAGGCGCGCAAACGCACGCCCCATGATCGCGGACAGCGGTACGCGCGAGGAGCAGCATGGCGCGTTCCGCGCGGACGATGCGCAGGAATGCCGGCCGAAAATCGTGGCCCCACTGCGATACGCAGTGCGCTTCATCGACGACGAGTTCGATGCGTTGCCGGGAACGCGCCCGCAATGACGCTGCGGACAGCAAACACCGTACCGCGACCGGGCGCCGCAGCGGGAACGCCGTGTGCTGGTGCGTCATGACGTGATATTTACGGCCAAACGGGTGGACTCATGAACAAGGAAGACAAAAGCGACGCGTATCCCTACGCGTCGGGCGGATGGGGGTCGGTCAAGGCGGTGGCGACGATCCTGCTGCAGGAAAAAGCACCGCTGAAGGACAGCCAGGTTCTGATGCATCAGAACAAGCCCGACGGTTTCATGTGTGTCAGCTGCTCGTGGGCGAAGCCGGCCGATCCGCATACGTTCGAGTTTTGCGAAAGCGGCGCGAAAGCGACCGCGTGGGATCTGACGGCCAAACGCGTAACGCCCGATTTCTTCGAGGTCCACACGGTCAGCGAGCTCGCCAGATGGCACGACCACGATCTCGAGGAAGCGGGGCGGTTGACCGAGCCGCTGCGCTACGACCCGGCTACCGACCGCTACGTGCCGGTGCCGTGGCAGCAAGCATTCGATGCGATCGGCGCCGAACTGCGCACGCTGGACCCGGCCAGCGTGGTGTTCTACACGTCGGGCCGCGCTTCGCTGGAAACCTCGTACATGCTGCAGCTTTTCGCGCGCATGTACGGCACGAACAATCTGCCCGACAGCTCGAACATGTGCCACGAAAGCACCAGCGTCGGCCTCAAGGAAGCGATTGGCGTGGGCGTCGGTACGGTCTCGCTCGACGACTTCGAGAAGACCGACCTGATGTTTTTCTTCGGCCAGAACGTCGGGACGAATAGCCCGCGCATGCTGCATCAGTTGCAGGACGCGCGCAAACGCGGCGTGCCGATCATCACGTTCAATCCGCTACGCGAGCCGGGGCTGCTCCATTTCGCAAACCCGCAGTCAGCGTTGGAGATGCTCACACCCAGCGATACGCAGATCAGCACGCAATACCACCAGGTGAAGACGGGTGGCGATACCGCCGCGATCCTCGGCATCTGCAAGCTCGTCATCGAAGCGGACGATCGCGCGGTGAGCACGGGCGACGCGCGCGTCGTCGACGTCGATTTCATCCGCGAGCATACGAACGGCTACGAGCAATTCGCTCAGTACGCGCGCGACGCGAACTGGGACGACATCGAGCGAGTGAGCGGATTGCCGCGCGACGCGCTCCAGGCAGCCGCCGACGAGTACATGAAGGCGAACGCGGTGATCATCCATTACGGCATGGGGCTCACGCAGCATCGAATGGGCGTGCAGAACGTGCGCATGCTGTGCAATCTGCTGCTGCTGCGCGGCAATATCGGCAAGCCGGGCGCGGGGCCGTCGCCGGTGCGGGGGCATTCGAACGTGCAAGGGCAGCGCACGGTCGGCATCACCGAAAAGCCGGAGCTCGCGCCGCTCGATCAACTGGCCAGCCAGTTTTCGTTCGAGCCGCCGCGCGAGAAAGGCATGAACATCGTCGAGGCCTTCGAGGCGATGCTCGACGGCAAGGTCAACGCGATGATCAACCTCGGCGGCAACCTCGTGCGCTCGGTGCCCGACCGGGTGCGCACCGAACCGGCGTGGGCCGCGCTCGGGTTGACCGTCAACGTGGCGACCAAGCTCAATCGCAGCCATCTGGTGCACGGCCAGCGCTCGTATCTGCTGCCGTGTCTGAGCCGCATCGAGATCGACCGGCAGGCGGGCGGCGCGCAGGCGGTATCGATGGAAGACAGCACGGCGCACTTTCATGGCTCGCGTGGCATGGCCGAACCGGCCGCGCCGACGATCCGCTCGGAGCCGTTCATCGTCGCGGGCATCGCGAAGGCGACGCTCGGCGAGCGTTCGAGCGTCGACTGGGATGCATGGCGCGACGACTATTCGCGCGTGCGTCTGGAGATGTCGAAGACATGGCCCGAGATGTTCGGTGATTTCGAGGCGCGCATGTGGACACCCGGCGGTGTGATCCGGCCGCTGCCGGCGCGGGAGCGCAAGTGGAAGACCAAAAGCGGCAAGGCCGAATTCATGGTGCCGACTGCGATCGGCGAAGATCCGGACATGCCCGCGCGTGAGCCCGATTCGCTGCGGTTGATGACGTTGCGCAGCGACAGCCAGTTCAACACGACCATCTATGGCCTCGACGACCGCTTCAGAGGCATCAAGGGTTCGCGCATGGTGATTCTGATGAATCGGGCCGACATGGAGAAGCGCGGACTCGCGCACGGCGACCGCATCTGCCTCGAGACGATCGCGGACGACGGCGTCGAGCGGCACGTCGACGGACTGAGCGTCGTGCCGTTCGACGTGCCGCAGGGATGCATCGGCGGCTATTACCCGGAATGCAATCCGCTGCTGCCGCTATGGCACTACGCGAAAGAGAGCAAGGTGCCGGGCGCGAAGTCGATTCCGGTGCGCGTACTGGCGGCCACGCGGTGAACAGTGCTTCGTGGATACAAAGAGGCCGGCATCGTTACCGGTGCCGGCCGCTGAATTACACCCGGGCAGCGCGTGAAGGGCATGATAAGCGCGTGCCGATCTCCATCATAGTCGGCCCAGCGGCCCTTAACGGACGCGCAGGGTGTTGGTAATGCATGAGTTGCGTACAGAGCCGAACCGGCAAGCTGGCAAAGGACGAGAACCAAAGGTTTCGCACCGGCTGCGGCGAGCGCAGCGCAATCCGGCGACCCGCGAAATGCAGCGTTCAGCGCCGCGGCTTCGAGCCCTTCCAGCTCGACTTGCGCGCGAACTCCACGAACGATTGCAGATAGTCGAGCGATGCGTCCGCTTCGCGCGTGCCGAGAAAAATCTGCTTGGCGATGCCGGTCTTGCCTAGCTTCACGCTGACCACCGGCATACGGTCCGCGTATTCCTCGGCGAGCCAGCGCGGCAGCGCCGCGACGCCGCGATCGCTCGCGACCATCTGCAGCATGATGTCGGTGGTCTCGATCGTCTTGTGACGGCGCGGCACGACGTCGGCGGGGCGCAGGAACAGGTTGTAGATGTCGAGGCGGTCGGTGTCGACCGGATAGGTGATCAGCGTTTCATCGACCAGCTGTTCGGGCTCCACATAACGCGCGTTGGCCAGCCGATGCCCGTCGGCCACCACCAGCACCTGCTCGTAATCGAACACGGGTTCGAAGCTGAGGCCGGGCCGCTTCAGCGGATCGGGGGTGACGAGCACGTCGATGTCGTAGCCGAACAGCGCGCCGATGCCGCCGAACTGGAAGCGCTGCTTGACGTCGACATCGACATCGGGCCAGCGCGCGAGGTACGGCGACACGACCTTCAGCAGCCACTGATAACACGGATGACATTCCATGCCGATGCGCAGCGTGCCGCGCTCGCCGTTCGCATATTGCTTCATGCGCGCTTCGGCGTGCTCGAACTGCGGCAGCAGCCGGTCAGCGAGTGACAGCAGATAGCGGCCCGCCTGCGTGAGGCGCAGGTTGCGGCCATCGCGTTCCCAGACCGGCGTGCCGAGCTGCTGCTCGAGCTTCCTGACGGTATGGCTCAATGCCGATTGCGTCAGATGCAGCGCACCGGCTGCCGCCGTGAGCGAGCCCTGCCGGTCAACTTCGCGGATCAGGGTGAGGTGAAAGCGTTCGAGCATGAGGTGTTTTCAACGAGGTCTCGGGCGGGCGATCTGAACGCCAGGCAGTTCGAGCTCGCTTGACCAGGAGTGATATAGCCCCGAAGCGTCGTTCGTCGCGATCGGGCGAAATTAGCCGGTGTGGCCGGCCGGGCGCGGACAACGGCACGCCAGCGCAATACAGTGGCCCGTCCCGTCGGGCTATCTTGCAGGCAGATCGAGCATTTCACGCGCTTTGGCCGCACTTGCCACCGACCGGCCATATTCGCCACACAATGAGGCCACCCGCGCAACCAGTTGCGCATTGCTCTTTGCCAGCGTGTCCTTGTCCCAGCGCACGTTGTCTTCGAGGCCCGTGCGGCAGTGTCCGCCCATTTCGAGAGTCCAATGATTGACCTCCAACTGATGCCGTCCGATTCCAGCGGCGGTCCATGTTGCATCCGGCAATAGCGTCTTGAGTTGCTGAACCTCGAACTCGAGAATCTCGCGACGCGCAGGCAGCGCATTTTTTACACCCATCACGAACTGAACGTGGACAGGAGACTTCAGCAGCCCCTGCTGAACGAGATCTGCGGTGCTGTACAGCATCGCCAGATCAAAGATTTCGATTTCCGGTTTGACATCGTAGTCGAGCATCGTTTGCGCAAGCGCGCGCACAAAGTCCGGCGGATTCTCATAGACGGTAGTCGGAAAATTGACAGAACCCGTTGCGAGCGACGCCATATCCGGGCGCAGGTCGAGCATCGCGCCGCGTTGCTCGAACGAACGGCCACGACCGCCTGTCGAAAACTGGATGATGATGTCAGGGCAGTGCTTCCGGATGCCTTCCTGAAGCGCGGCGAAACTCGATCGGTCGGAACTCGAGTTCTCCTGTTCGTCACGCACGTGCAGATGAACAAGGGATGCCCCGGCTTCGTACGCTTCCTGGGTGCTTTCGACCTGCTCGGAGATCGTGATCGGCACAGCCGGGTTGTCCTTCTTGCGGGGAACTGAGCCAGTGATGGCAACGGAGATGATGCACGGTTCGTTCATGACTAACACTCCAATTTCAGATTTTCGTCTCCCCTCCACGGCGAGCCCTCATCAGCGCGTCTCCTGCAAAATGTCCGCGCTCCCTATTTTCCAAGTCTAGTTCAAAAGGTTCGACTGATATTGACCCGGAAGGCGGACGCCCGTGTCGCAAACACGCGAAAGAAGAAAACAGCGCGCCACATAGAATGAAGAAAAATAATGGATAAATGAAATAATGCCATTTTTCTTCATGGAATGAAAACCCTATCATCGCTGCCAGTCCTTGCATCGTTCCTCGCACTTTTCATCGGAAGGCAGCCTCCATGGTCACGACACATAATCTCGGCTTCCCGCGCATCGGCGCAAAACGCGAACTCAAGTTCGGCATCGAATGCTACTGGAAGGGCGAATCGTCGCGCGACGAACTGAAGGCGCTCGGCGCGCAACTGCGTGCGCGTCACTGGAATGACCAACGCGAGCTCGACCTCGCGCCGGTCGGCGATTTCGCGTTCTACGACCAGGTGCTCGACATGAGCTTCACGCTCGGCAATCTGCCAGCACGCGTGCAGGGCTTTCATGGCGACAAGCTCGACAATTACTTTCGCGTCGCGCGCGGCCGCTCGGCGCAGGGTGCCGAGGAGCACGCCGCGTGTTGCGGCGACGTCGCGGCCGGCGAAATGACGAAGTGGTTCGATACGAACTACCACTACATCGTCCCCGAATTCACGGCCGATACGACGTTCAACCTCGACACGTCCGGCTTCCTCGAACAGCTGCGTGAAGCGCGCGAGCAGGGCGTGAAGGCGAAGCCGGTGATCATCGGCCCGATCACGTATCTCTGGCTCGGCAAGGCGAAGGACGACTCCGACAAACTTGCGCTGTTGGCACGCATCATGCCCGTCTATCGCGCGCTGCTCGACTATTTCAAGGTGATGGACGTCGAATGGGTGCAGATCGACGAACCGGTGCTCGTCGCCGAACTCGATCCGGCATGGCGCGACGCGTTCGTGGCCGCGTATCGAGGCTTCGAGGAACGTGGCGTCAAGCTGCTGCTGGCGACTTACTTCGGGCAACTGAAAGAGAACCTCGAACTTGCCTGCGGCTTGCCCGTCGACGGTCTGCACATCGACGCGATCAACGCACGCGACGAAGTGGCGGTGGCCGCGCGAAAGCTGCCGGCGCACAGCGTGCTATCGATTGGCGCGATCAACGGTCGCAACATCTGGAAGACCGATCTGAACGCCACGCTCGAATGGCTCACGCCGCTCGCGCGGCAACTCGGCGAGCGCCTGTGGCTCGCGCCGTCGTGCTCGCTGCTGCACGTGCCGGTCGATCTCGCGAGCGAAGCAAAGCTCGATCCGGAAATCCGCTCATGGCTCGCGTTCGCGCTGCAAAAGCTCGACGAATTGAAAGTGCTCGCCACCGCACTCAATGGCGGCCGCGACAAGGTCGCGAATCAACTCGCCGCCAATGCCGCCGCGATTGCCACGCGCCGCGAGTCGCCGCGCGTGAACAACCCGACGGTGAAGGCCGCGCTGGCGCGCATCGACGCGAATCTCGGCAAGCGCCAGCACGGCTACGCCGAGCGCGCGGCGAAGCAGGCCGCGCTGCTCGAGCTGCCCGCGTACCCGACCACGACGATCGGCTCGTTCCCGCAAACGGCGGAAATTCGCCATGCTCGCAGCCAGTTCAGGAGCGGCGCGCTCGACGAGGCCGGCTATCGGGACGCGATGCGCGAGGAAATCGAGCGCAGCGTGCGCGAACAGGAAGCGCTGGGTCTCGACGTGCTCGTGCACGGCGAAGCCGAACGCAACGACATGGTCGAGTACTTCGGCGAGCAACTCGACGGCTACGCGTTCAGCGAGTTCGGCTGGGTGCAGTCGTATGGTTCGCGCTGCGTGAAGCCACCTGTCCTGTTCGGCGACATCAGCCGTCCGCAGGCGATGACGGTCGAGTGGATCACCTACGCGCAGTCACTGACGAACAAGCCGATGAAGGGCATGCTCACGGGTCCCGTGACGATTCTGAACTGGTCGTTCGTGCGCGACGACCAGCCGCGTTCGGTGTCGTGCTACCAGCTCGCGCTGGCAATCCGCGAAGAAGTGCTCGACCTGGAAAAGGCCGGCGTGCGCGTCGTGCAGATCGACGAAGCCGCGCTGCGCGAGGGTCTGCCTCTGCGTCGCGCGCAGTGGGGCGAGTATCTGCGCTGGGCGGTGGAGTCGTTCCGTATCACCGCGAACGGTGTGCGGGACGAAACGCAGATCCACACGCATATGTGCTATTCGGAGTTCAATGACATCATCGCGTCGATCGCCGGTATGGATGCGGACGTGATCACGATCGAGACCTCGCGTTCGGACATGGAGTTGCTCGACGCGTTCGACGACTTCGACTACCCGAACGAGATCGGCCCGGGCGTCTATGACATCCACTCGCCAAACATTCCGACCCAGCAACACATCGTGCAATTGATGCAAAAGGCCGCGGAGCGCATTCCGGCGCAGCGTCTGTGGGTGAACCCGGACTGCGGACGAGGGGAAGGAAGGTCTATCTCGTCGCGACTGATACAGGGGTTCTCCACGTGTCAGGCACGCTGTACCTAAACGAAAAGTACGCCAATCCTCACACCAAACAGGTCGCGGCCAAGGCGATTCGCATATGGGTGCGAGTCGCCGACGCGTTTGACATTGACCTTGCGGCCAGGGCACTTGAGGGGCGTTGGTTGAACGAGGCCGAACTGAAGGCGCTGCGGTATCTTGTCTTTAGGCCGATTGAGGAGATTGAGTTGATGTCCCACGCTGCCGTGAAAAATATCGCGTCGGCGACCAAAGAAAGCGACAAGGAGCCGAAGGACAGGAAGGGGGCGGTTGAACCCAACACGGCGCGTAAGGGAAGCGTAGGGATTGCCAACTATTTGACCTGGTTCCATGTGAAGGTCATAGAACCACGTATGCCGTTGTTTTCAAACGTGAGCGAAGTCTTGCGCCGGGAGGTGAGGGCATGCTCCTCTGAACTCAAAAAGCCGATGAGTGGCACCAAGTCGATGCACCCGCATCTGATCCGGTCAGTGCCTAGAGAGCGATATCTGCAAATCTACCGCACGGTGTATCTGCATTACGCGGACCTGTTCAGGACCGCGAGGGGGAGGTTGGCCAGAAACTGCATACGGGATCGCGCCATGACGTTGCTGGGCAGCGAGGGCATTCGGCCCGGGGCCATCGGAAACATCGCGCTGAAGGACTTCGAGTGGGTAGGTAAGAGGGAGCATGGCCATATTCAAATCAAGGACAACACCTCAAAACGTAGCAAGAAGCTGAGCACGAGCACGCCCGTGCAGAAAGGCGCAGCCAGCAGCCAGAACTACAACTCAGAGATCACTGTTAAGATTTGGCCCGCCACAGCCGAGGCTATTCAGGAGTACATCGATACCGAGCGATTGGCAGTCACAACTCGTGGTCTCCGCAATCGCTCGAAGGGTTTCTTATTCCTCGCCGAGCATGGCGGTCCGATCGAAGATCGTGGGACCATCACGGGTGTGTTTCGGCGAGCAGGAAAAGGGTTGGCTGCAATGGGCTTGCTATACAAAGACGCTGGAGATCCCTATCTCCAGGGAGAGGCATATGACTTCAATGCCTACCTGCTACGTCACTCGGCTGCTTCGTTCTTCTATGACGAGAAAGTCATGGAGAAGCCGGCGGACGTGGTCATGAATCTGATGGAGCAGCGCTTCGGGTGGGTGAAGGGCAGCGCAATGCCGTCGTTATATGGCCTGCGAGCGATAAGCGATGCCGCAAGCATTACGGTTGAGGACTACATGGAATCGCTGTTTGCCGAGGCCAAGGTAGTCAAGAGCACGAAGGGAGAAAGCGATGAGCACTCTCAGGCTGGAGGTCGGGCGGGCGGTTGTTGAGTGGGAGGAGGACGAACCGCTGCGCTGGACGATGTCCGAAATTGTCGGAAAAGGCAAGCGCGCAGTACGGAAAACTTTCTCGTTCGACTTGACGCCGTTGACGAAAGGCTACGGCCGGATCTTCCTTCTCGCGCTCAGGCAGTGTTGGATCGACAGGTGTCTGGAAGTTAGGGTGAAATCGATCGATGGCCATGCCTTCGGAATTCAAACCGTTCTTCAGGCATGCCAGGATCGATTCGCCGAGGAATGCTTCGAACGTGCCGGGGCGCCACCCGTGTTTGACAGGATCGACTCGGATCTACTTATTGGCCTTTGTGCCATCCAAGGCAGCTTGTCGAAGCACTACCTGGAAGATCTCAGGTTCTTCTACAAGGGGAACCGTCACAACAGCGAGCTCTTCCAAGCGGATCTCTATTTGAGCGACTTTCCAACAGGGCGCGAGACTTTTGACTCCGGCAGGCTCGGGGACTTAGGGCGCCTGAGGCGTAACATCTTGGCCACTGCTCTTAGTCGGGCCACGCTTGTGCATATCCTCAACGTGACCGAGGAGGCGTATGAGGTCGGGGAGTTGAGTCTGGATTTGTTCGCTTATAGCCGCTTGCTGCTAGGTCGAGCGGCACGGCCTGAGTCGTTTAGGGTGCTTCGACTCAAGGACCTCCAGATTGATGAGCGCGATGGCGTAAAAAGCTACTACCTCACAATAACGATTCCCAAGACGAAGACAGCCGATCGCCCGCGCGCAACTGTTCGTTTGCATCCCGACGTGGGTAGGATTCTTGATCAACAGCGAGCTGCGGTGGCGGAGCGCCTAGGCGGTTTGATTGACGAGAAGAATGCTGCGCTGAAGAGTGCGGCGCCGAACAAGGATCGGGGCGAGGAGTACACCATCGGCGATCTGGCCATGTTCCCCGGTGGCGGTGCTACGGGGAGAATGACCCGGGAGACAAAAGACCGGCTGGGGATACTTGAGGGCGGATTTGCGACTCGGTACCAGTATCCCCTAAGGCGACTGACCAGCGTCAGGATGCACCACAATGCGTTGCGGCATACCATGGGCACGCAACTGGCAATCGCCGGCTGCTCGGCTGTGACGATCGCTGCAGTGCTACTGCACGCGACTCATCGCGCGGCACACATCTATGTCGATCTGATCTTTTCCGGCGCAATCGACGAACTCAGTGACTCTATGGAGCAGGCGTTTCTGGAACATTACCCGGTGTACAAGGAGTTGATCTCGATCAATGATGAGATCGATCCGGACAGGCGGATCTTCTCAACATCTGTGGACCGTTCTCGTCGTGAGAACACAGGGGGATGTCGGCGTCAAGTCTGCCAGGATGCCCCTATTACTTGCTACGACTGCCATCGCTTTAAGCCCTGCTACGACGCCGACCATACGATCAACCTTGAGCGCGTCAATGAGGAAATCGCGTCTGCGGAAGGCGGCGGACTGCCGCGGCAAGTCGATTTGAAGCGGTTCAAGCATATCGCGAACCGGATTCGAGTCGTCATTAACATCTGCGAGGCTAAGCGAGAAGCGGTTGCGGCTGAGCAGGAGGCAACTGTGAGGACGCTATGAACCGGATAGTCGAACAGGAATTAATCCGCAACGCCGGGATGCTTCAGGCGCTGGCGGAGACGTGTCGTGAGGACCTGAAACGACGCTATCCGGACATTGATTTCGATGGGAGGCTGTGGGCATTCAGAAAGCTTTATGGAACCAGGATGCTCGATATGAATTTCTCCTCGACGATCGAAATGTTTTCAGACAGACATCCCAGCTATATGTTGGCTTTTCGTTGCCTCATAGCCCGTAAGGCACTCGAAGGCAAAACAAAGACTTGGAAAAGTGCGCTTGCTGCATGGCGGCTACTCAATCGTCAAACCATACCTCTTGTCGAATTGCGCCGCCATCATCTGGTCGAGCTTGAAGAGGAACAGATAAAGACGGCAACGGCAAGACCATTGGCGGCAAAGCCAAGTTCCCATGCTTTATCGCAACTGAGTGGAATGCTCGACCAACTCGCCCGTCTGAACATCATCGGCAACTTGGGCTGGGGTCCGAGCGCAGAGACCAGAGCTACGCTGACCAAGCTGGAAAACCTTGCGATCGAGGTCAGAAGGAAGGAACAGAACATCGAAGTGCTGGACCGACAGATCGAGGGCCTGTCGGATGCCACCAAAGCGATGCTTCTATCCGACGAGCGCCTCACGGCGATGGACCGGTCGGCCATTGCGGTTGCAAATATACTGATGTGCGCCCCGTCCCGGATCAATGAGCCGCTTTGCATGCAAATCACCGACCGCTATACGATCGAGGACTACGCAACGCGTCCAGACTTCGAAAATGGCGGTAAGCTTTATCAATCTCACCAACTGCTGCTGATGAAGGGGTCAAAGGGGGCGGCGTGGTCGGGCAAACCGATTCTGAACTTCATGATCGGCCTCAGTGACACCTGCTGGAACCTCATCCGGGAGCTCGGAACACGTTCCAGATTTCTGCTTGAACACTACGAAAAAACTCCTGACCAACTGTTTTTACCGCCCGAACTTGAAACACTTCGAGGCAACCCGGTCTCAAAGGCCTCCCTTTGGCAGATCATCAACCTAACCGCTCAGGCGCCGACAGTCAAGGAGGCTCACGGCGTGACCAAGGGAACCTGGAACGTGATCGCCAAACGCCAGAAGGACAATGCTTCTGCGGTAGTGTTGATCGACAATCCACGTCTCCGCAGATCTGACAACCAAAGGAATCCCATCGTCAAAGTTACTGCTTTATCGTGGCAGGCAGTGGAGACCGTTCTTCTTGAACGGGTGCGCGAGCGGATGGCAATCATGCGCCGGGTGACCGATTTGAATACATACACTGGGCCATTGAGCAAAATGCTCGTGCTCGTCGATTGTCCTCGGGGCAATTACCTCCCCTATGCGTGGAATTACGAGGCACTACGTCATCGGCTCAAGACCACGTCGGCGAGAGCTCAAAGAGGACTCAAGGAAAGCGTCTTTATCCAACTCGGCCTACAGATGACCGTGAACGGCAAGTTGGAGGACTGCTACCTGGATCCGCATGACCCGCGGCGATGGCTGACGACGAAAGCATTGGAAGCAAAGGAGCGATTGAGTGACGTGTTAATCAACAAGTGGGCCAACCGGGTGGACATCGGCCAGCTTGCGGCCTATGACTTGCGGACGGCCGAACAGAAGGCCGATCAGGCTGAGATGCCCGTTCCTCACGAACTGCAGGTTCTGCAATCCATCACCACGGGTCTAAAGGACCTGGAGGCACTCGAAAAGAGTTACGGGCTGCGCACGGACATCGTCGTTGCCCAGGGCGATTCGCTAGCGGTTACGAGCGTAGATGCGGTAATCCAGGCAACTGAAGACCGCCCCGCGGCGCTGAGCGGCAATCAGATCATCATCCTCTACCCCAATCGATACGGCATATGCCTTCATCAGCATCACGAAATCCCTTGCCGCGCATATAGCGGATGCTCCGCAGGGTGCAACGAGCAACTGACGGTCAAAGGCCATCTGCCAACCAATGAGGAGTGGCGCAAGCAGAACGAACTGAATAACCGCAGCATCGTGAACCAGTTGCAGGCGCTCATTACCGCCCGCGAATGGGGTGTAGCCGACGAACCGGCAATGCTTGATGCGCATCTGTTGACGCTGGTCAAAGGAGGGTTGGACGTTCCGGCGATGGCAGAGGAGCTAATCCAACGCTTTCATGAGATCAAGGATCAGATCCGGGATCCGAACTTCAAGAATGAGCTCGAGGCGGCATTTGTCGCCCGTGGCGTCGTCACCCGTCTCGATGACCCGAGTGTTCCTGGTGGTGCTCTGATCAAGGATCACAATCCTGGTAAGCACGCTTCCCCCGGTTACGAGCGCGCGATCGAGGCCCAGTGCGGTGGTCGCGAAGAAATGGAACGGCAGGCTGCGGACTTTCACAAGAAATGCCCCGAGCTGGCGCCCAGGGCGTTGGGACTCGAAGATCAGCGCCACTTCCTTAAAGGCGACGATCGCGATGACGAGGAGGACGAAGATGGTCAAGCAGCTTGATCGGGCGCGCAAAGGCGAATCCGACGAAAAGCCCACGGGGCGGCCCGGTGCGAAGGAGATACTTACGCAAGACCTCGCGCGCAGAATTGGCCTCATGATCAAACAGTTTCCCAATGCGAACATCCCGGTCACCTGGGACAACATTGCGCGGCAGGTGAAGTTGCGTTTCGGGCATGAGTTTCGTCGCAACGTGCTTTCCCAAAAGGCGTGGGGCGACCGCAAACTGATTGCGGAGGCATTTCAGGATGCCAAGAAGATTCAACGCAGGCTAGCCCGTGACACGGCCCCGAAGTATGCCAACGAGCCGCGATCAAGACTACGCCAGATCGTAGCCAAACTACAGGGTGAAAACCTTGCCTTGCGCGAGCAGCTGGATCAGGTGCGTGCCCAGCAATACGACGAGATCCATTCGCTTCTGGACACACGGACCCCTTTGAGCCGGTTGGGGGCCACGAGGTCGGAGCTCGGTCGTGAAACTGTTACGTCGGTTGGGGAAGTGAAGGCGCGCCGCAGCCGGAAGGCCGCGAATAATGGTATGGGCAACTCCGCACCAGGCAAGTGAAGGCTGGATGACGAGCGAGTCCAGTTGTACCGGAAACAGGATTTAGAAACGCGGAATAGATGGAAGGAGCCCGCGAGGCTGGACGGCGACCAATTACGCCGCGAAAGCCCTTGAAGCTAGCGCAGCGCGCACGCTTTGTGGGGATGGTGTAGCAATCCATTGCTGCACCTCTGCCGTGCGACGAGCGTGGGATTTTGGGAGTGCGTCCCGAAGGTCTCCGGATCCAAGAGTGCAGGAGGCGCGGCATGACTGACAAGGACGTGAGCAAACTTGCGGAGGTTGGTTCAGGCAAAGGGACCAATGGGGTGATGGACGGCGAGGCCAACGTTAAGAAATTCCTGGCATGGCAGGACGAGGTCGAGGACTATAAGCCATTTATTTATCAAGGCACGCTTAACATCTCCCGCATAGCGAGTGAGTGCGGGCTGAAGCGCGACGTCTTCTATACCAATCCTGCCATCCGGGACACGCTGTTGCCGGCACTGCAGCGACAACTCGAGAGTGACGGTATCCTCAAGTCCAGGGCAGTGCAGCCCCCGGAGGTGATCCCGCGCCAACCCAGGCGGTCAGCTGCGAGTGATGATGCACGCATCAAGCAGATTCAGGAGGAGAACGCGGCGCTCAAAGCTGAGAATCGCGAACTGCGCGCGCAACTGGAGCAGTACACAGTGATGGCAGAGGTCCTGCATACGAGCGGGAGGGTGCCTTGGTAAATTCCGCGCCGCAGCGAATGCTGCTTCGCGTCCTGTCGGTACGGGCGCAGAACCGTAACGGTGTGATTTTCCGGGGACAAGTCATCAGCGACGCCGGGGAGATCGTCGACACTCATCTCGAAGTGGTGGCCCGTTTGCAGTCCAAAGGCGTGGGGATCAAGGTTCAGCCGGGTCAGTGGTGGCAGGTCACAGGCGCCGTCAACAGCCGGCGCTACGTCAACGTGGCCGGCTTTGAAGTTACGGAGGACCAGATTGAGGTCAGGCCCGGCGACGCGCTCCTGATGATGCCCTCGGGGCTGCACGTCGTCGACTACCTGGTGCGCAACCCGCGCTTTGAAGGCGTGGGCGAGGTAACCGCACAGCGCCTGTGGGAGACGTTCAATTCACGACTGTTTAGTGTGCTCGATGAGGGCGACTATCACGCACTTGCCGATGTGGTGACACCCCAGAAGGGGCGTGTACTGATTGAAGGATGGCGCGAAGAGGGCCTGAGCAAAACGTTGCAATGGCTTCAGGTAAACGGTGTGGGGCTTGTCATCGGTCGTCGCATCGTCGGGTACTTTGGCACGCAAACGGTTGAAAAGATCAACGAGAATCCGTACCGGCTGCTGAGCTTCGCTGCCGGGTGGAGTGAGGTTGACGCCCTTGCCAAGGACCACCTGTGCATTCGGCCTGATGACCCACGTCGACTCGCCGCGGCGGTTGAGGAGATTGTCTATCGAAGATTCAGTCTGGGTGACACGTTCGTTCCTCTCAATGACCTCATTGCCGGGGTGAAGCAACTTCTGCTGATCGACTCTCGCGCGATGGATCTCATTGACGCGGCAATCTCGCATTGCGAAAGGTCGGGCCGACTCCTCTTCGACTCGCAGGGGAATGCATACAGTCTTGGCGCGTCGGTCCTGGAGAACACGGTCGTTGACTGTATTACCGCGCGCACCGGTCTGCATAGTCCACGTTGCCATGTTGAGGCGGTCATTGAGGACTACGAGACGAAGGAAGGTAACGGCTTCCGACTCAACGACGAACAACGCGCAGCCGTACATCTGGTGGCCGACCACCACTTCATCGTGATTACCGGTGGCGCGGGGTGCGGCAAGACTACAGTCCTGAAAGCCGTTTGTGCGGTGCTTGACGAACAGGGATACGGCGTTGTGCAGTCAGCGCTCGCGGGCAAGGCTGTCAGGCGCATGCAGGAGAGTACGGGCCGACCTGCGATGACACTGGCTTCGCTCATCAAGAAGCTCAACGAGGAAGGCGCCTCCAAGGCTGGCAAGGAGCAGCCGATGGCCGTTCTGATCGACGAGGCCAGCATGGTCGATCTGATCTCCTTCTCCGCACTTGCGCGGAAGCTCGATGAGGAGGTGAAGATCGTGCTTATTGGCGATCCGCACCAGTTGCCGCCCGTCGGCCCCGGCCTGATTCTCCACTGCCTGACCACGGGGATGGTGCCGCACGTTGAATTGAAGGTGGCCAAGCGATTTGGAAGCGAAATCGCACAGGCTGCGAACATGATCCGCGATGGGGTACTCCCCGAATTTGGCGATCACGGCAGCGTGCGTTTGCTTGACGTCTCCGACAATGCTATGGCCGCGACTGCCGCGGAGTTGTACCTGCAGGATCCAGACGACACGGTTGTGCTGAGTGCCACCCGGCAGATCACGCTAACGATCAACCAGATAATCCAGAGGGCCCTTTCGGCTGGGCGCAGCGAGGTTCAGACCTGGAATGACGAGTTCGACTGCTTTGAAGCCGCGGGACTCAGGGAAGGTGACCTGGTGATCTGCACCAGGAACCACTGGGACCTCGGAATCCAGAACGGTTCGATGGGGCGGCTAGTGAGCGTCCACGTTGGCTCAGACACAGTCGGAAAGGTTGAATGGGACGACGGAAATGTGCGTAGGCTCGATGCGAGCCTGCTCGAAAGCATCGAGCTTGGTTACGCGTTAACCGTCCATAAGAGCCAGGGGTCTCAATGGAAGCGAGTAGTCGTCTGTCTTCCTTCGCGCAGCAGGATGATCGACAGGAGCCTTGTCTATACCGCAGTCACCCGTGCACGGCATGAGGTCATCCTGCTGGGACAGAAACCAAGATTGAGCGTTTATGTCGAGCGACCAAAGGTCGCGGATCGGCGCCTTGTCGGTCTACCAAGGCGATTGACCGCTGCGAGAAACGCGACCACAGTGGCAGCACCTTTCTGAAGTGAGTCGACCTTCGCGTGTTAGGAACTGAGATCGAGACCTGCTATCCTGGCGAGATTAAAAGAACAGACCGCAAAGGGTATTCGACTGATGTGTCGGATGAGAAATGGAGTTTCGCGGCACCGAATCTGACGCCGATGAACGGCGACGCGCCCTAGCGCAAATATGAACTGCGTGACGCGTTTGATGCATTGCGGTCGATGGCGTGCCGCGCGCCGTCGAGCGGGTAAAGCATCTTAACTGAAAGCTAAAGAACGTAGAGATCGGGCCTTGATATTGAGATCTATAAGACAACATGCCCGACTGAAGCAGCCTTGGGATGATACAAAAGCGAGCCTTCTCGAACATCCGCAAAGGCACGAGTAGCGGACGCGCGATGAACTTGGCGCTCCCTTCGACCGTGTCATCCAAGGTTTTGTGGTTTCGGAAAACTTCCCTCCACAAACGCACGCGCCTCGGCCTGGCCGGTCCGTGCATAGGCCGCCGTCGTCTGCACCGACGCGTGACCCGGCAGCGCCTGCGCGACCGGTAACGGCACGCCGTGGTCCACCACCAGCGTGCGCGCATAGCCGTGCCGCAGCCAGTGGGTGGAGGCCCGCTCCAGCGCCGCGCGCATCGCGCGGTCGGCCGCCGGCACGCGGGTCGCGGCCAGCGCGAAGAGCGCCCGGACCTCGTCGTAGAGTCCGCTCGGGCCCAGCGCGCGGCCGCGCTCGCTGTGGATCAGTGGCAGGCGTTCCTCCGCGGGCGGATCGGTCGGCAGTCCCACCGCGCGCCGGTACGCCCGCAGCGCGGGCAGGCAGGTGCCGGGCAGCGGGATTGCGCGCAGCCGCTGGCCCTTGCCGAGCACGTGCAACGTCCACTGCCTGGCCTCGTCGACTTCGACGTGCGGCAACGCGAGTGCCTCATGCCACACCAGTTCCGCGAGCCGCACGCCGCCGTAACGGTAGAGCGTCCAGATCGCGCGGCGCCGCATCCACAGCACCGGCGGGACCCCGGCCGGCGCGTCACCGGCGGCAACGGCGTCGCAATGGGCGAGCGCGGCGGCGGACAGGAACCGCACCGCGGGGTCCACGTCATGCGCGCGCGACGCCCAGCGGCCAGTCCCTCGGCCGGATTGACCGTCAGATAGCCCACGCGGTGCCACCACGCAAAGAGGCTCGAGACCGCGGCGAGCGCGCGGGAGACGCTCGCCGGCGCCGCACGCGTGACGTGGCCTGCTGCGTCCTGCCGGGGCGCCTGCAGCGCGTCGCGGTACGCGATCAGGTCCTGCCGCGTGAGATCCGAGAAGGGGCCGAGCCCCTCGCGCCGGCACCAGGCGGCGATGCGCCGCAGTTCGGACAGGTAGGCGCGCAACGTGTGCGGGGAGTGCGAGGCGCGCTCGCGCAGGAAGAGTTTCGCCGCCTGTGCGTCATCGGCGACACCGAGCGTGTTGGTGAGCGGCACCCGATTCGCAAAACGTCCGGCACGCGCGAGCCACGCCGGCTCCACCCCGGCGGGCAGCGGCGCGAGGTCCTGGCGGACGGCAGCAGACTGGGTGACCGGGGCGTCTGCCTGCGCTTCGTCCACTGCCGCGGGACGGAAGCGCCGGCGGTGCTGGCGCAGGGCGCGCTCGAGTACGGTGGCGGCGGAGGGGGCCGCGGCTTCCGGCACGACCCGCAGCCGTCCGCGCTCCCAGTATTCGATCGCGGCGTCGTGCTCGAGCAGCACCGCGAACACGGCCGGGTGCTCGCGCTTTGCGTCGGCGAGCGACGGGCAGCCGCGCTTTAGCGCGGTGAGGGTCCAGCGGCAAAACAGCGGGTGGCCGAGCGCGTGGGCCAGGTACCCGAGCGCGGCGTCGACGGAGTCGGGCAGACGCTGCGGCGGCCGGCAGCCGGTATCGAGCCAGTCGGACGGGGTCATCGCGCGTTCCTCGCGGAGGCCGGCCTTGGTCCGGATGGACTGGCGCGAGTGGCGTGGGCAGTTTTCGCGGCGGGACGGGCCCGGCGTCGGGCGGCCGGGGAGGAGCCGGTCGCGGCCGCACTGCCCACCAGCGCCAGCGTCTGGCGTTGCTGCTCCACGACCGTCACGAGGGCGGCCGCTTCGGCCGCGGCCTGCTGCTGGGCCTGGCGCTGTTCCGCCAGTTCCGTCAGCAGCCGCTCGCGCAACGCCTCCAGCGCGCTCACGCGCTCGGCCGACCGGGCGATCTCAGCCTCGAGGCGCTGCCGTTCGGTGTGAAACGTCTCGCGCTGGTGCGCGGTTTCGCGCAGCAGCTGTCGGGACAGGCCGTCATAGCGCGCACGTTCGGTGGCCAGTTCGCGGGTGTGCTGGCGCCCGGATTCGGCCGCCGCGGCTTCCACGTGTTCAAGCTGAACGCGCAGCGTGGCCACCGCGTCCCCGGCGGTGGCGCACCGCTTTTCAGTCGCCTCGACGCCGGCGCGGGCGACCGCGAGCTCCGCATCGCGCGCACTGAGCTGGCTGCGCACGTCAGTGAGTTCGACCCGCAGCAGTTCGACCTTCAGCCCGGCGTTGCGCTGCGCTTCGGTCGAGACGTCCATCCGGTCTTCCGTTTCTCGACGCAACTGCACGATGCCGTCGAGCTGGGTGGCGACCGCGGCTTCCCACAGCGCGCGCATCTGCCTGGAGATGTCAGGCGGCACATCGGGCACCGTGAAGCCGGTCAGGCCCGCCTGCACGACCTCCGCTTCGATCGCGTTCAGGTGCCGGGACAGCGTCGCGGGGTCGCCGGCGCCCAGGCGCGCGCGCAGCTTGCGCACCGACACGATCCGGCGGAAGCGGGCGTCGGAGGCGGGGGCGGCGTCGCCCGCTTCGGCGAGCATCGCGAGGACGGTGGTGCGGATCGTCTCGGGGGCGGGGCGACGGGCCGAAACCCGCGGCACGGGGCGCAGGGCGGGATTTCCACATTAGATTACGCACGGGCCTGACGCAAGAAAACCCATTTTTGCGTGATTAAAAAAACCCTCGCCGCGATAAACGCCCTCTGGGGTGTCCATTTAACCGGAGTTAGCGATTTGCCTCTGCGGGCGGCTCAGGAAGGTCGCTCTAAGCTGGGTGGATATCCGCGTTGCCTCCGCCATCCTCCCGGATGACCACAGGACGGGCTGACGAAGCCGCAAGGCCATCGCAGCCATTCCACAGTCCAGCAGCCTGCATCAGTCGGGAACCAAGCCTGAAACTCCTAAGGAACCTAGGGTATTGGGTGCTGGCGTGGGACCTTCCATTGCCCCTGTCTACGCTCAACTCCGGTTAAATGGACACCCCAGAACGCCCTTATCACCGGAAAGCATACGCATAGATGCAAGGCGCAATGTTAGGCACTGTGAAGCGTCGGGGCGATGTTCTGAAGGAAAGCCATGATGCGGTGCGCAAACCCACGCTCGACGATTCCTGGGACGCATTGGAAGCCGGGGTAGTGAGGGATTCGGTATGCAGGCGCAACCACAACGAATTTCGCGTCATTAGAAAAGGGCGGCGCGCAACACGGAAGGGCGCTGCTCATGCGTTCCGCTAGCTGGAATACCTCACCCAATACGCACGCTTATTTTGGAAGCTTCCCGCTTGCCCTAGCGCGCTGGCGTCTGGGCTCAAGTCCAGATTTCTTTTTCGTGTGGGCGTTCGCGATATGTTGCTCGACAGCAGCAACCAGTTCGCTGGCCGCACAATCAAGTGCCCTGGCCAGAGTAAGCAGCATTGCAAGTGTTGGTTGAGCGCGGCCCAATTCCAGCTTGCTTACATATACCCGTTGAATATCAGCCTCAAATGCCAACTGTTCCTGAGTCAGGTTTGCCTCAAGCCGGCGTGCACGCAGTACAGTTCCGAAGGCTTCCGCTGCTTCCAAATTTGCTCCCGTGAAATGGGAGCACTGTCCTTTTACCGCTATAATTTGTCTTCATACTGGAGTATGAATTATCGTGTCATCACCACTCCTTTTAGCGCGGCGATAGCGGCTTCGGCGGCGTCTCAGCGCAGAAGTTGAAAGCGGCATTCTGCGAACCCACGGCCGCCGGGCTGTTTTCAAAAGCGGTGGTGGATGGCCTGTAGAGATAGGAATCTAGACTTATGTTTTTGACTTCTGACCAGAACCGTCTGCCGGCATGGCACGGAATGGCGTTGTGGGCCGTTGCCGAGATGGCGGGTTGTGGAGATGTGCTCATCCTGCAATTTGCCGCTGGAAAACGCGACCTGCCCCGGGTTGTCATGGTGGAATTCGCCTCTGGTGCCGCGAAGACGCTGCTGCAACTGACGGCAGACGGCCAGACCGTGCGGGGCGCGGCAGTGCTGAGCGCGAAGCCGCACAAGGACTCGGCACAATGGAGTCTGCAGCCGCTGAGCGAAATTCACATCGGCGCAACGGCAGCCTATGACGAGGACCATCCGCTGGTCTCGTTTGCGCGATTCACGACAGCAGGGGGTGAGGAATTCTCGATGCCTGTCGGTATCGCGGAGAAACACTCTCCCGGAAAGCGCATCTACCCGTCCACGCCGGCGCGTTCGTCAAAGGCAGGCCGCCGGAAACCGACGGTTGATGTCGCGGGTACGAGCTGACGGCATGCGTATCCAGATCGCCTCGGACCTGCATCTGGAAATCGTGCACCAGAGTTTCCCGGGTCATGACCCCGTCAGGCTGACGAATGCGGACGTGCTGGTGCTCGCGGGCGACATTGCGAAAGGGGCCGATGCGATTGAGCCGTTTGCGCGCTGGCCGGTGCCCGTCATCTACGTGCATGGCAACCATGAAGCGTATGGCACGGAGTACGGCACGCTTGCCAACTCCATCCGTATGCGCGCGGCCGGTACTGCGATTCGTTACCTTGAGCGCGACACGTTTGTCATGGGTGATGTGCGGTTTCTTGGTTGTTGCCTCTGGACAGACTATGCGCTCAGTGGCGTGCGCGACCGGAGTATGGCGCTGGCCGGGCGGATGCTGCATGACCATCGTGTGATCCGCGTCGGCGACGGCACACGTTTTCGGCCAGAGCACGCGCTGGTCGAGCACGAAAAGACAGTGAAGTGGCTGCGGACCGAGCTGGCAAAGCCCTTCGACGGGCGCACGGTCGTCGTGACCCATCACGGCGTTGCTCCGCCGTCGGTGCATCCGCGCTATGCGAACGACCCGGTCAACGCTGCCTTCGTGAGTGACCTGCGACCTGTGCTCGAGCTGGCCGACGTGTGGATTCACGGTCACGTGCATGACTCGTTCGAGTATCGCGTTGGCCAGTCGCGGGTGATTGCCAACCCGCGCGGCTATGCGACGAACCGTCTGATGGCGGGTGCGCCGACCGACCTGAAATGGGAAAACCCGGCGTTTGATCCGGCGCTGGTGATCCGGTTGTGAGCAGCTGTGCCGTGGCGCGCTGAGGCGGCGCAAACGTTCTGGCGATGCGCATGGGCGCTGCCGCGAGGAGATCGCCTGCAAAAAAATGGTTGACCCCAGGACGACGGACTCAAGGGAGCATCCCGACATGGAGCGCGCCTGACCAGGGCGAACCGGCGAAAAAGACGGCGACAGTCATTGCCGCCTGACGGGAGCAGCGCACAGTTGCGGGCGCGCCTGAAGGCCTTTGCGCTCGCCACGCGTAAAACAGGAAC
Source organism: Paraburkholderia sp. MM5384-R2 (assembly GCF_014201025.1). Classification (NCBI taxonomy): domain Bacteria; kingdom Pseudomonadati; phylum Pseudomonadota; class Betaproteobacteria; order Burkholderiales; family Burkholderiaceae; genus Paraburkholderia; species Paraburkholderia sp. MM5384-R2. The sequence goes on from NZ_JACHDI010000042.1 coordinate 30,745, forward strand.
AGCGATGACTACAGCCCTCCACAGTCTTCAGGTTCAGCGGGAAGACACGATCCTGAAAATACTGGCCGAGGGCGAGTGGATCGGGGCAGACACCGTTCCCGCGGACGTAGCCGGATGGCAGCAACGCGGCTGGATCTTTGGCGTGGAAGCTGAAGGTCAGCGGTACTTTGCCCGATACCAGTTCGATGATCGGGATCAGCCGCTGCCGGTCATCCGGGAAATTCTGGCAGAGCTCGGACCCGCCACGGACCCGTGGACAATTGCCGCCTGGTTTCACTTTCCCAACGGCTGGATTGTGGAGGAGGGTTGTACCGCCCCGATCGCGCCCAAGGATGCGCTTGATCGCCACGTTGCGGTCGTGGATGCCGCACGCCGGTTCCGCGGAACATTCGGAGCATAACCATGGACGAATTTCCCGACCCGACAGGACCTTTGCGACCGGAAACTGTCCGGTTCGGGCATTCCCGATCAAGGGTGCGCTTACGCGCAGGACTGGTTCGACTTTCTCAACGGTCATCGCTGATGCCAGGATGCGGGTGTCAGCTCCATCTGATGGGCACATGTCCGAACGCGCGACCGCCGCGTGGCAGAAAAAGGCTGATGTCATGGACGTTGCGGATTGCGTCCGGTATCTGAAGCGACTGCCCGTGACACGTGGCGCGTCGGCTAAACGCTCGCAAAAGGAACCGCGATTTATGAGCAGCAGGGACCACATCCGGTATCAGGCGAAAGAGGGCGGTCAGCCCGGCTGGGATCTTTACGCCGAGATTTTTGAGCCAGAGGACGTCGTGTATCTGGAACTTGACGGTGTAGCCGCTGAAGTCACGATGCTCGGGAACCTGGAGCGCGGGCCGGGCAAGGTGCTGTTGCGCCTGCCGGTCGCCACCGCGAAGCAACTCGGTCTCGTGCCTCCGGGCTGGAAAAAGTCGGGCTGGGAAAGGGAGTAGGTCATGCGCGAATACCGTGACAGGATGGTGCAGGAGATCGCCGCCTGCACATGCGACCGCTGCAGCCAGCGCATGTCGCCCGATGATGACCAGGGGGAGTGGTATGAAAAAGTGTCGCTCGACTGGCGCGGCGGCTTTGGCTCGGTTTTTGGCGACGGTGCCCATCTGAGCATTGACCTTTGTCAGCAGTGTCTCCGCGATACGCTCGGGTCATGGCTGCGGGTCGATCCGCCGTCCGCAACGGATAACGTGATTGAAGCCTTGAAGGGCGTCGTTTCCCGACCCGACGTGCGGGTAACTGTGGACCAGATGAATCCACTGCTGTTCGGCGAGCAGGACGAGTCCCGTGGCACGTTACTCCTTGCGACACGTCTCGCGAAAATAGTCGCGCAGGCGATAGCCGTCTTCCGGGAGCAGGATCAGGCGATCCGGTGGCTGGTCATGCCGCACAAGCAGTTTGCCGGCCGAACTGCGCTTGAAATGGCGAAGACCGAGGATGACGCACGGCTGGTTGAGGAAGCGCTGGTGCGGATTGACGAAGGGTACGGATAGCAAAAGGCCGGACTTTGGGGGCGCGCCTGAAGAACTTGTTGCCCGATTGCGCATCCGCACATCGCGGCGGATTCAACCGGGTTATGGTCGAAGCCAGAATTATCCTTTTCCGCTGATCGACATCATTCGTACATCTTGAGCATCTCCGCCAGCGCTCCTTCGATGATCCTGTTCGACAGACGCGGGTCATTCACGGCGCGAGCGAGCGCTATCGAACCCACGCATGTGCTGAAGATCATCACCGCTTTAGCATGGGCGTCTTCTGTATCTGGCAAAGACTGTGCGAGCAAAGCGATGATCTCACTGACACGTTCAGTGAATGCCTCGCGGGTTGCCTCGGGCGCGCGCGGTACGTCGTTGACTAACGCTGAAATTGGGCAACCTCTGCCCAGGTTGTCCCGATGGCTTTCCGACACATATGTGCTTATTGCGCGCTCAGGCGCCGTCTTGAGCGCGGCCTGGAAATGCTCGATGTCCTGCAGCGCCAGGATGAAAGCCTCGGTCACAAGCGTATCGCGTGACTCGAAATGCTTGTAGAAACCGCCAACAGTCAAGCCAGCTTCTTTCATGATGTCGCCGACACTGATCCCATCAATGCCACGCTCGCGGAAACGACATGCGGCGACCTGCACAATCCGCTGATGCGTGGCCAGTTTGTCAGCTTTTGAGTGCCCCATTTTTCAGTCTCAAAGATGTATTGTGCTGTGAGTCAACCGGCAATGCGGTTCGCCCGGTGCTCCCTCAGCAGCGGTTAGCTCGCGTCGCCCGACGACCTCACAATTGCCGTCAGTTGCAAAGTCCTGGCAATGCGAAAGCCGAGCTCCCGATACAGACGAACGGCGGAAAGATTATTAGTGAACACGTGAAGGAACGGCACTCTGTCGCGTTCCTGGATTGTTGCCGACAGATGCTCCATCAACAGCCGGCCCAGCCCTCGGCCACGCCATTCCGGGTGCGTGCACACGGCGCTAATTTCGACGTACTTCCCGGCAGTCATTCGTTCGCCCGCCATCGCCACCAGCCGGCCGCCCTCCCTGATGCCAAAGAAGTGACCTAGTTCGTTGGTCCGGGCGTTGAATGGTCCGGGTTCCGTTAGCTCGGCGAGTCGGAACATATCAGGTGTGTCGTCGACGCCGAGTCGCACGATCCGCTCGTCGGACGATACGGTGAACCTGTTGGCGGCAACCATCTGATTGGCGACAGCCTCGCGCGCGACGTCGAAGCCAGACGGCAAGTCCGGCTTGCCCGCCGTGAAAAATGATAGGCGCTGTCCCGGCTGGAGCATCGCTGCAACTTGCGAGACGCTTTGCGCCGAGTAATTCCGTGCGGCCCCGAACGGCGCAAATTCCGGGCGATACCGGGCACCGCCTTCGCGGCGCTCGATAAAGGCTGGAGGCGCTTCGCTCAGAGCGATCCAGACGGGATTGGCGAGGTATTCCTCGGTCGCGATCTCACTGGCTGCATCGATGTGGGAGGACTGCATGACAAGCTCCTGTTTTGTTCGTCTTCTCTGCTGTGGAATCGCGGTCAGGCGAACCGTGCCGCGTGCTTCCTGATAAAAGCCTGGACCGTCATCGGCGGAGTGCCGGTCAAATCCTCAATGAAGGAATTGGTGCCGGCGAAAACGCCTTCCTGGTAATCGACGGCAACCGACAGCAGATGCTGCGTGAACGTGTCACTGAATTTTGCATCGGTATCCAGGCGCTTTTTGAACAGGTCGAGATCGACCGATTGATACGTGACCGTCCTACCCAACGCCTGGCTCATCTCGGCCGCAATCTCATGGTGATTCATCTCGACCGGCCCGTAGAGCGGATAGACCTTGCCCGCGTGCGGCGCCGGATCGCGAAGGATCGCGGCAATCACGCGACCCTGATCCTCGGCTGCAATCGGTGCATGGCGCCCTTCGCCAAAGGGCAGACGCAGCATCCCGTCTTTTTTGATGGACGCGATTTGACCCGGGTAGGTCAACCATTGAGCGAAGAACGTGGGGCGCAGATGTGTGACCGGCGTGCCGGCCCAGTCGAACACCTGTTCCGAGATCCAGTGGTCTCGCGCGGCATGGCTTTTCGCTTCACGGCGAGCCGAAATCTGCGACATGTTCACAATCGATTCGATTCCGGTCTCGCGGGCGGCCTGTGCAAACGAAGCGCTGGCCGCTATCCCACCAGCCTCGATCGGATAAACGAAATACGCCGATGAGATGCCTTGAAGAGCGCGTGCGACGTCGTCGATATCCGAGAGGTCGCCAACCAGCACCTCGACGCCTCGCGAGCGCAGCCCTTCTGAACGGGCGTCCTCGCGTCGCACCAGGGTTCGTACCTGTTCGCCTGCAGCCAAAAGGGCATCTGTCGCTGCTCCGCCCGTATCACCAGTCGCGCCTGCGATAAAAAATTTACGAAAAGCCATTTGAAAGCTCCGCTCAATTCATTAATTGGGAAGGTGCTGAGTGCTTCAGCCACCGGATCTGAACTGGAGTATAGTCATAATCCTCAACGGCGATAGATGAGAATTCCGTACTAGTCTTTTGCGGAATGCCGTTCGCAACGTAGCCGGCAAGCGGGTGTGGCTGCGTTCGCGAATGCACGCTGCAAGTGGAATTCAAAGACCGCGCCCGCCGACGACCGTCCATCGGAGAATGTTCCTGCCATGCTCGCCCACACCTTCGCCTCACCCCGTCATTCCACACGCTATTGGGAGGCCGGCCCCGCCGACGGGCCATTGATGATCTTCCTGCACGGCTGGCCCGGGGTCGGTCTGATGTGGCGCGCGCAGATCGAAGCTTTTGCGTCGGCGGGCTGGCGCTGCATTGCGCCGGACATGCGCGGATACGGCGGCTCGTCGACTCCGGGCGCGCCCGATGCCTATGCGCTCAAAGAGATCGTTGACGACATGGTCGAACTTCATGACCATCTGGGCGGGAGTCCGGCCATATGGGTCGGCCACGACCTGGGAAGCCCGGTGGCCGGGGCGCTCGCTGCGCATCACGCGAAGCGCAGCCGCGCCATCGTGTTCGTCTCCGTTCCGTATATGCCCGAGAGCTTCGGGTTGCGCAGTCTGCTGCCGCTGGTCGACCGGACGCTCTATCCCGACGACCAGTATCCGGACGGGCAATGGGACTACTACCGTTTCTATCTGACGCATTTCGACCAGACCGTTACCGACTTCAATGCCGACATACCAGCGACACTGGCGGCGATCTACCGGTCTGGAGACCCGAAGTCGGTGGGCCGCGTCTATCGCTCCGCGCTGGTTTCGCGCAATGGCGGCTGGTTCGGCTCGGCACGTCGTGCGCCGACGGTGGCGCCGGACGAGACGCTCTGGCCGACGGCCGACTTCGACGCGCTGGTCGATGCGTTCCGTGTGACCGGGTTTCGTCCTGGTAACGCCTGGTATCTGAACGATGATGTCAACATCGCCTACGCTCGAACTGCGCCCGACAGCGGCCGCCTGAGTCAGCCCGTGCTGTTCGTGAACGGCGAATTCGATGGCATCTGCGACATCACGCGCAGCGTTCTCGGCGAGCCCATGCGAGACGCCTGCACGGATATGGCGGTAGCGACGCTGGACGCGGGCCACTGGCTTCCGCTCGAACGCAAGGCTGAACTGGTCCAGGCCATCCGCGCCTGGCTCGAGGCGAAGGCGCTGTCGTAGCCATGACGAACGAATATTGACCCGCATAGAGTCCTGCACATCGACTAAAGGAGTGGAATGACATGAGCGCCTCCGACAGCAATGGCATCAAACAATACGACATTGCGACCAACGGCATTACCTTGCATGTGACGGAGCAAGGGGAGGGACCGGCCGTGCTGTTCTGTCACGGTTTCCCGGACACCGCCTATACGTGGCGGCGGCAGATGAAGGCCATTGCGTCGGCGGGTTTTCGTGCGATTGCCCCGGATATGCGCGGTTATGGACGAAGCTCGGCTCCAGCCGACGCAAGCCTCTACACACCGTTGCACACGGCAGGCGATCTGATTGGCCTGCTCGATGCGTTAGCGATTCCCCGGGCCGTCCTCGTCGGACATGACTGGGGGGCGACCCATGCATGGAACGCGGGGCTGATGCGCCCGGACAGGTTCGCGGCGGTGTTCTGCCTCAGCGTCCCTTTCGTGCCGCGCGGAGACGTCAGTGTTTTCGACAGGATGCGCAAGGCGGGGCTTCAAGACAAGTTCTATATGTTCGAGCAGATTCGGGCCGACGCCGACGAAATCTGGGCCAACGCAGCGGTGACCGTTCCCGGCATTCTGTATTGGGCGTCAGGTACCGCGCCAGCTGGCCAGCAGTGGAGTCTAATGGATCCGGCTCGAAGCCTTCATCGTGCTGCCCCTGGACCGTTGCCTTCGTGGGCGCCAACGGACTATGTCGCGCATAACATCGCGGAATTTCAGCGTACCGGTTTTCACGGAGGGTTGAATTACTACCGCGCGGCGGAGCCGTATTTCGCCTTGTCCGCTCCGTGGAAGGGCGCGAAGATCGTTCAGCCGTCTTTTTTTATGTGGGGCAAGGCAGACGGTCTGAAAGAGCTATATCCGCTCAGCCTCGACGACCTTCGCGCCGGCTTACCAGGCCTTGTAGGAGGACTCGAACTCGATAACGTGGGGCATTGGGTTCAGCATGAGGCCGCCGCCGATGTCAGCGATCAACTGCTGAAGTTCGTGCGTACCGTTGATCTCGCATGATCGTTTCGGACACTGTCCGGTGTAGTCTCTGCTCCAGGCTCCGTTTAATCGAGCGAAGAAAATGGCGGCGTAACGGAGGCTGAAGGGAGTCTTCAATGACCCTTGTACTCAAAGAATGGACATCGACCAACAGGGCCACTGGTTGTCCGCGTTGGGTCGCGTCCTGCCGATCGCTGCCTCATGGGCCTCAAGCAGTCATGCCGCTTGCGTGAGGCGGTCGTCGGCCATGAGCCGCCGGTCGAGGTCGCCCTCCAATCTGAATAACCAAGGGCTCGTTCGCCCTTCCTCAATGGCCGGTCTCCGGCGAGCGAATTACCGGTGGCACTGCCTCAACCCGGCCAGAATGCGACGGTCGTCCCGTGTGTCCCGAGGACATTCGGACGGTTGATCTACTCAACAAGCTTACATATTGCCGCCGCTCACAGCGCGAGCGCAATAATTCGCTTGGTAGTTGTTCTCCGGGTGCGCTCGTAAGCAGGTTTGAAACGGGCTGTTGTAAATCCAGATCGCCTCGCAAATCAAAACGGTAATTGCAGCAATTATCGCGATCTTGATCGCGTCGCCAACAGTTCTCTCGCTCATATCGCTCCATTAATGCCCCTGGGTGGGACTTGTGTATCGACCAAAGATTGTCGGAAATCGCGCCTAGAAACTGTTTGCAAACCCTCATTGCCGACACTGTGTACATCTCGTAATTGACGCTATCGCGGTGTAGCACCAAGCACACAAGCTCGTTCCGATACCAGACGCTGAGAACGGGCCAGCCACACACACGCGACTTGGAGACCGTGCTTCATCAAATTGCTGCAAAGGGCCGCGCCGATAGAAAAACCGAACCTCACGGCCGGACATTCGTGCAAGATTGTCGCTGGCAGTCACAGATTGCCCGACCTCATTCCGCTGAGTCTCCATGGCCGATTTACCGTTCGACATTTAAAGCCGCCCCTGACATAGCGCGGCGGCGCAGGACCGCAATGGGTCGGGCTATGCCTTTTGCATGATACGCATGCCCCAGATGTTCAACGCGCGCGGCCGTCGGGCTCTGGTCGGCCAAAAGCAGTCAGTGGGCGTGGGGCTCCAAAGCAGACGTTCAAAATGCAGAGGATGTCGAAACAGCAGGTGAACCTGCACGGACAGGCGTCCGCGCACGCCGGGTCGCCCAGTGCCTTCTGGAGCGCGGCACCCAGCTTGGTGACGATGACATCCGTCGTTCGCTTGGGGGCCAGCAGGCCCTGCCATGCACCCACGTCCATCGTGTTTTTTCGGTCGCCGGGCGCGTCGAGATCACCTTGGGAACGAGAGGCGCGCTTGGCTTGTCTTGCAGGCTGGGATTCCCGCCCAATGCCAATATTGAGGATTGAGGAGAACCGGCAATGGCTTGCTCGTGGAGGTGAGGCATAGCTGGTGTTTGGTAGAATCTTCAGTTCAATCGTCAGCTTAACCGTCAGCATGAATTTATGAGCAAAACCGTTTTCTGGTCGTGGCAGAGCGACCTTCCCGCCGCAACTACCAAAGACTTCATCAAGGAAGCGCTTGCTCAGGCCTTAGAAAAGGTTGCCGAGGAGCTTCAACTCGAGATTGCTGATCGTCTCGAACTGGACCATGACACCAAGGGCGAAGCAGGACTGGTCGAAATCGTGTCCACGATCTTCAGGAAAATCGATGACTGTCAAATATTCGTTGCCGATATCACTCCGATTGCCGAGATCACGGCAGGTACGGCGACGAAGAAGATCCCAAATCCCAATGTCATGCTCGAGCTGGGTTATGCCATCCGTGAAGCAGGCCCGCAGCGCGTCATTACCGTTGCTAACCTGGCCTTTGGCGGTAAACCAGAGGAACTGCCATTCGACTTGCGGCACCGGCGTGGTGCGATTACCTATCGCCTCGATAGTGCAAAGGATCCGACTATCGAAAAGATTCGAAAGAATCTTGTTAAACAGCTTGTTGCTGCGCTCACGACGAATCTGGCAGCGCCGAGAGAAGACCAGTTGCTTCGCAACCCAATGCCAGCGCTGTCAGTTGAGGTAACCGAAGACATCCCGAAAGTCTTGGTCGTTCAGCAAGAGGTGCAACTGGACGATGTGCCGTCGTTAGCTGACGTCATGACCAAGACGCCGTTAAGAACAAAGGCGCAACAGAAAGACCCAGCGTCGCCGTTTGAACTCTTTCGTTCGCAGCCAATTGATATATTCCAGCGTGGGCGCGTTAAGCCATTTAGAGAATGGACAGAGGAAGAACTCGAGGGGTACAACAAGCGCGTGCAATGGTACTACGGTAGTTATAAGACGTACCTCGAACAGCTCAAAGAGTACAGGTTGCTTCGACAGCGAGCTGTGAGTTTTCGGCTTGCCGTTGCGAACCAAGGGACACGACCTGCGACAGATGTATGGGCAAAAGTCACATTTCCGGAAGGTGTTCTGGTCTACGAAGATGATGATTTGCCAAAAGCACCAGATCAACCGGCACCTCCGCCTCTGGCGCCTCATGGGATCGATAACGTTGGGATATTACACGCCCAACAGCTCGATACGTCGTTTTTGAAGAGGCCGCCACGTATCGATGACGACCATAAATCCATGGTTTTCCGAGCTGACAAGATTCAACAAGGGTTTCAGAATTCATTCAGATCGTTCACGATTGTAATGAGCACCCAAGCGGATATCCGTTCGTTCGAGGTTAGCTATCAAGTCGCAGCAGATGAACTGCCACAACAAAAAACTGGCAAATTGTACGTTGAAGTGCAGCAAGCTGAGTAGGATCCGTCGCTGCGGGATGACCGGACTACTATTGAAGGGAACCCGACCGGTGACCGTCCGCTTCGGGTCGGGGGTACGCAGTGCCGAGTGGCCGCTTCCAGGCTGCGGAATTCCACGGGCCGCTTTCCAGCGATGAGTTTGAAGAGCGGACTGACGCAGCCCGACCCGTTGCTGTCAGTCACTCGCTCATTCTGAGGGGCCGAAGACAGGCAGTAAGCGGCCGATCAAACGTCTTGTTCAGTCGTCCAGGCTTTGCTTAACAAATGTCGGCGTTCTGCTTGTTTCGGTAGCGGTGCGTCGACTGAACTGACGCACCGTTCCCGCTCAAGCTAGCGGACGACCCATTCCACACGCAGGCGGAGCGATGTCCGCCGTGCTGCAGCGTCTGGATGACAGCGTGGGCTCATCCAAGCCAGCCCTTGATGGTATCTGCCATGACGTTGGTCGAGATGCCATAGCGATCGTGCAAAGTCGGCAGCGCGCCCGCACCAAGAAATTCATCGGGGAGGGCGATTTGACGGTACGTCGGCGTGACGCCCGCCGTGAGCAGCGTAGTTGCGACCGCTTCGCCAAGGCCGCCGATCACGGAATGATTCTCGGCGACCACAACCATCCGGCCCGTCCGTCGGGCCTCGCGCAAGATCGTCTCGGTGTCGAGCGGCTTGATCGTTGGCACGTGCAACACGCCAACGCCCACGTTGTCCGCTTCCAGCAACTTCGCCACCTCCAGCGAGCGCATGGTCATGATGCCAGACGAGACGATCAGCACCTCGGCGCCGTCGCGAAGTAGCTTCGCCTTGCCCAGTTCGAACTGATAGTCATATTCATCGAGCACGGCCGGAACATTGCCACGCAGCAGACGCGCATACACCGGGCCGTTATGCGCGGCGATGGCGGGGACCATCTGCTCGGTATCGAGCGCATCGCACGGATCGATGACCGTCATGTTCGGCATCGCGCGCATGAGTGCAAGATCCTCGGCCGCCTGGTGGCTCGGACCATAGCCGGTCGTGAGACCTGGCAGCGCGCAGATGATCTTCACGTCGAGGTTGTCCTCGGCGATGGCCTGGTGCATGAAGTCATACGCACGGCGGGTCGCGAACACGGCATACGTCGTGACGAACGGCTGGGCGCCTTCATGCGCCATACCGGCGGCCGCGCCCATCAGCAACTGCTCGGCCATGCCCATCTGATAGTAGCGGTCTGGAAACTCCTTCCCAAAGATATGCAGGTCGGTGTACTTGCCGAGGTCGGCCGTCATGCCGACCACGTTCTTCTTCACCCGCGCCAGTTGGGCCAATGCATGACCGAACGGCGCGGAACGCGTGACTTGTCCTTCGCCGGCGATAGAAGCGATCATCGCCGAGGTCTTCAGGCGCGGCTTCGTGGTGAGAGTGGTGTCGCTCATGCTTGTCTCCCTGCTTCGAGTGCTGCGAGCGCCAGTTGCCACTCATGGGCATCGACGCGGATGAAATGGTTCTTTTCCCGTTCTTCGAGGAACGGCACGCCGCAGCCCATGCGGGTATCGCAAACGATAATCCGGGGCTGCTCTTTCGGATGATTGCGTGCAGCATCGAAGGCCGCCTTCACTGCGTCAATGTCGTTGCCGTCCACGCGCTGTGTGAACCAGCCAAATGCTTCGAGCTTCTCGACGAGCGGCTCGAACGCCATGATCTTCGAGGAGGGGCCGTCGGCTTGCTGGTTGTTGACGTCGACCATGGCGATCAGGTTGTCGAGCTTCCAGTGAGCGGCCGACATAAGACCCTCCCAGATCGCGCCTTCGTCGAGTTCGCCGTCTGAGAAGAGCGTGTAGACGAACGCATTTGAGCCCTTGCGCTTCAGTCCCAGACAGCGACCCACCGCGATCGTGAGACCGTGGCCGAGCGAGCCGCCGGACATCTCCATGCCGGGCGTGTAGCTCGCCATGCCGGACATCGGCAACCGGCTGTCGTCGCTGCCGTAGGTTTCGAGTTCTTCCGGTGGCAGGAAGCCCGCTTCGAAAAGCGCGGCGTAAAGCGCGATTGCATAGTGGCCGTTAGACAACAGGAAGCGGTCGCGGCCTTCCCATTCGGGATCGTCGGCCCTATAGCTCATTGCGCCGAAGTAGGAAACCGCGAGTACATCGGCGATATCGAGTGCCTGGCCGATATAGCCCTGGCCCTGCACTTCGCCCATTAACAAGGCGTTTCTACGAATCCGATAGGCGCGCTCAGCGAGCGTCACCGCGTCTGATGACAGACTGTTCATGATGTCTCCTTGAATCAAAAAGTGAGTCTTTGCTGCGAACGGTGTCAGCGATTGACGGTTTTGGCTGGCACGAGGAAAACAAGCCCGGCACCGATGACAATTGCGACGGAGATGAAGATGAGTCCGGCCGTCGACTTACCAGTCAGGTCGTTCAACCAGCCGACGATGGCCGGTGAGAAGAAGCCTGCGAGATTAGCGAAGCAGTTCACTGCAGCGATACCAGCTGCGGCGGACATGCCACCGAGAAGCGCGGTCGGCAGCGACCAGAATTGCGAGGAAGAAGCGAGGATGCCGGCGGCGGCCACGCTGACACACACCAGCGACGCACCTACACCGCCCAGCATCGGAAGCGTGGCAAAGCCTGCAGCCGACACCAGCATCGGGATTGCAAGATGCAGACGCCGTTCGCGATGGCGGTCAGCGCTTGCTCCCACCAGCGGCAGCGCAATGATGGCGCAGAGGTACGGAATGGCAGTGAAGATACCTACCCACAACGGGTCGGCAACGCCCGACCTGCGGATGATCGTCGGCAGCCAGAATGTCAGGCCATACTGACCGAGCACGACGCAGAAGTAGATGGCAGCCATCAACCACAACCGACGATCGCCGATGAATGACCTGATCGACACATGGGCGACAGTGTGGGCGTTGTCGTTCGCCACGTTGCGTGAGAGGAGCGCCTTTTCCGCATCAGTGAGCCACTTGGCAGCGGCGATACCGTTGTCAAGATAAAACAGGATAGCAACGCCGAGGACAAGCGATGGCGCAGCTTCGAGGACGAACAACCATTTCCAGCCGGCCAGGCCATGTACCCCCTGGAACGCATGCAGGATGAAACCGGACAGCGGTCCGCCGAGGATCCCTGCAAGGGGAATTGCCATGAAGAACAAGGACAGTGCCTTCGCGCGTCGTGCCGCGGGAAACCAGTAGGTCAGATACAGTATGACACCAGGTGCGAATCCTGCCTCGGCTACGCCCAATAGAAAGCGGAGTACATAGAAGCTGGTTGGCGACTTCACGAAGACGAAGCAGGCGGAAATGACCGCCCACGTCAGCATGATGCGAGCGAGCCAGTTACGTGCGCCCACCCGATGCAATAAGAGATTACTCGGCACCTCAAAGAGGAAATAACCGAGAAAGAAAATCCCGGCACCGACGCCATACACGGTTTCGCTGAATTGCAGGTCGTTGAGCATCTGCAGTTTCGCAAAGCCCACGTTGACACGATCGAGATAAGCGCCCAGATAGCACAGCATCAGGAACGGTATCAGGCGCCGTCCGACTTTCGCATACGTTTTTGATTCGAAGCTCGCCGGATCGGCGAACGACGTGACATCGCCCGTCATTGACGGCGCAGTGGACTTCGTTTTCATGCTTGTCTCCTGCCATATCGCCCCGGCTTTTTCCCCGGGTGCGTTGACTCATCCGCCGCGATCGCGGCGAATGTCTTTCTTAGTGAATCAACATGCCGCCGTTGACGTCGAGCGTGATGCCCGTGAGGTAAGTCGACAGGTCGCTCGCGAGGAACAGGCACGCCTTCGCGACGTCCGCCGCATCGCCAAGCCGGCCGAGTGGAATGCCCTTAATGACGTCGGCGCGCATCTCCGTCGTGAGCTTGTCGCCTGTGATGTCGGTCTGAATGAGACCTGGGGTGATCGAGTTCACGCGGATGTTGTCCGGGCCGAGTTCCCGCGCCATCGCGCGAGCGAGACCGAGCACACCTGCTTTGGCGGCGCTGTAGTGGGGACCTCCGAAGATGCCGCCGCCGCGTTGCGCGGAAACGGATGACATACAGACGATGCTGCCGCTTTTCTGCTCTCTCATTTGCGGAATGATGTTACGTCCCGCTGTATTCGGATTTCAGGGGAGCTGTTTGTCTCAGTATCAAATAGGATGAGTGTTAGAACGTCTCCTTGAACATCGTGAGATA